>JAYUEN010000252.1:0-42058 GCA_043739185.1 Bdellovibrionales bacterium
CCACTGCCCGCAAGCAGGGTCACCCAACTCTCGGAGCAATTCATGCAGCACTAATCAATCAAGCGCCGACTCTTGCGTAGGAACCTGAGCAGTTACATTTATTCTTTGGTTAAAAAAGATTGTAGTGTTCATTCTGGATTTGTTGTTCATCTCGAAGAATCGCAAATTCATCTTCTCAATTTGAGCGGGAAAAGAGAGATTTTAAACACCATAGAGATCAACAGTATTTTGGTATACAATGTGGTCTCTGATCCAATAGTGAATTTGGATATAAACGAAAATATTAATTTTTTGAGACGAGTGACGGTAGGCGACGATCCTGAAGTCAGTTTCTTAGCCTGGCCCATTCGATTTATGGATTCACTTGTAATGTTTTATGATGAAGAGGGCAAGACCCATGTCTTCGAAATGGATACGATTCATAAATTGAGATTTGTAAATAAAGAAGACGGCCAAGTTGAGTCCAAGCCTAAACTTCATTTGAAAGCCATAAGTCCAAACCTTGAGTTGGAGCGTGCGACTATTGCCTGCCCAGCTGTGGCTCAAGTTTCACCACAAAAACTGCCTGCTATTCGACCCACCCGTGTGCTATCGGATCAAATTAAAATTCAGCAGCTCATACAAGATCTTGAGGCTAATTTTCGTGAGCTTGAAAGCTTTCAAGAGAGAACTTTTCTTTATGCGAAGCCATACCTCTATGATAAAGATGATCGCTTTGGCTTTAATTATTTCCCGAATCGCCACGAGCGCGCTGCAGATCTTCCTATCTATATGCAATGGACGACGGGAAATCCATATCGTTTTCAGAGTTCCAATGTGATTGGCTCTGCGGTGAATGAATTTGGGCCCAATGTAGAGCCCTATGCACAAATTCGCTCTGAATTAAAAGCCCATATTTTTCACGCGCTTTTTGTAGGTAATTTGTCGGGTCTTTCTGAAGGATCGTCTCTTTTTGCAACTCAGGGTTTCGATTCGAACTCAGTGGTCAAAGATTGGGGCCAGACCGAATCTCAATTGGGTCTAAATTATATGGCTCTCATTGGTGGTGACTATGGTCCCTATTCGGTTTCTCTAGGTTCCTTTTTCCCATCTATTGGGATTCGTTCGGGCAAAACTTACCGCGAAATTTTATCAACGCGCATATCTTATGCCTTGAGATTAATGAGGACCACGAAATCTTGGCGAATACGCGCGGTAGGTTCACTTTTTCATTTTGACTCACATTCTCCATCCGAGAGTGAGATTAGAACTGACTCATTGACAAGCTATACCAACTATTTAACACAATTCGATTTCAAAGGAAGTTTTTTAAGAGCCGGAGTCGACTATCAATACAAATCTCTTAAAGCCTCTGCTGACTATACGATAAGTGAGGGCGATTACTCTGAGTTAGGCCCCTCAGGTTCGCTTTCGCATTGGTTTGGTAAAAGTGCAATTTCGCTCAGCTTGAAAAATGAATTTGAATCAACCGTGGCCTTGGGTGGGCTTCTCAATATTAACAATTTGAAAACACGTACCAAGCTTTCAGGAACGAGTGCGGACGACTCATCCTCTGATGTCAGATTCGGAGGCACGCTTGAATTTTTGTTTTAAGAATAAACTTAAATTCGCTAAGTTTGCCTTCGCGCTCACAGTCTTATTGGGCACTCAAGCGAGAGCTCTCGATTTAGTCAGTCTTTATACGGCTTCGTGTGTCTCAGAAACCGGCGTGATTATGGCCGTCGATTCGCAGAATATCGCCCTGATGACAGTTGAAGGTCGTACGAAATATCTTCCTCGCTATGAAGTAATATATATGGCTTCATATTCACTAAATGAAATTCCTGTGAATCAACTCATCCTCAAAGATGCTCCCTACCATTTGATTATTCGAACGCGCCAAAACAATGAAATGCGAGAGCTGATTTCTGGCTGGCCGGTTGATTTTACCGAGAGTCGCATTGGGTTTTTAACTCTCGATGGGCGTGGCGCAGTCATTGAGCGTTCAAATATTTGGAATATCGAAACCACCAACCGCGAGGACCTTCATTCGACGTCGGCTTCAGCTAAGAGGAATGAGCGTGTCGAACTCGTCCCGCCCTATCCGTTTGCGGAATGTCCGCGAGTGGTGCTCAATGCGCAGGGACAGGGGCATTTGCAAGTGGTCCCTGAGCGACTGCTTGGTGGCGCGGTAGAAATCAAAGAAGAGTTTGATCGCCTAATGAAGGGCCATCAACAGATTGAATTTTATAAACGTCGGCAAAGTTACTATGCTGTCCCATTTGTTTTTAAAAAGAAATCGACGCTTGGTCTTTGGACTTCACTCGGATCGCGGCACGCACAATCGCAAAATCGCGACAATAATTTTCTGCCGTTATTGACCGATGAGCGCGGACGAGGACCCTTTAGTTTTCAACAAAAGTCCGTCACGGGAGTTGGGCCCATTTCCCAGGGTCTCCACGAAGAACCGCAATCACAATTTTCATATGAATTTAAATCCTCCTATATTCATTTTGGAGTCATGCTAGATCCAAGTCTTTTTTTGGTAGGAAATCGTTACCGATGGAGTGCCGCAGACTTTAAGGAAAAAGTAGAGGATCGCGTGGCACAATCTAGTCAGGTTTATTTGGGTATTGGCTATAGCTCAATGGCGGTAAAATTTTACCCAGTCACAACCGGCGAAGTGGGAATTCAAGCCGCCAATCTTTTTGATCGCGATGTAGTAGGGCTTTCCTTACTCGGAATCTCCTTTCAAGCACCTGAACTATTTGCTGAAATTCTCTCGGGAGCCGGCGGCATTGATGGTTTTAGTATGAGTTTTTTTCGCGGCAATTTAGACTGGAATTTGGACTCTCGTACCCACCTTTTATTTTCTTATATAAATCGTCATATTCAAGATACTCCGAACGAAAATCGTGAGCGGTCCTTTGGATACGACGGCACAACGCAAAGTTTTTCAAGTTACTTCTATCGCCGATTTGCAAAGAGATTTGAGGGCGGAGCCTTTGCCTCATTTGAAACTTATAGCAGTCTCTATGGAGCTTCAGTTCCGACTGAAAATTCGAAATCGAATCACATTAAAGGCGGCATTTATGCCGCGATTATTTTTTAATTTTTGAATATAGGCCTATATAAAGATCAATCAAAAGCGAATTTGACCAAAGTGCCATCAGGTAGGTTCCAATTTATGGACAATAAAGAGAGTAAATGTTAGCTCTACGGCAAATGAATATTAAAATTATTCCTTCCAATATCGAATATGCGCAGCTACTTCATCAGTGGCGTAACGAACCAATTACTTTGAAATTTAACCCAGTTAAGTCAAGAAGCTTGGGAGAGCTTCAAGAGATCTTATCAAAAACTCCTGTCGAATTGGCTCCGTTAGACAAAACTGTCTCTCAAAGATGGTTCATTAGCGTTGAAGGCAATTTGGTCGGTACAGTCTCGATGTCCGAAATAAATTCTATGATGGGAACAGCTGAAATTGGCTATATGATTGGTGAAGCCTATCATGGTCGTGGTATCGCCACCGAGGCCTTAAAACTTTGGACCTCAATGATATTTGAAAATACAGATATCAGAAAGCTAACAGCTTTCGTTGCAGAACAGAATCTTGCATCGATACGAGTTATAGAAAAAGTCGGATACAAAAGAGAAGGACTCTTGAGAGAACATTATTTGGTACAAAATAAGCCCACAAACCAAATTATATTCGGATTATTATGCAAAGAGTGGATTTAGCATTTTCGCATTCATTTTATTTCTCGGCGACTTTAGTTGTGGCAACCAAGATTTCTCTGGGGGCCTAAAGAATTCTTGGGTGACTTCAAGTTTGAAAATCTCGGCGCATGAACAAAAAACTTTTTTGAAACATCTAGTTTTGTTGTGTTCTGAGAAATTTTCTTGGAGCTCATTTTTTTTTGAATTATATTGAGCTCAGCTTATGTAAATCCTATTTAACTTTGCTTTATAGGGAGACTCTTGTGAAAGCCTTTATTTTCGTTTTTTTGATCTCGTCTTCAGTTTTTGCATCAAACTTTGAATATTCGGCATTTACTGGTATTTGGCTATTGGATTCAGGAATTTCACCAATCAACTGTGTGCTCAATTACAGAGGACCAATGCAGCTTATTGGGGATGCTGAAAATCATAATGTACGAGGATATTTCAAAGATGGCTATCGAATCGAAATTGCAAATATCAACGAGGGCGCCATTAAGTTCAATTCGTGCTGGTCAGACGGCATAATGGGATATTCAGAAGTCGTGGGTGAGGGAACCAGGCTCACTGATACAATCGTGTATCAGGACGGAGGCTTCTTTTGTTTGGGCGGTTCAGAGGTTCGTAGAAGTGTCGACCAATTTGAACTAAAAGATAATTTGTTTGTAATGAATCTTGTATCCAGAATGGGCACGACAAATTTTTTGCTCGGACAAAGTGAAGTCTGTACCTTTAAACGAATTCAATAGCCGATGATTTTTGGCTTTGAATTTTAGTCCCAATATCAACGTCTTAATTCGGCATATTATGAAATGTTAGCAGGCACTTTGGAATAGGGGCTGCAAGACTTGAACTTGCGATCCTCCCGTTATGAGCGGGATGCTTTAACCAACTAAGCTAAACCCCCACAGGTTTGCAGAGCGCAGCTCATAGGAGCTACTGACCCTGCTTAGCTATCAAACTACGAATCAATAAAGGCTTTTAATTTACCAGATCGACTTGGATGGCGCAACTTACGAAGTGCCTTCGCTTCAATCTGACGAATGCGTTCTCTGGTCACGTTGAAATCTTGTCCCACTTCTTCAAGAGTGTGATCGGATTCTTCGCCGATACCAAATCGCATACGCAAAACTTTTTCTTCTCTTGGAGTCAAAGTCGCAAGTACTCTGCGCGTTTGTTCTGCCAAGTTTAAGTTCACAATCGCCTCAGAGGGATTGATCACTTTTTTATCTTCAATGAAATCTCCAAGATGTGAATCTTCTTCTTCTCCAACTGGAGTCTCAAGACTGATTGGCTCTTTGGCAATTTTCAAAACTTTACGAACCTTGTCGACTGGCATATCCATTTTTTCGGCGATCTCTTCAGGCTGTGGCTCGCGGCCAAGTTCTTGAACGAGATAGCGGCTAGTACGAACAAGTTTGTTGATCGTTTCAATCATATGCACAGGAATACGAATCGTACGCGCTTGATCAGCAATGGCGCGGGTGATGGCTTGGCGAATCCACCAAGTGGCATAAGTTGAAAACTTATAACCCCGACGATATTCAAACTTATCAACAGCTTTCATCAAGCCGATATTGCCCTCTTGAATGAGATCTAAGAATTGCAAGCCGCGATTGGTGTATTTTTTGGCGATTGAAACCACAAGGCGTAAGTTTGCTTCAACAAGTTCGGCTTTGGCGGCATCGGCTTCGCGTTCACCCTTCCAGATGGCGGTATAAGTGTCGCGAATCCAGGTGAAATTCATTTCAGTTTCGTCGAGAATTCGTTGCATACGCTTTTCAGCGTCGACAGCTTCGGTATAGTACTGGTGTAACTTTTGAAAATTCAAACCGGTTTCACGTGTAAACTTAACCAGCTCTTTTTCGTTGCTCTCGATCACTTTGTATTTTGCACTGAGGCCAGCAACATCTGCTGAGAAAGTTTTTTGCACGCCTTCACGCATACGTCTGCGAAGAGCGGTCATGCGATTCACGAGATTTTTAAACTTAATCACAATGCGATTGATGGTCTTACGATTAAAATTGATGCTTTCGAAATTGGTCATCAATTCGTCATTGAAAACCATCAAGTCTTTTTCGGCATCCGCTTTATTTTTAGGATTTACTTTTTCATCACGCAAGATCTCAAAAGCTTTTGCGGCCTTCTTTTGATAATTGGTTACTTCGCCAATTAGCTGGTGAATCTTTTCAATGTATTCTTGCTCGTCATATTGGGTTTCTTCATCTTCAAGACCGCGAAAAATTGCTTTAACTTTGATGCGGCCTTCATCGAGACGTTTACCCAACTGAATGATCTCAAAACTTCCGACTGGAGAAAGCAAAATCGCTTTTACGATTTCTCTTTCGCCCTTTTCGATACGTTTCGCAATTTCAACCTCACCCTCACGAGTGAGGAGAGAAACGCTACCCATTTTACGCAAATAAAGCCGTACAGGGTCATTACCCTTGTTCTCTTCCTCGTCGACCTTTTCATCTTCGTCAGACTCTTCTTCGTCCTTATCAGGATCGCCCAAGAAAGCCCCAGTCTCGTCATCCGTGTCTTTCTTTTGTGATAGGTCTGTAATTACTACACCATTGACTTCAAGTGCTTGCATAAAAGAATCGAGAACCGATGCATCTAGAATTTCAGGCGGTAACATCTCATTGATTTCTTCAATAGTGATGAAACCTTTTTCTTTGGCTAGCTTTATAAAGCGTTGATTTTCTTCTTTAATTAAAGCTTGCTGCTCACCTAAAGTGAGGACTTTAATTTCGCTTAAACTATTTTCTTGCGTGCTATTTGCCATTTGTGTGAGCTCTCCAAAGTCTTTTAAAAATCTTCAAAATCAATATAATCGATATAAAACTAGCTTTGCGGTTTCTCCAAAGACAGTCGTTTTCTTTGTACATTCATAAACTGTTCCAACTGTTCGGGAGTACTTTGATCTCGCAATTGATGAACAAAAAGTTTGGCCTGATTTTTGAGGTAGCGACGTTTAATCGCTCTCTGATAATCATCCATCAATTTGGTGCTTTCAGACGAAAGAGCCTCTACCGGCGGTTTTAGCGCAGTAGACTCGAGCATAAATGTAAGAACATCTGAAGAATCTAAAATAATCGCCACCCAGCTAGCTAGCCTATCAAAAATTTTTGTCTCTTGTCTATACTTTGCGATGATCGCCTCAAGCACCCGACGCGAGCCAGCGTGTGTGAAAAATTGCCCGAAGTCGAGAGAGATAATTTCAATCAGGCTTTGCTCTGAGTTTAAGGCCAAGGCGATCATTCCCAATTCATCCTTTGGAGCGTCCTTAAGCGAGATCTTTTGTAGTGTTTGATCGGGGACTTGGGGCTCAACTGCAGAGGGCTCCGTATTTTGAGACACCCCGGCTTCAACTTTTGGTGAATACATTTTTGTCTTTGCCTCTAGATTTCTTTGAAATTCAGCCAGGCTTCGGTTGATCCAATTGAGTTCGACATCAAGTCTGCGTACTAGCTCTTGAATATAAAGCTCTTTAAGCTGGCGATTCGGCATCGCAATGAGAATGGGTGCTGCCTTTTGAAGGATCTTAAGTTTATCACTTGCGTTAGCCTGGTATTCTCTCATCCACCTGGTTAATACCCATAAAAATAAATCCTGGGCTGATAATAATCGATTCTTGAGCTCGTCGACTGAGTATTTTTTAATAAAATCGTCAGGGTCTAGCCCTTCAGGAAGGGGACAAGCCTTAGGCAGCAGATCGGCCTGTAGTAATACCGGAAGACTCTTCTCCGCCGCATTCATACCGGCTTCGTCGCCATCTAAAAGCATGGTCACATGTTGCGAATATTTTTTAATAAGCTTGGCATGCTCAGGGGTAAATGCCGTTCCGAGAATTGCCGCGATATTTTTGATGCCTGAAGCATAAAGTGAAATGGCATCCATATAGCCTTCAACCAAAATGGCCGATTGCTCAGAGCGAATGAATTTGGCGGTTTCGTGAAGGCCATACAGCGTTGAGCCTTTGTGAAAAACCGGGGTCTCTTTGCTGTTTAGATATTTGGGCTCGCCATTTGCGAAGATGCGACCGCCAAAACCAATCACATCGCCCATTGGAGAAAAAATCGGGAATATGATGCGCTCGTGAAAAAAATCATAATATTTATTGGCACCAGTTTTCGGAACACCCAATAGATTTAGCTTTTCAGCTTGCGCTAAAGAAATAGCTTTATCTGTAAAATACGAAGTGAGGTCCTGCCAGCCCAAATCAACTCCGAGCCGAAACTTTTCGACGACCTCAAGCGCAATGCCTCGCGATTTCATATAGGCTTTCGCTGGGTGATCAGGTTCTAGACCAAGCAGAGATTGATAAAAAAAGACAGCGGCAGTTTTATTAATTTTAAGAAGGGTCTCTTTGTCAGTATAATCTTTGGCTTGTTGTTTGGTTGCCGTCTGGCGCTTTGGAATATCGATGCCAGCCAGTTTTGCCAAATACTCAACCGACTCAGGAAAATTATAGCCATTGTAAGATTGCAAATACTGAAAGGCATTGCCGCCACGCTTGCAGCCGAAGCAATAGTAAAGCTGACGATCGGGATTGACTGAAAAGCTTGGAGTTTTTTCATTGTGATCCGGAAACGGACAGCAGCCCCAAAGTCTGCCGCCCTTCTCTTTCAGGCTCACAGAGCTTGAAATTAGGTCTTCTAACTTCGTAGAAGTCAGAACTTTCTCAATAAAGTTTTGGTCAAAACTCATAGTCCCCGGATCTCGTTAGGCTTTGAAAATATTCAATCGACGTAAGAAACGAATCGGTGCCTTATTGCAGAGTCGCTTTAACTAGTTCACTCACAATTTTATTGTCCGCAGTTCCGCCTGAGCGTGCGATGACTTCTTTCATAACCGAGCCCATTTCCTTAACACTTTTCGCTCCCAAATCAGCAATCACCTTTTTTACAAGTGTTTCGATTTGGCCACGATCCATTTGGGCGGGCATATAGGTTTCAAGAAGGCTGAGCTCTTTGCTTTCGGCATCTACGAGATCTTGACGTTTTGCTAATTGAAATTGCTCGATGGATTCTTTACGTTGTTTGACGAGTTTTTTTAAAATATTTAAATAGTCGTCTTCAGTGATGGGATTAGGGCGTAGTTCAATTTCTCGGTTTTTAAAAGCCGATTGTACCATGCGGAGGGCATTAAGCTTATCCATCTGTTTGGACTTCATTGCAGCTTTCATATCAGTCGCAATTTGGTCTTTAAGTGATACGGACATAAGGCACCTCTTGAATAAAAAAGCCTGCAAAGCTTTAAAAGACCCCTGCAGGCAGTTAAAATTAAATCTTCAAACTACTCAGTGAAAGTTTGTTTCTTTTGTTTTTTGAGAAGACGTTTGCGAGCAGAAATTGACTTCTTTTTCAAACGTACGCTCGGTTTTTCGTAATTTTCACGTTTCTTGATATCAGAAAGGATTCCGCCTTTTTCACAAGCCTTTTTAAATCTTCGGAACGCTTGTTCAAAGCTTTCGTTGTCACGAATGCGAATGAGTGCCATTAAAATTCACCATCCTCTCAAAAAAATAGGAATAATTGGTGTATCAGAATTGCCATGCTCTGACAAACAACTTGACAAAAACTTGAGCAGAAAATACCCGGTACTGCGATGCGTGAATCAGAAGAAAATGACCTGAAATGGATGAAAGCGGCTTTAAGCCTGGCTGAAAAGGCAGCACAACTAGGTGAAATTCCAGTTGGCGCGATTGTAGTTTGCAATGGGGCCGTTGTTGGAGAAGCTTACAACCTCAAAGAAGCCCAAGCCAATCCGCTCGCGCATGCAGAATTGATTGCGATCAAACAGGCTTCGGAGCGCCTGAAAGCTTGGAGGCTTTCAGGGTGCACGCTTTATGTGACGCTTGAGCCCTGCGGAATGTGTGCCGGGGCACTTGTACAAAGTCGAATTGAGCGCGTGGTGTACGGCACTCGTGACCCTAAAACCGGGGCGGTGCACTCACTTTATCAGATGCTTTCAGATCAGCGATTAAACCATCAGGTTGAAGTAACCGACGGAGTATTGGCCGAAGAGTCGCAAAGTCTCCTTAAGAAATTCTTCGCGGAGCTTAGGAAAAAGAAAGCTTAGCTGGCCTACCCATGTTTCTGGCCCATGCTTCGGGGGCTTTACTGGGGATTGGCAGTCTTGCCTTCGCCCTCGAGTTTAGAGGTTTGGGCCATTTCTTCTGGAATATAATATTTTTGATGCATATAAAGATCGTCAGCGGCGGCAAACAGTGCAATTCCGTCGTCGGCAACTTCTTTGGCCTCTGCGGTGAGATTTTTTTCTGGATCAAAATCGCGAGTTTCAGGATTAAATTTGTAAAACTCGAGAGTTTTATTAATTCCAAAAACGGCGAGCCATGAATTTTTGAAAATTCCGATGTCGCGATTGTGATTGATGAGAACGCGCCCGTCTTTTGGATCTCCATGCAAAAGGTCGCGGCCAAAAAACAAAGATTTATAGGGTCGGTTCAGGAGGCCCATGATGGTCGGCGCGACATCAAGTGAGCAGCCTAGGGTTGCAACTTTCATGGGAGTAACCACATCCGGAGGACCCAAGATAACCAGTGGAATTTCATAGGAGTGAGCGGGAATCTTTTGGCTGCCGTAAACCCGCGCTCCATGGTCTGCGATCACCAAAAAAATTGTATTTTTATAAAATTCCTCTTTTTTGGCGAGACGAAAAAACTCACCAAGCGACCAATCTGAGTATTTGACCGCGTAATCGCGGCGCTCAAGATCAGGATTTTCTGCAATTCTTCCTTTCGGGAAGGTATAAGGCTTGTGATTTGAAACCGACAAAAAAGTCGCAAAGAAAGGTTTGTTTTTGCGATGGAGCTCTCGTAAGTGCTTCACTCCATAGTAAAAGAGATCTTCGTCGGCAACACCCCATACAGTTGTAAAGCTTGGGTTTTCAAAATCTTTTTGTTCGATAAACTCATCATAACCATTGCGAACGACAAAAGATCGCATGCCATCAAACATTCCACGTCCACCGTAAAGAAACGAGGTTGTGTAACCATCGCGCTTTAATACTCGTGCAAGCGTTTCAATATGATCTGACAGATGCCGCTTCACTATTGAATCTCCCGGCAGCGGAGGAAAGGATGCCAAAACCCCTTCCATGCCGCGTACCGTGCGATTACCTGATGCGTATAAATTCGTAAACAGAATGCCTTCTTTACTTAAGGCGTCCATTTCAGGAGTTAGGCCATCTTTATTTCCGAGGACTCCCCAAAACTCAGAGCCAAAGCTCTCCTCAAGCATGAGGACGACATTGAGCTTCTTTCTTTGCGCGTCTCCGATGAACTCCCGGAGTGTTGACTGTGAGTCTGAAAGTTGCGATGTGCTTTCTTTTAAAACTTCCCGTGCGCGAGGATACATTTTGTTTTGTTCTGGAACAGGGTAGAACGCGTCGTAATCTAATTGTCGGGTGGTGGCCGCAAAAACCAAGGAGTAAAGGCCGTTATTTGAGATCTCGTCGATATTGCGATCACCACTGAAACGCGTGGTCGCATTTTGAACGGTCGAAGTAAACAAAGCAAAGAAGAACATGATGATCAAAAAGGGCAGGGCCCGTGAGGAGAATTGGCTTTTCGCAATGATGGTTCGATTCAGAGATTTACGAATCAAAAAGCTGCAGCTAAAGGCCAAGATTCCGCAGAACAAAGTGGCGGGAATGACCGGATAACTCTGCCAGATATTGACGAAAACCTCATAGGGATAAAGAATATAATCAACAGCTACAGTATTGAAACGCGAATGAAACTCTTCAAAGAAGAAATACTCCGCAAACCAATTGAAAATTTGCGCGAAGAAAAACAAACTACAACAAGAGATAAAGAATGTTTTGTGCCACTTTTTCTCAATAAGGCTTTGGGGAATAAAGAGGAGCCATAAAAGAAAGGGTAGCAGAATCCAAGAATTTGCGGCCAAATCCATTCTGAGGCCGGTCAGGAGGACCTTTGCGACCACCGACATCTTCAACATTTGACTAGAGGCGAAAGAGTATAAAAGCGAACTACGAACTAAAAACTCACCGACCAAGAGAATAAGCATTATAAAAAAGGCTGGTCGGTAGCGATGCCATGAGAATTTCAAAATGAGCTCCTGGGGGTCCTTAGATCTAAATTAATTCGGAGATTAGTGAAGCCAAGGGCAATTGTAAAGACACCCTCAGCAATTTTTAAAAGACACCTTGGTTTTTTGAATTGATTTCTTTAAGAACTTTCCTATAATCCGCGTCGTTGCAATTCGCAATTTTTCAAAAGGGGCAGTTTATGATATTGAGCGAAGAAATTAAGCACTTGATGTTAGTGGGCCTTATTTCAATTTTAGGTGTCAATGCCAATGCGGAGGACTGCCTTCGTATTGCAGGAACTTTGCCGAAGTTTGAATTGCGAGCAGGAACCGAGGACACGAGCATACCAATAGAGCATACAATTGTGGTCATGCAAGAAAACCATTCCTTTGATCACTATTTCGGAAAACTGTCCCAAGAGAATTTTTACGGTCGCGAAGTCGATGGACTGACATCTGAAATGAAGAATTTAGATTCAAAAGGTCAAATTGTACGACCCCACCACGAACCATCACTCTGTACTGCAAGTCCGAAGCATGATTGGGACACCATGCACAGAGATTGGAACTTCGGCAAGAATGATCAATTTGTGATTAATTCTGGAGTTGGCGCCATCGGCTTTTATGATCAAAGTGACCTTAATTTCTATTATGAGTTGGCGAATCGATTTGCGATTTCAGATCGCTATTTCTCATCGGCAATGACCAATACCTTTCCCAATCGATTTTATCTCATGACCGGGACCTCTTTCGGCCACATTAAAAATGACCTGCCGATAAAGACCCTCGGCTACGATCAAAAAACAATTTTTGAAGTTCTCAATAATTATGGGATCAGCTGGAAGTACTATCGCAATGGCCTGGGCTACCTCTATCTCTTTACAAATTTTTATTTCAAGAATCTAAATCATGTTGCCACGGTTGCTGATTTTGCCAAAGATCTGAAGTCAGGAAATCTCCCGCAAGTGGTATTTATTGATTCAGATATGGACGGACAAGACGAACATCCGTCAGGAAATGTACAAACCGGTCAGTTGTTTGTTGCCGAAAGAGTTTCTGAACTCATGAGCAGCTCTTACTGGAAGAAATCGGTGATGTTTCTCGCTTACGATGAAGGTGGAGGATTCTTTGATCATGTATCTCCGCCAAAAGCATGTAAGCCCGACGGCATCGAGCCTAATTTGACGCCAAAAGATGAGATGAAAGCAAGTTTTGATCAATATGGCTTTCGCGTGCCTTTTGTAACGGTTTCGCCTTTTGCAAAACCTCACTATGTATCCCATATCACCCATGATCATACTTCGATTTTAAAATTCATAGAGACGAAATACAATTTGCCTGCGCTGACAGCAAGAGATGCAAATGCCGATAATCTTATGGACCTATTTGACTTCAACCATCCGCACTATGAAGCCAAGCTGCCGGCACCCAATGTATTTGCAGTTAACTGTAAGAAATTTGTTCGCAGAAGTAAGGGTGGGTTTGCTCCTTAGAGCTATTTTCAGGGCTCAATTCAAAAACCTACAAAAGCAGCTGAATCTTAAAGACTTTGCTGACGCTTAAGATGAACTTTTGAAAATCAAAAAACACCGGATTTTGTTGTATGATGTTTAGCCAAGCCGGGCTACCCCATTCAACAGAATAGCGGTCAATTTCAGCGATTGCTTTGCCGATTTCTAAATGCCCTTGGGGAGAATTCATCCAGGCTCCAACTTCAGAGTTGAGGCGAATAGAGCGGAAGTCAAAATTGTGCGAACCAATCCAAAACTCATCATCGACTCGAACCGCTTTCATATGAAAATAATTGGGCAGTAAGTCTGCTTTCGAATCGCCGACAAAAACTTTGATCTTAAGGCGTTCTCCGATCAGGGGATTGGTTTTGAGGGCCGCTAGCTTTGGCCCGACAAATTCTTCAAATATGGCGCTGGCAGTACGATGATCGATGGTCGTAAAACTATTGATATACAAATGAAACTCGAGATCGGGTTTCTTCAAAAGCAATCTTTCAATTTTGCGAATATCCGTATCACCAATCAAAAAATACGGCGATACAATTTCGATGCGCTTTTGCGCTCTCAGCATTCGTTTAGAAAGGCTTCGTACTACGGTTTTTTCATTGAGTCGTTTTCCCCAGCGAAACCATTTCATAGTGAAAACATTGGTTTTTCGAATGAGATTTGGGAGCTCATGCACCAATTCAAAGTCACTTGGTGTGAGTTGCGTATTTAAAAAATTCTCTTGAGCCATCTGTTGAATATTTTTTTCGAGATCCATCACTTTATCGGCATTAGCACTTGCGCTTACATAGTTCTGTTGCATACGCGCACCAGAAAAATCAAATATATTTGGACTGCGATCCCAGAGTTGATGATTGCCAATGAATTCATATAAAGACTCAAAATAATTTTCGATTTCTTGATCGGCGTCAATCGTTCCCGCACCACGAATCGGGCGAACAATCGCTTCAATTTCTTTGGTGGTGTCCTTTTCGCTGCTGCCAAGCCCAGTTGAATCATTGGTCATATTGGCGCTGCCAAAGATCGCAAAGGCCTCGGGAGTGCCCGAATCAATCAAGACGATTTTATCATGGACACGGCTATTCAATGAACTGAACCAATTGCGAAAACTTGTTTCTCCACGAAGTAAACTCATGAATCTCGCAAAAGCAGGCTTTGGATGAAAGGTTAAATTGGCGAGTTTTACTTCAGGCCGAACTCCCGTAAATGTATTCAACAGATGTTCAAGTTCATGATGACTAAAACTGAAAGAGCCCAAAGCGTCTACCAAAAGCCGAACGCGCACTCCTCGAGCGGCTGCTTTTTGAAGTTCGTGCAAGTAAAGGTATCCGGTTTCGTCTTTAAAAAGTTGGTAAACGGTAATATCAATAGATTTTTGGGCTTGTCGAATTGCCAGAATTTTTGCGCTGAGAGCTTCTTTCGGACCCTTCAAAACTTTCATTGAGACGCGATGACTTTCAATTATATCTTCGCTGACAGAAGCTGTATCAAGCGATCGCAGCTCGGTTTGAAATAGGTCCCTGCACATATCTTGGGACCAAGAGACCGAGCAGCTCAGAAATAAAATAAGAGTCAAAAAACAAAGGCGCATGCGGTTCTGTGAGCAAGCTATATGCCCCTCTAAAAGCTGTATATTTTTCACTTTTTCGTGTTTCAACAGTGATTTAGGTGATTTGATCCAAATTGTAAAAAATGACCATGAATTTAAGAAAAACCCATAAGCGAAATTGGGCGCTTCCGCCCCAGCCCGCCCAGTTCAAATTTACAATTTGCCTCAACTCAAGTCTCAAAATAATTAAACAGGGATCTCAGGCTGGAAGGGGCCTTGCAGTAGTTCTCCCACTGAAGAGAAGGTGCGCGAAATTTTTTTAAGAAAAAGGAGATTTTTATGGAAAATGACAAAGCAATATTTGGAGTATTTAAAAACCGTCTCAATGCTGATAAAGCCGTTGAATCGCTAAAGATGGATGGATTCGTGAACTCTGAGATTTCGGTTTTACTGCCCAACCATTCTGGTTCTGTTTATGACTCGATTTCGGAAAGCACAAAGGCACCTGAAGGTGCTGCAACTGGTGCAAGCGCGGGCGCAGTTATTGGTGGCGCGATTGGATTGCTCGCTGGAGTTGGAGCTTTGGCCATTCCCGGTGTCGGACCCTTCATTGCTGCCGGTCCCATCATGGCGGCACTTGCTGGAATTGGAATGGGTGGAGTTGTAGGAGGCGTGAGTGGTGCACTCATTGGCTTGGGAGTTCCCGAGTTTGAAGCGAAACGCTATGAGGATTATGTCAAAAATGGTGGCATTCTTTTGTCTGTTCACACAGATTTTACGGGAGTTGAAAAAGCCAAACGAAATCTTGAGGCCAATGGCGCAATTGATATCGCCGTAACTCCTGAGTCTGCAGCTGAATGGAAAAATTTAAACCCTCAAATGAAAAGAATGGATGAGATGAAAAAAGCCACCGTGGATACTTATCGTCCGATTATTTAAAGTTCATATTTCCTAGCTTTTTGTCTAGGTGTCATAGGTCTTCAATCGCGTTAAGATGAAGGCCTATGAATTTGCAAAAATATTTTGAAAAGCGAAAAGTTTTTTTAGCGAGCGCTCAGCAATTTCGAGAAATTTGTTTGGAATGTCGACAGCCGAGTTTCAATTGCTACTGTGCCCATATCAAGAGTTTTGATCCCGAGGTAAAATTCGTAATTCTCACTCACCCCATTGAAGCGCGCCGAAGAATTGCCACTGGTCGCATGTCTCACCTGTGTCTGAAAAACTCAGAGTTGATAGTAGGTCATGATTATTCTCGAAACCAAAAAGTAAATTCTATTTTAGAAAATCCAGAAATTCATTCGGTGATTCTCTATCCAGGACGCAAGTCTCTAAACATTTCAAGTTGGACTGAAGATGAGCGCCAGCAGCTCATTCCCACTGAAAAGAAATTGGCTATTTTTGTAATCGATGGGACCTGGAATACCGCTCGCAAAATGCTTCATCTCAGTGCCAACCTTAAAAGTCTGCCGCAAATATGTTTCACTCCAACAAGGCTTTCGACTTTTCGTGTCCGTAAACAGCCAGCACCAGAATGTGTTTCAACCATTGAGGCAATTCATCAATGTATCGAGCTTTTGGGTGCGAAAAATCGTCAGCACGATCATTTACTTGAAGTCTTTGATCAATTGGTTGAGCAGCAATTGGTATTTGTTGAGCGCGCCAATTCCCGCCATAGCAAGCGCGCGCGCAGATCGGCCTAATTGCCATGCTTGATATTTTTATTGATGCCGACGGCTGCCCGGTTAAAGAAGAAGTTTACAAAGTGGCCGGGCGCTACCAATTGCGGGTGGTGCTCGTCGCCAATAAGCGTTTGCAAATCCCGCTGGATTCACGCATCGAAATGCAAGTTGTCGGCGGTGGATTTGATGCCGCCGATGATTGGATTGTAGAGAATTCAAAAGCCCGCGATATCTTGATCACCTCAGACATTTTGCTCGCAGACCGCTGTATAAAAAAGCAAGTGCGTGTTCTGAGCCCAAAAGGAAAAGAATGGACTGAAGACAGTATCGGCTCAGCTATCGCTGGGCGCGAACTCATGACGAATCTGCGACATATGGGCGAAATGAAGGGTGGCCCCTCAGCCATGGAAAAGAAAGACCGATCGCAATTTTTAGCGACTTTGGATCAAGTCATTCATTCAATAAAAAAATTTCGTGGACAAAACTTGACATAAAGCCAATCTGGCCAATAAGTTTCGACGCATGTCTGAAATTCCTCATTTAATTGCAGCTCTAGAAAAGCTTTCTACCGATCCGAAACTCTTGGCTGAGCTCAGTCACGAACATCGTAACGCTTTGTTAAAGGCGGCGGGTTTACTTTCTCGACCGGATAAAAATGAAATTCGCAAGCGCCAAAAAGCTGCTATGTCAGGGCGGCGAAAGGCAATTAGCTTGCAAGATCGCAAGGCGCGGGCGAGCACCGGAATTCGTGAGGCAAGATTGTCGAGTGTATTTCAAGCTCCAGTTAAGATTTCTGGGCAAATTTCTTCTGGCCAAGAAAAAGTTCAGTATTTGAATTCTCCGCGAAATTGTTATGTTTGTAAGGCCGAGTTTTTGAAGCTGCATTTTTTTTACGATTCAATGTGTCCTGACTGTGCCGACTTCAATTACGAAAAGCGTTTTCAATTGGCCGATTTGACAGGGCAAGTAGCCCTCATCACTGGGGCTCGTCTCAAAATCGGATATCATGCCGCCATTATGATGTTGAAGTCAGGAGCTCGGGTGATCGTCACCACTCGCTTTCCGGTCGACGCGGCATTGAGATTTGCGCGCGAACCAGATTTTGCCAAGTGGGGAGATCGGCTGCAAATTCATGGTTTGGATTTGCGACATACTCCAAGTGTTGAAATTTTTTGTCGCTATATTGAAAAGACCGTAGATCGCCTCGACATTTTAATAAATAATGCCGCCCAAACGGTGAGGCGACCTCCGGGTTTTTATTCACACCTTTTAGAAAATGAAAAATCAGAGTTTCAAAGCTTACCAGGCCGAGCTCAGCAAATATTGAAAGCAAGTCAGGAATGTCGTTCCGAACTCAATGCGCTTTGCTCGCAGACTGGGAGTGGTGAGTCTGCTGCACTTGTGAGTTGGCACGGCCAGGGCCCCGGCATCGGCCTAAGGGCTTCTGCACAACTATCGCAAATTCCCTATTCTTATGATCACTCACTGGCAGTTGAAGAGGTTTTTCCTCGCGGAAAATTAGACGCGGATCTTCAGCAAGTCGATTTGCGTGCGACCAATTCTTGGCGTTTAAAACTTGCCGAAGTCCCAGCACCCGAAATGCTCGAAGTTCAACTCGTCAATTCGGTCGCACCCTTTGTGCTTTGCAGTCAGCTGGCACCACTGATGAGGCGTGACTATACCGGGAAAAAGCACATCGTAAATGTCACGGCGATGGAGGGAAAATTTTATCGCTTTACCAAAACAGATCGGCATCCTCATACGAATATGGCAAAAGCGGCACTGAATATGCTCACCCATACCTCTGCAAGTGATTTGGCTAAAGACGGCATCTTTATGAATGCTGTTGATACCGGCTGGGTTACAGATGAGGATCCTGCCACACTTGCCAATCTTAAAACCCAGATTCATGATTTTCAGCCTCCGCTTGATATCGTCGACGGAGCCGCTCGCGTCTGTGACCCCTTTATTGACGGAATTTTGACCGGCAAACATTGGTGCGGAAAATTTTTGAAGGACTATAAGCCTACGGATTGGTAGTTTAGGGCGCCCCTCTGAATAAAAACAACTTGGTAGGTTGTATATTTTCAGAGGAGGTATACTAAGGGGGCAACACCCTCTTTATAGGAACCGATTCAAATGCAAATCAGAAAGCTCTTGATAGTACTCATTTTGACTCTGGTCGGACCGAATCTCCTGGCCAATGTTTGGCAAACCAAAAGACCTTGGGATGCGAATGTCGAAAAGGACTTTGCGATATGGGTTCAAACTCATTGGAGTGAGGATATCTTCATTTCTCCCTTGAGTCCTTATCGCGGAATTGAAACCGATTGTGCGCAGGCGACTTATGCCATGCGAATTATTTTTTTATATGAAAATGCTTTGCCGCTCAAATTTCGCAATCATAATTTGCCGAATTCATTTATCACAAATGAAATGACGAACTGGGATTCGATTGCAGATTCAAACCAAAGACTGAGAGCTTTTCTAAAATTTGTTTTTTCAAATACGAGCACCCGTACTCTAGGGCTAGATAGCTATCCGGTAAGTGTTACGCCTGAAGAAATTACTTCCGGCGCGATTTATGTCGATCCCGGAAATCATTCGGTTCAAGTAATTGAGTTAACTCCGCAGGGGATCCCTGTCATTCAATTTTCGACCACGCCTTCCTCGGTGCGGTTCTTGACGAGATTGGTGTCGTTTCCAGAAATGATTCCGGGACAAGCCAAGACGAATCGAGATGATGGCTTTCGAAGATTTAAGAGTCCAGATCAAGTGTCAATGTCCTTGCAGACGATCGCCGGCTACAGTCTTGAGCAATTTAGCCTGGCAGGTGAAGCCATGGGAGATTGGACAGAATATACCAAAATTTTCACCCGGCATTTGGCGCGAGCTTCAGTGTCTATCAATTCCCAAGCGCAACAGATGATTGAAAATATTTGCCGCGCAGCTAGAGATCGAGTGAGGGCGGTTCGGGACGCAATGATTGTGCTCGCGCGCAATAGTGCGAAGAATGTAAAATGTTTAAATGAAGCGGACTACTATAATACTTCAACTCCGGATCGAGATAAGGTCTTGCGTGAATATTTTATTCAGCTCAAAAATTTGACGCTTGAATCCGTTTGGGCTCAAGCGGATACCAATGATTTTAGCCACCAATATGCAAATGTCATTGTTGGCAGTACGAATGCCTCGATGGAGGTGAACTCCCAAATGTCGCATCATTGTGATTTGAAGGAGATGGGAATTGGCGGGCCAGAGCGCAGCTATCTCTTGTCTGAACTCTATCAAAAGTCATGGGGAAATTATTTAGTATCCGATCCGAATGCAAGTCTTGAGCAGCGTTGGGGCGTCGCAAGCTATGTGCCGGTCTGCAAGCAGTATTAGCTTTACATTGTACGAGCTTAACTCATAGTATCTCAGCGATGCCATTTTCCTCATTAACTGAAATTTTTATTCTTGCGGTGGTCTTTTTGGGAGTGTGCTTTTTACTGAAGCCTATGCAGAAACGTTTAGAGAAAATGCTGAGAAAAATTTTTAAAGATGAGCCGCGTGAGATAATAGATGTGACTCCAAAATCCAACAAAAAAGAAAGCCAAAAGTAATTATGAATCAAAACTTTAACTTCGAAGATCGCGCAAAACTTTTTAGTCAAATAGGAACTGCGGTTCTTGCCTTGGTCATTTTAATCAGTGTGATGGCATCATTTTCAATCATTGCGCCGGGAAATACCGGAGTGATCTTCAATTTATGGACGGGTTCATTGCGGGCGGTGCCACAGGGCATAGCTTGGAAGATGCCTTTTGTGACCGATGTTCAAAGTTATCCGACAGCACTTCGCACCTACACGATGGTCAAGAGATCAAATGAAGGCTCTTCTTCAGGAGATGATAGCATTGATTTGCCGACCCTTGAGGGTCAGCATATTCGTCAAGATTTATCGGTGACTTATAATACTTCCGAAGAAAAAGCAGCCCAGGTTTTCAAATCTTTTCGAGGCGCAGATATTTCAGAGATTGAAGCAACCTTCATTCGAAGAACCATTATCACAGTGGCTCAGAACGTAGCTGGCCAAATGAATTTGTCTGAAGTGATTTCGTCAAAGCGAAATGCTTTGCAAGATCAAATTCAAAAGAATTTAACTGGTGAACTTGAGAAAATGGGTTTTTTATTAGACAAAGTGAATCTCGGAGCCAGTCATTTACCACCTTCACTTGAAACGCAAATGCAGCAGAAGATGGCCGCGCAACAACAAGCTCAGCAAGCAGAGTATGAATTGCAAAAGCAAGAAATGTTGGCCAAAGCCAATGTTGCAAAGGCTCAGGGAGAAGCACAATCTATTTTAGTTCGTGCTAAAGCTGAGGCTGAAGGGAATCGCCTTCTGCAGTCGACCCTGACTCAAGCTTTGATTCAAAGTAAAACCATTGAAAAATGGAATGGGATTCTGCCTCAAGTGACAGGTGGCTCAACTCCATTTTTGGATTTAAGAGCCTCTGCAAAAAAAGAGTAGTTAGTTATCGCAGCTCAATGAGATTCGACGTTTTATTTCGCGTTGAAAATTGTCCCCGACCCATCCGACAGCAAGCGAATAGGCCACCATGCCATGACACCTATTTTGGGCGGCACGCAAGCTTTGCTCAAGTCGAGCTCGCTCGGTTGGTTGCAGTGCTGTGCTAGCTAATTTCGCTTTAATATTCCTAACCACTTCAGTGGCACTATCCACTTGTTTATACATGACCATGCTTTCAAGTTCCTCTTTAACACTCGGGCGCATTCCGGGCCCATACTTCGGATCGTAATTTTTAACCAAAGCTGCGAAATGTGCCTTTGCTTCCTTTGGATCCACGTTGCCTGTAACACCAGCTTTTTCAATTATATCAGCTGGTGGTTTCTGCGGAGACGGAATATTAGTTGGCGGTCTAGGAATCGATGGGGGCGCCGGTGGGGGTGGTGCAACTGGAGCAGGAGGAGGCGGCGGCGGCTTAGCATTAGCGGCCACATTTATTGGTGCCACCACATTTGGTTTGCCTGAAAAAAAGCTGCCGTCTATCACCGCTTTAATTTGTGATTCAGTCAATCCTGATGCTCGCATTCCATCGATTGCGGCTTGACGTTTTCCCACGTTCATCAGACTTTCACGATAGTTTGCAATGGCTTCGGCTTTAGCCCAACTCAGTTCGACTCCAAAAAATTTCTTACCTGCAACGATGGTAGCATTAACAAAATCTTGGCGAGCGGTGCCTACGTATCCACGTAGGATCATAAAGTCGGCTTCTTTTTCTGAAAAGCCGCCTTCCTCCATTAAGATTCTTTTCTTTTCTCGTAGGGAGTCGCCTGAATAATGTCCATAAGTTTCGCCTTTGTCTTGACCAACCTTATGGGCTTTCTCATAGGCGGTAACTTCGGTCTCATTTAAATCTTTTCCTCGATGCAGCTCTTGGTTAAGTTTGGCCAGCTTTTGGGATTCTGAGAGTGGCGCAATTTCTGCCTCTGCCGTTGCAATTCTGGCTTCACGACCAATTGCTTTTAAATCTGAAATTGCAGCGGTCAGGCGTACGGTTCGGAGCCCGGCCATAACAGCGACTCGGGCAAGTCCATAGCCACCGGCAAATGCCGAGATCGCTTCGCAAGCTAGGGCTGCGGCTGCTCTTGAATTGTAACACTCAAGTCGAACCCCGAACTCGCCAAGTTTTTCATAGGCCTTATCGAGCAAACCTTGATCTGAAGCATTTGGCGAACGAATAGGATTCATGCTTTCATCGTGTTTCTTTTTCCAAGCTAAATATTCTTTTTCTTCAGCGGTGAAGGGCTCCGGACGATTAAAGGAATTGTACTCAACATGAAGACCTACGTATTTTTCCCGCAGTCCCTTGGCGCGGATTAAATCCCTTTGTATTTGCTGGCAGTTTGAGGCTTGCAATTTTTCAGAGGATGGTTCTTTGACCTGCAAAAGCTTAGGCACAGTTGAGTTATAAGCTGTGAAGATATTTTCTTTGATTTTCGGATCACCATTACATTGGGCAAGTTTCAAGTCGGCTTCTGCTTTGCGAGCATTTGCTTTGGATAGTTCTTCGCCAATCATTCCTGCAGTATTATCCCATAGACAGCCCGTAACCCATTCGCCGACTAGGCCAAAGCCAATAGAGTTTTCACCTGTGCAATCGAGGGCCTTAGCTTTGACGTCCCCGCCGTCATCTTGAATCATTTTGTATAATTGTTTACATTGGGGTTCCCGCTTTGTTTCTTCACATTGTATTCTTGTAATATCAGTCAATTGTTGGATCTGTGCATTCTTGGGTGGACAAAGTGGATTTGCTGCACCGGCATTTGTGGCAAAAATGAGAATGAAAAGCGAGTGAAATAGCATCAGTCTCAGTTCGGCTAAATAATCTAATTTCTTTATCTAAAAACGAGCCATAAAGTTACTTTGGCGACTCTATGTCCTCTGGACCATTGCCGAGAGAGTCTGGCCCAGAGTTTGCTAATAACTAAACCATATAGTTTTAGTTGAGTTTGGCCCATAGGCGGGCTAGACAATTTGCAATCCTTAGTACATTTTTTTCAAAGTGAAAGATCTATGATTAGCACATCAAATTTAAGTCTCCGATTCGGAGCCAAAAAACTTTTCGAAGACGTCAATGTCAAATTTACCCCTGGCAATTGTTATGGACTCATTGGCGCCAATGGTGCAGGTAAAACGACCTTTTTTAAAATCCTTTCAAAAGAGATTGAGCCGAATACGGGCGAAGTTTCGATTCCTCCAAATTTAAGACTCTCGGTTTTAAAGCAAGATCATTATGCTTATGATGAGCAGCAAGTTCTTAAAACCGTGATGATGGGAAATGAAAAACTTTTTAAGATTATGCAGGAAAAAGAAGAGCTTTATGCCAAGCCTGACTTTTCGGACGCCGACGGAGTTAGGGCATCAGAGCTTGAAATGGCTTTTGCCGAACTTGGCGGTTATGAAGCAGAATCTGAAGCTGGCACTATGCTGGCCGGTCTTGGAGTAGACGAAAGCCTTCATTTTGGTTTGGTTCGCGATTTGGTAAGTGGAGACAAGGTTAAGGTTTTGCTCGCTCAGGCCATTTTCGGTCAGCCTGATATTTTGTTATTAGATGAGCCGACAAATCATTTGGATATATACGCAATTCAGTGGCTTGAGGAATTTCTTTTAAATTTTGAAAATACCGTCATCGTTATTTCGCATGATCGACACTTTTTAAATAAAGTTTGCACACATATGGCCGACATTGATTATTCAAAAGTAACTACATTTACCGGAAACTATGATTTCTGGCGCGGGGCAAGTGAACTGAGTCAGCGCCTACTTTCAGATCAAAACAAAAAAAGCTCTGATAAGGCTGAAGAGTTAAAAGCCTTTATTGCAAGGTTTAGTGCCAATGCCTCGAAATCTCGTCAGGCCTCATCACGCCAAAAGCAGCTCGAGAAGCTTGAATTCAATGATATGCCGAAGTCTTCTCGAAAGCAGCCATTTGTGGGCTTTGATCTTAAAAAAGAGTTGGGCAATGATATTCTCTTGGTCGAGGGACTTTCAAAAAGTTTGAATGGCGAGAAAATTCTTAAAAACATAAATTTTCGTATGAACAAGGGCGATAAGATCGCTCTCATCGGAAAAAACGATCTGGCCAAAACCCTTCTTCTTGATATTTTGGCCGGAGATGTTCAGGCTGACAGCGGTAAATTTTCATGGGGCGGCTCGACGATTCGCAATTATTTCCCTACCGATAATTCGAAATACTTTACTGGTGATGAAGAAAGTTTAGTCGAGTGGCTCAGGCAATATTCTGAAGACAAAGATGAATCATTCATTCGGGGCTTTTTAGGAAAAATGCTGTTTAGTGGCCCAGAGGCTTTGAAGCGTCCAAAAGTTTTATCGGGCGGAGAAAAAGTACGTTGTATGCTCGCCAAAATGATGCTCTCAGGGGCCAATGTTTTGATGCTAGACGGGCCGACAAGTCATCTCGATCTTGAAAGTATCACCGCAGTCAATGAAGGCATCAAGAGATTCAAGGGTAGCGTGATCTTCACCTCTCATGATCACGAATTTATTCAAACAGTTGCCAATCGCATAATTGAAATTGATGTCGGCATTACCTATGACAATCACATTAGCTTTGATGAATATATCGAAGAGAGAAAAGCAAAAATATTGAAGTGATAGTTCGCTTCAATTTTCAGAGGCTCCGCGTTCAGCAGCTGGCATTCAGGAGTCGGATAGCTGCAGCAGATCCAGAATCAGAGTCTGGATCCGTTGACTGAAGGCTGTTCACCGAAACTGGCAAGCTGTTGACTGCCGCTGCTGCCGTTAAAACTGATTTGATTTCTAGTGCAAAAGCTAGAGCCTCGGAGCAATCTTTGTCACCAGTGTTCAATTGATAGTCGATAGTAATCGCGGAATCTGCTTTCGGTGAGTGTTGTTCGACTATCAAGTGATGTCCAAAGTCATTATAGCAAGGCTAGATGCTGGCATAGGGCGTGCAATTCTAATTGATCTATATACCCGGAGATTTAATATGAGAAAATTGTTTTGCGCACTTTTATTTGCTCTCATTTCAAATACTGCAATTGCGAAGACCTATATTGGACAATTGATTCAAAATGAAAGTCCAAACGGCGAAATAGTACTTCAAACCAAAACAGGCCAATATCTATTAGATATACCAGCTGAAAAATTCGTGGCTGTGAGTTCACTTGTCGGTAAAATTAACTTCGTAGAAGTGCACGCTGAGCCCGGTAGGAACGGTCGAATTCAGATTGATCAAATTCCGACGATCATTAGTGGTGATAAGAAAATTACGGGAAGATTGATCAAACGTGCAAATTACAACGGGCCTTATCCATTTGAAATTGACGGTTTGCCTGTAAAGTTAGGACGCACCAAAACTGTTAACGGCGCAAGTTTTGACGATAAAAGCTCAGAATATTTTGTGGATAAACAGGTGAATGCTGTAGGCGAGATGGATTCTTATGGTGGCTTTGTTTTGCAATCTATTATGAGAGCTGATGTTTTGGCCGCCGATATTATGCCAGTCGATGATACCGAACAAGACACTGAATACAGAAAATTTAGGGATGATCCGACCAAGTTTATAAACCGAATTTTACGCGGTAAAGGAGAATTGAAATCTCCCAACTGGATGAAGGGAACTCTATTTTCAGACTCAACTCAGCCGGTAAAAACCGGGGACGCGGTTCTCATAATTTCAGCTAGTGGACGCGAAGGTGACAGCACCGGAGCTGTGAATGGTCACTTCTCTGCAGGCATTGGTTATGTTGGTGCGGATGGCCTTGTCTCAGGTGAAATGTTCAATGTCTATGTTACCAACGAAAAAGAAATTGTACCTGGCAATGTGAATCTTACGGATTATTTCGGACATTTGGTGAGTGGCCAAAGCAACTATCGCCCAACCTATACTATGATGCTATATGGAATTTCTCCCGAGAAAATTTTAGAAGTGAAAGCCGAGCTTGATCGCTTTCACCCTGCCTTTCGAGATACAGCACATCCAACCAAAATCACCTGTGCAACAAATTGTGCAACGACGACTGTTCAGGCTTTGTCCGATATCAATGTATTTGGCACTCAAAGAAACGGCAGTCCTAAAGTTGCGGCGAATTCACCTGATGAATTTATACATTTATCTGAAGAAACTAGTTTAGCTAAGCCGCCCAGTATTTTAAAAATGGTTGGGTATTTAGCTAAAGTAAAGCGCGCAGAATTTATGCCCGGCCCGGCCTTTGTTTCGATTCTGAATAATTTACCTAAGTTAGTTCAAAATAGAGATCTTGGCATTAAGAGAGCCGACTTTATTTTTGGTGGACAAACTCCATCCGCGCGCCCAGTTGGGAAAAATCCTTCAATGGGAGTTGCGGATGAGCTGCGTATGCAAGCCGTAGTTGGTGTCGAATTAGTCGCCGACAAAGTTCAGAAATTGACGGGTAAATTCAGTAAGAAAAAATCTGGGTCGGCCGATCAATGCGAAGCTATGTTCACCGGCAAGTAAAATTCCCATAAACGAAGCCGCGATTATTTTCTTAAAGATTTTTCATTCTGAATATGAGTGGGGATTCCGGTTCCGCTCCAAATTGACTTTTGATAGCCGTCGATGCGTATTTTTTTTGAAGTAATATCGACATTGATAAGTCCGTTGAAATGAGACTCAACAGCTCTAAAAGCTAAACGCAACAACGTCTCGTCAGCATCATGACAATCATCAACTTTTATTGGAGCTTCATCGCTCTTGTAAATTCGCGATTCTTTACTTTGATTTTTAAGAAAAATATTGACGTTTTTAGCCCGCTCCATGGTTTCAGAATATTGCAGTAGTGCAGCTGCGACTTTGCTGTCAAAACAATGTGGACAATAAGTTGAATGGCTCAAATCGTCAGGTATCTCTTTTAAAAATGAAAAACTATCTTCTTCTAAAAATTGTGCGCAGTTTTTACAAATCGACTCTTTGCAGATTTCACAATTCAAGCTGGACTTTGGGTTCAGGCAAATACAACACGCCAAATTTAAACTCCCGATTTGCTTTAAGCTTTGTAAGGTCGCTTGCTTTGTTTTACTTTAATATCAAGTTCATTTAAAATTTTGGTCCAGCCCTTTTTAGTCGCTTCGACATACTCAATTAACACATTTTCATGATCAAGGCTCAGTTTTGTTTGCGCATTGGCCTTTTCAAACTTGAGCTCCACCTGACTCGATTCTTTTGAAAATAGTGGCACTTCCCAGGTGAAGCTTAGCAGCTTGGGCCGCTCAAGCTTCAGATATTTTCCGATATGGTCAACGACCTGTCCGTTGCGGCGAACCCGAAAGCGAAAAGCTCCGCCAATTTGAGCGTCAATTTGAATGGCTAAGATTTCTTTATCACTTGCAAATAACCACGTACTAATATTTTGTGGATCAAGCCACGCATCAAACAGCTTTTCGGGCGAATGATCAAAAAACATCTCGACATGAATTTTCGAAAATTTGGCAGCATTCATATTTGAGCCTTACCAAAGGGAGCATTTATTTTTTGGTGCCATCCGAGCGCCAGCTTTGCAGTGAAATGCTTTGGCGAATTCAGGACGATTGGCAACCACGGCATTGACTCTAAATTCTGGCGGCGGATGAAAATTGGTTAGCAAATTATCACGCAATTTCTCATCTGATATCTTGGTGCACCAACCTTGAGAATAAGCGAGAAAGTATTGTTGAAGCTCATCGAAGTTTTCAAACTTAGGGGTCTTTCGCTTGGCAAGCCCATTGAGTGCCATAATGCCAAGTTTAAGTCCGCCATTATCGGCTAAGTTTTCGCCTAAGGTTGCCTTTCCCCGTATCCTTAATTTGGAACCAGGAATGATGTCATAGGCCTCAGTCTGCTTAACGAAACACTCTGAGAGAGATTCAAATTTTTTCTTAGCAGTTGGTGTCCACCAGGCGACAAAATTTCCGTCGGCATC
Organism: Bdellovibrionales bacterium; assembly: GCA_043739185.1. Lineage (GTDB taxonomy): Bacteria > Bdellovibrionota > Bdellovibrionia > Bdellovibrionales > JAMPXM01 > JAYTQQ01. The sequence continues at coordinate 27,992 of JAYUEN010000252.1, forward strand.
CATGTCTTTACCTGAATCATCAAAACCATGAGTCAACTCATGTCCGATTGTGCTCCCACCCAAGCTTGAATAATTTGCGGCATCACTAAAAAGTGGATCATAAACGGGGGGAACGAGTTCGCCCAAAGGAAGGACCATTTCATTGTTTGCACTTGTATAGTAGGCGTTGGCTTCCCAAACTGACATTTGCCATTCACTGCGATCCGTAGGCTTTCCGATTTTAGCAAGATCACGACGAGTTTCAAACTCAGTGGCGCGAAGCTCATTTGAGTAAAACGAGTCATCTTTGATTTCAAGTTTAGTATAATCGCGCCAATGATCTGGGTATGCTATCTTTCCTGTCAGCTTAGATAATTTTTTTTCGGCTTCGATTTTAGTTTTTTTATCCATCCAAGTGAGTTTTTTCAAATCGTCAGCAAATGAAGTCTTAATATTTTGAAAAAGAACCGCGGTCTGATCATGAATTTCTTTTGCATTCGGAATGCTCGCAACATAAGCCTCACCAAGAGCTTCATTCATTTCGCCAGCAATGATTTGTGTGCAATACTTCCAGCGTGGAGGCAGTTCATTTTGGCCGTTCAAATATTTACGCCAAAATTGAAAATCCTCTTGTTGAAGTGGGCCATCGAGAAAATAGGCCGATCTGTGAATCAATTTAAACTTAAGAAGATTTGAAAGATCTTCGTTGCTCATCGAGCCAAGAAGAGAACTTAGATTCTTCATAAATTCAGGTTCAAGGACGTTGAGTTTTTTGGGAGCATTTATGCCCAGTCCAGCAACAAAATGATCCCAATCTATATGCGGAGCTAAATCTTTGAGACCTTGAAAATCCATTGGGTGAAATCTCTTGGCCGTATCTCGAAGGTCATCCTTATTCATCGAATGCTTGGCCAATTCGGTTTCGAATGTCAGAATTTTTTGGCTCATAAGATCCGCATTTTTTTCTGCCTCGCCAAGTAATTTAAACATCGAGCTAATATGCTTCTTGTAGCGTTCTCTTATTTCTTGAGACTTCGCATCGTCTTTTAAATAATAGTCGGGGTCCGGAAGCGACATACCTCCGCGATCTACAGAAGCAATCATTTGGCTCGAGTCTTTTAAATCTTGATCGCTGCCAAATTCAAAAAGTTCATGAGCGCCGATGAGTTCGAGCTCCGCGAAGTGTTGCGCAATGCTTGCACGATCGCCAAGGCTGTCAATTTTTTTTAAGAGTTTCTTGAGTTCAGCCACGGCATCGGACTTATTTTCAATGCAAGTTCGATAATAGGCACCTAGCTTGGCAGAAGTTCCGCTTGCGGATTTATTTTGAGAAAGATTTGAAAGTAAGACATTAAGGCTCTCTTCAACATGATCAGATAAAACACTACCTTGGCGCCAGTAGCTAGATTTGTCAGGCGGAAGTTTAAATTCTTTTAGCCATGCACCACATGAAAATTGGTAAAAATTTTCACAGGGGTCGACTTTGTGATCGATGGCTCCGGGATCCAAAATATTTTGAATCGGAGTGGTGGCAAAAGCGCTTTGAATGAGAATTAAAATGAATAAATTTATCATTTTAAAACCTTATCAGGCGTATTTTGATTAAGTCAAAAGGACTTCAAAAATTATTTTAGCTGGCTTGCTGTTTTTGTAATATGAGGAAAAAAAGCCTGGTGCCAAATAGGATAGGGAAGGCGCACCGCACTTGCCTTTTCTAGTAGTTCCTTTTCAGCCAAACTCAACTCCCAGCCCAAGGCTCCAAGATTCTGAATCAATTGATGTTCGTTACGAGCCCCGATGACAATATTGCAAACGCTTGGCCGACTCAGCAGCCAATTCAAGGCAATTTGTGAAATGCTTTTTTCTCTCGCAATCGCGATTTGCTCTAATGTATCTACGACTCGAAATAGGATGTCTTCATCGTAGCTAACGAAATCAATTTGACCGAGTCGGCTCTCTTTTGGGGCCTTTTGATTTCTGCGAATTTTACCGCTTAAGGCACCTCCTGCTAAAGGGCTCCAAACCATGGTTCCGATTCCCTGGTCGACAGCCAAAGGCATCAGTTCCCATTCAAACTCTCTGCCGACCAAACTATAATAAGCTTGGTGGCAAATGTATTTGTTCCATCGATTTTTTTCAGAAATGGATAGTGACTTCATTAAATGCCAAGCTGAAAAATTAGAGCATCCAATATAACGAATTTTTCCGCTGTGAATGAGGGAATCCAAAGTATCTAGAGTTTCCTCGATGGGAGTATGAGAATCAAAGCCATGCATAATAAAGAGGTCAATATAGTCTGTGCTAAGACGCTTGAGGCTAGCCTCGCAGGATTCAATCAGATGAAGTCGCGAAGAGCCAAAATCATTGGGGCCGGTCCCCATCGGAAAGGTTGCTTTGGTAGATAACAAAACTTTGTTTCTTCGGCCTTGCAATGCCTGCCCCAAAATCTCCTCTGATTTGCCGGCTGAGTAGCCATTGGCGGTATCAAAAAAATTCACTTCTGAGTCCAGACAAATATCAATAAGGCGCTTGGCTTCTTTAAGTTCAGTAGTGCCCCAAGCTTTAAAAAATTCGCCAGTTCCTCCGAAGGTCGCGGTGCCGAAACTGAATACAGGAACCTTTAGTCCAGAATTGCCAAGTCTTCGATACTCCATTTTTACTCCTCGTTCTTTCAGCCAATCAAGTAACAGAAAAAAAATCAAAGGTCATCCTCGGTAATTTGGTGTCATTTGGTCTAGACCTAGAGTCAGATGACTTGTCCCGGGTCATCCCGCAAACTAAAAACCTGTGAAAAGTTTCATCTTGTTAATCATCATGATTTTGAGTTCTTTTAAGGCCTTGGCATTGACCAAGCGTGACGCTTTTGAAGCTCTTCAAGCCAGCACAAAATGGAATCTGACGCGAACTTTGCAGGATGAGAGCAATCAAAAGTCAATTGAAGCAGATTCGGAGTTGCGCCCTCACTTTCAATTGGCCTTTAAACAATTGGCGGCGCGAATCAATCCCATTCAATTTGGCATCAATAATCAAATTGAAAGCATCGATACGATTGCTGTCGGTTCGACATCTCTTCAGATGGAGTGGGCGATATCAAACCCAATGGCTGCAGCGCAGTCATTGATAGCCAAAGCTCAAGCGAAGGCCAGCGGATATCAAGCCAAAGAGTATCAGAATGATTTAACCGCCCTCATGCTTGTGAGCTATCTCAATGTTCAAAAATTAGAGCGGCAATTGGCCACGACTGAAGCGAGTCTTGAAAAGAGCAATTTGATTTTGAAGTTGGCCACTTCAAAAAGAAAAATTGGCGCTGGAATTCCGCTCGAAGTGGCGCGCGCGAAAGGTTTGGTGGGATTAGATCAGGTGAAAAAAATGTTAGCAATGACCAAGCTTTTGAAAAACAAACATGATCTTGAAAAACTCTTAGATCTAAATAAAATTGCAACGCCTCTCGAAAAATTAAATCCCCAAATCGTTCCAAATCAAGACTCTCAAAGTTTTATGGCAGCGGCCTTTGAGTCTCGGCTGGATTTAAGATCCGCAGAAGTGAGTCGTGAAAGCTCGAATATGTTAAAGCAAGAAGCCACCAGGTGGTTTCTCCCGAAAATCTCACTCTTTGCTGAAGCAGGGACAGTGCAACCAAGTCTATTGGGGCTTCCGGCAAAAACGCTCAACGGGGCTGTGGGAGTGAGTTTTATGATTCCACTCGAATCGGGAGGAATGATAGCAGCGAAAAGACGCGAAGCCCAGATTGCGAGTTATCGTGCTGAAATAAATCTCAAAGAAAAAAAACAAGAAATACTATCTCAGATTAAAGAAGCCCTCGAAAGCGTCGCAGCAGCGGAAGAGGGACTCATTGTAGCAAGAAATTATATTGCGACTTCAAGCGAAGAGGCCGATATTGCAGAAAAGAGATTTTTTTCTGGGATGAGCACGGTTCTAGATCTCTCTTCTGCACACACCAATCGTGCGCTTGCTGATGATACTTTAACAGAATCAGAATTCAATTTTGAAGCAGCCCGAATAAACTACTATCGAGTGTTGGGCGATTTTAAAGACTATTTTGAAGATCCCAGGGGAGTTGAAAAATGATAAAGGCGATCGCACAAAGTCGTTCTCCTAGAGCATGGCTTTTAATGGGGGTATCATTCTTGGCCGTAGTCGTGCTTCTCGGATACTGGTATATTTGGACCTCGAAATTTGTTTCAACCGATAGCGCCTATGTTGAAACCGATCTTTCACCGGTGAATTCACGAATCATGGGCTATGTACGTGAGGTATTGGTTTCTGAAAATGAAGAAGTTAAAAAAGGGCAATCGCTCTTAAAACTCGATGATACCGATGTGAAAATTGAAGCGGGATTTAAAGAGGCCAAATTTAAAAAAGCAGAGGCCGATGCCAAACGCGCCCAAATTTTAGGAAAGCAACATGCGGTTTCAGAATCTGATCTTGAGTTAGCCGAGGCAACCCTTACCGGCGTAAGAGCGGATATGGACGGTAGTCATTTAAAAATGAAATTCACAGAAGTGGTTTCTCCTATTGATGGTGTGGTTGCAAAAAAATCGGCGCAGACCGGCCAATTTGTACAGCCTGGGCAAACACTCTTTGTGATTGTTCCGACCGATCACGCATGGATCAAAGCCAACTTCAAAGAAAGTCAAATCCGCCTGATTCGGGCAGGCCAAGAAGTTGAAGTTCATGTGGATGCTTATCCGGGAGAAACTTGGCCAGGAAGAGTCGAAGCTATATTTCCGAGCTCAGTGGCTTCTTTAAGTTTACTTCCTCCTGAAAATTCCTCCGGCAATTTCACCAAGGTGGTGCAGAGGTTTCCGGTGAAAATCACTTTTCAACAGCGAGGAGATAAAAAACTTCTGCCGGGAATGTCTGTTGAACCCGTGATCATTGTAAAATAAATTGTGAAATGAGCCATTTGAAATGAGTAACGACCACGATCATATGACGATACGAGAATGGATTGCCGTCATTGGCGGAGCACTCGGTGCATTCATGGCGATCTTAGATATTCAAGTTACCAATGCCAGTATCCGCGAAATTTCAGGCGCTCTCAATTTAGATATTAGTGAGAGCGGCTGGATTTCAACGGCCTATTTAATTGCAGAGATAATAATTATTCCACTCACGGCATTTTTTTCGACTTCTTTTGGAGTCAGAAGATATTTGCTTTTCAATTGCGCAGGTTTTTTATTGGCCTCGATCGCGTGTGGGCTTTCTTGGAGTCCTGAAAGCATGATCATTTTTCGCGCGTTTCAAGGCTTCACAGGCGGTACGCTTATTCCGATGTCCTTTCAAATTATTTTAAGCTTGATGCCAGAAAAGCAAAAGCCAATTGGGCTTACCATTTTCGGATTGACCATTACTCTGGCGCCTACGCTTGGGCCCTCACTTGGTGGCTGGCTAACAGATGAATATGGCTGGCGATTTATATTCTTCATCAATTTGATTCCGGGTCTTCTGATGATTGCCGCCCTACGCTTTGGACTTAAAAAATCTCTTCCTAAAATTGAACATCTGAAAAAGTTAGATCTGCTCTCGGTTCTTGCGCTAGTTGTTGGTCTAAGTTCCTTTACCTATATTCTAGAAGAGGGACCGAAAGCAGATTGGTTTGATTCAAATTTGATAAGATCTTTATTTTTAGCAAGCCTCTTGTCATTTCCGTTTTTTATTATGAGACAACTTGAAATCGCAACACCCATTTTAAATTTGAGACTTTTTAAAGATCGCAATTTTGCCATCGGGACTATGATCACAGCTCTTGCCGGTTGCGCTCTGTTTAGCGGAATCTACTCGCTTTCACTATTTCTTGGACAAGTTCAAAGCTATAGCGCTTCGCAAATTGGGAATGTTTTGATGTGGGTGGGGCTACCACAACTATTGGTGATGCCGTTAGTGCCGAGTCTTATGAGGAAAATAGATCTTCGTTTATTGGCAATAATGGGGCTTGGGTTATTCGCCTATTCTAATTGGATGAATACGGATTTGAGTTGGCACTTTGGCGGTGAAGAATTTCGAGCCTCGCTGTTGGTGCGGGCCTTAGGTCAACCGCTGTTCGTGATTCCACTTTCAGTTATGTCGATGTCTTTGATTAAAAAAGATCAAGCCGGGGACGCTTCTTCGATTTTCAATGTCATGAGAAATTTAGGAGCATCACTTGGGATCGCTCTCACCAGCACTTTTCTCGTGAAGCGCCAGACGCTACATTTCCTTAGCAAAGCCGAATCACTCTCGTCTTTTGACTATAGTTTAAATGAAAAAATATATAAGACTGAGTTGAGTCTAAGAGGTGCGGGCCTCGATGCTCAAAGTGCAAAACTTCGCTCTTTTCAGGAAATTTTGCGGCCAACCATACGGGATTCGATAATCGCTGCATTTTCTGATATTTTCTTTGTCTTGAGTTTTGGCCTTATCGTTTGCATTCTACTTGTCATTTTTCTCAAGCGCGTACGAACTGAGGATAGCTCATCTGAAGAAATGGGATTGGGTTGATTTGATTGTTGCACTTGAAATTAAATCAGTTTTAATGGCAGCGGCAGCTGTCAGCCGTTTTACAGTTTCGGTTGCCCGATTCAGTTTCTGGATCCGCTGCCGCTAACTGATTGGCGAGTGCCTGACTCAGATAAGCAGATCTAAGCGGTATTTCGACGTATCCTTGAGCGCGAAGGCCGCTTGGGCCTACGATTGCTATCTCGATGTGAATCTCTTTTTAAAGTTTTGTTTTTTAACCAAGCCTTGCGTGCAGGACTCAAGCTTTTGATTTTATCATTTTTTTGAGTGAGCTTTGATTTTTCTTCTGGAGTCAATTTTTGATAGTTAGACCAATTGGTTTCGAGCTTTTCTTGTTTAGCTTCAGACATCGTTTTCCAGGCTTTATAATTTTTCAGTGCCAACTCTTGATCAGCTGGCGAAAGATCCTTGTATTCAGCCCGAAGTGGTTGGGAAATGAGAATGCAAAAGGCAATTAGCAAAATGATGAGAGGAAAGTTTTTCTGACTAGTCATCAGAATCCTCCGCACCAATTTCAGCCGGCGGACTTACCTCTGGAATATCGGCAACGGTGGCGGCAGAAGTAATATCTGAATCCGTCGCATTTTCAAGCAGTTCGAGATTTTCAATTACGCGCATTTTAGAGAAAAATTCTGGGCGCTCTAGTACTTCTTTTGGTACTTCTTTTGGTACTTCTTTTGGAATTACCTTTGGCATTTGGGCCCAGCAAATGGCTGAAAATCCTAAAATGAGAAGGCTAATAAAAAATCGATGAAGACTCATGCTGTTTTATCGGTATGAATTGAGATTTGCTTAAACTAGAAATTGCCGACACTTAGGGGCCTTACCGGCAAATAGTAGTGAGTTTCTTTTCTGGATAATGCGCGTAGGGAGCCATGCCAATATCCTTTAACTTGAGGCCTCTAGATTTTAGTATTTGGTAAGTAAATTCGCTGCCACCGACAGAGGTAAAGCCGGGGTCAATTGTATAGGACGAATCCTTAAGTGCATCTGCTAAAGTAATAAATTCAACCCCTTCTTTTTTGTAAAGTTCAAGCAAGGCCGGTATCATTTCGGCATCAAAAGCTCCGATATGAAGAAGTAAAATTTGAGCACCTTGTTTTTTAAATAGAGCCCGCGAAATTTTGTCGGCACGATGAAGCTGGTCACTAGCACACGTCAAATAGCTTTTCTTTAGCCAGGCAATCGCTTTTAAGTTTTTAGCATTGAGGCATCTGGCATAGGGCTCATTCCAAGACCAATCGGCGAAATCAATTGTGACCTGGGCAATTTTATAAGATTTTTCTTTTAAGTAGGTTCGAATGAGATTTCTCTTTTCGAGATTTTCACCCTCGTGTAAATAGGGATATCTAAAAAAATGCCAATCTTGGTCGTGTGAATGGCGTTTCAGAGTTTCTTCATTGAGCTCAATTTCTCTTTCAAAATCTTGAGCTGAAATTTTATTGAGGCTTTGATGGGAATAGCTGTGGTTGCCTAGAGGATAAGAAAAACTTGTCCAGAGCTTCAAAACCTCATCGAGGGAAGGGTCTGACTTCAAAGGCTCTGCATTTATAAAGCCATAGACCTCTACTATATTATGACTTTTAAAGGCCGCTAGCATCTTTTCGGCCACCTCTTTGCGATTCGTGCCAGATGGCAATTCAGAGTGTTTTGGCAAATCATCTACCGTAATGGCCAACTTTATTTTTGCCTGACCCAGACTTGAAAAGAGCAAGGTCGCAAAAAGCGCTAGTTTAATCATTCAAACTCTTTACCTCGAAAGAGGAGCTTTGAGTAGGGCTCAAATTGCTTGCTTTCAGATCAATGTAGAAATAGCTTCGTCGAAGTTAAATTGGAGTGGTATGTTCTAATGAGAATTTTAGTAATTTTGGCATTTGCCTGCCTGACCCGCATCGGCCTTGCCGAGCCCATATTTGAAGTCAATCCCATCATTGAATCTCAGGCCGCGGTTTTGTACGCCTGGACTCATTTTGATGAGCTACTATCTGCCTGTGATGGCGATCTTTGCCACTTTAGCGCCCTCGAAAAGCAGTGGTTGGTAACTCTTAGAGAGTTAAGTAAGTCATTTCCTGAGATCATTTTTAGAACTAAAAATGATCTCGGGGAGCGAAGGTTTTTAAGATTGCCAATTGAAAACCAAGTCTGGATCAATTTAGATCTGCTTTGTCAGGATAAAGAAAACAAAGTTGCGCTTACTATTGCCGATGCGGTTTCTCTTTGGATGGATATTTTACTTGAGGCTAAAGATATTCCGAAACCAATTCTAGCTTTGATGGAATTCGAATTAGAAGCCAAATTGAATAATACACCCATTCAACAAGCCCCAATCGCTTCGAGTTACGCGGCGCGCAAGACCTCTTGCTGTAGGCTTTGAGAACTAATGCTGACTTAGAAAAATAAAAATTACTGGCAGTAGTATACCCAGCGCCAAACAAGACCAAATTAAAAGTTTTGATTTTGCGAACCGAAAGGCCAAGATCAGGCCAATGAGCGTGGTTAAAATGAGTCCAATGGCCATAGCCAAGGCAATCCAATCAAAGCTGATAGCATGGCTGAATTTTGGATCCGCCCAAGGTCGCGTAGAGTCTTTGTGTGGTTTTGAAAATTCATTTAATAAAAATTGTATGCGGCTTGGTTCTTTCTCATCCGGAAGATCATTCAATCTAAAAATCTGCCAAGCTCCTGAGAGTGAAAAGTAAATAATTAAAGGGGCAAAAAAGCATCCCAAGAGCAAATGTAGTTGTCGAAGATTTTTCATGAAATAAAGGTCCCTTTTTTTATTCCCCTACTAAAGACTGGCGAACAGTCCTCAGTCTTGAGAATTTTTTTTGCTGAAAAAATTAATTCGCGCGGAAATGCCTTTTATGTTTAGTTGATGCCTTCACTTTTAGGTACAACTGATTTAAAATCAAGAATAGAGAAACATCCTGAGTTTGGCAAATTTCATTTCTAAGAGGTTTTTGTGAACGTTAAAGAAAATGAAATCAAAAATCTTTTAACTCAATATAAAAAGTTTTCAGTTTATGGATTGAGTCCGGAAATTCAAAAGCCAAGTCATTATGTGCCCCTCTATATGAGAAATCACGGCTGGGAAATGGTCGGAACTTATCCTGAAAGTCATAGTGCTTCAGAGTTTAAAATCTATGAGAGCTTGAGCGAAGTTCCTGCAGATTATCGAAAATTTGTTGATGTCTTTCGCGGCTCGAATGTTATTCCGCGAATCGTCGATGAAATTTTAGCGGTAGGTGGGGTAGAGGTTTTATGGCTTCAGCTCGGAATTTCACATCCAGAGGCTGAATTGAGGGCTGAAAAGGCCGGAATAAAAGTGGTTTCAGATCGCTGTCTAATTATCGAGCATCAAAAATACTTTAACTAAATTAGATATTTTAATTGTTTCAGAAAAAATAGAAAGAGTTGTGAGTCAATTATGAAAATAAAAGTTTTAAAAATAGGGATTTCGTTTTTGGTAATGGGCGCTCTCTCAACGGGTTGTTCAAGTGTTCAAACGGACGAAAAGCCGCTTGCAAAACCAGATTCAAAACCCGAAGCATCGATTTTTTCAGTGAAACGAAATGTAGCTGGCGAGGCTTCTTTAGTGACCCAGGCTTGGGTACAGTTTTCTGCCGAAGGCGGCTTGTTAGTTAAAGCTTTAACTGTTGCTGGCGCCTGTCCGGTTTTGAATATTGACGGAGATTTAGCCAATATGAAGGTGCGAGGCGCGGCCTCAGAAGATTTCGGGATCAATGTCTGTGAATTGAAAGTTTCTGAAAAGGTGCAAAAACTTTCAATAGGCGAATTGGTACTACCGGTATTGCCTGAAAAAATTGAGAAAATTTTGGTGCTTGGTGATACGGGCTGCCGCATAGATAAAAAGTTAGACAAGCACAATGATAGAAAGAAAGAGAAGTACAAGTACAAGATTCAGGATTGTAATAATCCAAAAGCGTGGCCTTTTGCTCAACTAGCTAAGTCGGCAGCAAATTGGCAGCCCGATGTGGTGATACATGTCGGAGATTATCATTATCGAGAAGTAGCATGCCCAGCAAATGAACCGAAGTGTGATGGAGCATCTTGGGGAGACAATTGGCCTTCATGGCAAGAAGACTTTTTCTTACCAGCGCAACCCCTGCTCCGCAAAGCTCCATGGATCTTTGTGCGAGGCAATCACGAACTCTGTTCACGTGCCGGTAAGGGCTGGTTCAAATTTTTAGATCCACGTACCTATTCAGAAAACTGTGTAGATAAAACCGATGCATATTGGGCTAAAATTGGTCAGCACTATGTCGCCGTAATTGACTCTGCAGATGATAAAAATATTCAACCAAGTCTCGATGCTATACAGGCACCAGCTGACAGGCTCATCTGGCTTGCTCTTCATCGACCCTTTTTGACCAGTGGAGCCGACGACGAAACCACTTCAGGAGGCGCATTTTTAAAAGAAAATTTGCAGAACAGAATATCAGCGGTATTTACCGGACATCAGCATCACATGAGTTTCAATCAATTTTCAGACACTCGTCCTCCTGAGCTAATTAGTGGAAATGGCGGCACTCAACTTGAGAAGCCACCAGCTGAAATCAATGCTAAAGATGTTTATCGCAATTACTCCGACTTTGGCTTTTTAACCCTTGAGAGAAAACACGCGCACACATGGCATCTCGTTGAACACGATGTCAATGGTCAAGATATTATGCACTGTGAACTCGCCGAAGTGCTTGGCTCTAAGGCCCTTGTTACTTGTGATATTGCGCCCTAAGAGCGTGTTTAGGATTTGACGTCTGACAAGGTCTTAAGCACTCCGCATAAGCTAACTAGTTCATTTCAATAGATAGACGGCGGCCTTTGGCTTGCAGCCTAATCATTTGGGGATGTTAAAGCAAAGATTTGAAGGTGAGGGGTCTCATGCAGATAATTAATGACTCAATTCGAGACGTTGTTCAAGAGGGTGAAGCTAAAGCTTTCTCTTGTCCTAAATGCAATAGTAAGACGGCTTTTGGACAGGTTTGTATTTGCGGTTATGGTACCCAAGATTCTTTGGTTACTTTAGTTGAGAAAAACAATCGTACTATCTATAGTGCTTACGTCGTATTTTCTTTAATTTTAATATTATCCTATATGCATATTTTAAATTGGGGACCTTTCGCACTTGAAGTTCCGGCGCTTAAAGCTCAACACTATTTAGGAGTATTAAATTCGAAAGGATATTCGAAGTTGGCACAAGCTTGCGTCGCCAGAGGCAAAGAACAATGCGCAAAACAGGCTTATATCGATATGTTCAATCGAACCAAAGATGTTGAGGCGCTGGCACTACTTGCGCAAATTGAAACTCGAACTCATGAACCTGAAGTAGCAGCCAAGACCTATGAGGCCTACTATAAAAAGGGTGGGAAGAATCCAAGAGTGGCCTTGCAGTATGCATTGTTACTTGAGCAGTTACATAAATATGATGCCTCCATTCACTATTTTAGATTATCGATTCAACAAAATCCAGATACGCTAGCGGTCTTTGCGACCGGAGAATTGCTTCGTATTTTAATGGCCCAACAAAAATACACGAAAGCACAATCCTTGATCGAATCATTCTGGGCGAGTGCTGAAAATGCCAAGGGCTATTTTAATACCGAAGCAGCTCAATTGAAAAAATACGTTCGGCCAGTCAAATCTAGAAAAATCGCTTAAAGCAGGTCAATATGGGATGGATGCTTTTGATAGCGCTTCAAACCTCCTTCGCTTTGGCGCAGCAGCCAGTCCAGCACAATCACCAGCCTCATGTAACTGCAACCAGCCAAGGAACTTATTACGATTATCCGGCGATCATGCTGGCATTAACCGGACCCTACGATGATTCGAAGAAAAATCAACTGAGCCAACTCGGCTTGAAAAACTCAAGTCTCATTAAGAATCGAGAAGGAGCTACCATTGCTGAGAAATACTCAAACATAAATGGGAGCGTTTCGATTCTAGTTTCACGAAATGCGGCCTCGGGAATGGTGACCTCGATTGAAAGAACGACTCGAACACAAAGAGGGTCCGTGACAGTGCTTTGGAATCTTACCCAAAACAATGTCGCTCACAGTGTTCGTGTCGGAGAGAATTTAACCACCGTTGAAGTTTCGCTTTTCAAGTGCAATCCGAGTTTTGTGGACAGAGTTCAGAATCGAAATATTTTAAAACAAGATTGTCCCTTTATTGTTCAAAACAACTTGAATAATTCTGCGCCCGATCGCCTGCCGGCTTCTGAATCGACATCACATTGAATATTAAATTGGCCTTTTGAAACTGGACTATTCTTTCAACCTGAGCTTTGTCAGGATAAGAGTTGTACCATTTGCATCTTGTTCTTTTGAGGGTCTAGAATGTCTGAATTTAAAGTAAAAATGTCTACGAATGATTCTATTTTAACACTGCTCCTATCTGGGACCATTGACGAAAGATCAGACTTTCCAAAGATAGATGCCTCAGCAGTTAAAGAGATTTCATTTGATTTGAAAAATCTTGAGTATATCAATTCAATTGGAATTCGAGATTGGGTGAATTGGATCGAGCCACTCTCAAAAAAGTGCAAAATTACCATGAGAAACTGCCCTAAGAGGTTGGTGCAACAATTTAATATGGTGACTGGGTTTTTACCAAAGAATGCAGAGATCACTTCTTTTTACGTTCCGTATTTTTGTGAAAAATGCAATTTTGAAGATAGCTTTTTGTTTAATGTAGGAAAAGAAGTTAAAATCGAAGCCGGCAAAATTAAACTTAGTATTGATCTCAAAAAATTCAAAGACTGCAAAGATTCCGGCTGTGGCATTGAAATGGACGGCTTAGAAAGCAAATACTTTCAATTTTTAGTTCGCAGTTAATTTTCTCAATCTGAAATGCTTTGCTAAATGCATTTGCCTCGTAATGAGAAATCTAAAGTTTGTGAATTGCTGTGTCTTTTTACAATTTCAAAAAGTTAGACATCCCATCACTTTCGATCTGACAAAATTCATAGTTAAACTCGAGAAAACATTGAGTAAAATGGGCGAAACATTATGAGACATTCGCTGGCGCTCGCTTTGCAAACTAGTATAGGTAGCGACTGGGCATTTAAAATGAGGAACGTCTCAATGAACACTTACAAAATTATTCTTTCACTCTTTGGATTTTTATTTACAGCTTGCAGTAGCAACTTTGGTGTTGTGACTCCATCTGGTGTCAGTCAATCTTCAAATGCGCAAAGCTTGGCATTCAGTCAAATCGTAATTAGTTCGGCTCAACCAACTAATATTCCCGATAGCGGAAATACCCAACTCAATCTTTTTGGCAGTGGTTTCGTCGCAGGAATGTCGGTCGCTGTTGGTGGGTCTCCTTGTAACTCGGTTAGAATTATTAGCGCAAATCAGTTGAGCTGTATGACTTCTGCGTCTTCGCCAGGCCCTAAAAACATAGTAATTAATTTCGGACAAAATAGCTTGACTGCAAACTTGCCTCAGCCAATCACGGTCATAAATTCACCAACACCAACACCAACACCAACACCAACACCAACACCAACACCAACACCAACACCAACACCAACACCAACACCAACAC
>JAYUEN010000253.1:0-1586 GCA_043739185.1 Bdellovibrionales bacterium
TGCTTTGATTTCAATGCATCAAGCGATCCAATTGATAATAATCCTAACTCCTTTAAAACATTCATTCTCGACAGAGGGGAAAAACACGATATTTGTCAATACGGCAGACGCGTTAATTCAAATGAGAATCTAAGCCTACGATTTGAACCAGGAAAGGAATACTAAAATTATTTTGCGTCGTTTTGCATATTAGACACTGTGATTTTTCGTTCGCTGTTTGTCGTCTATTCCGAAAGCGCAGGATCCGTACCCGGCGCGAAAGTTTCCTTTAATTCTTCGACATCATACCGTGTACGAACTCAAAAATTTTCTCGGCTTGCTCACGCGAATTCTGCGGATTCTCTGAAGTTGCATAACGATGAGCGAAGCCGAGTCGCAAGGTTAAAGCAAACTCCGCAGCTAGCGCGGCTTGTTCGACGGATAGGCCGAGAATATCGATCAGACTTTTGATTGCATTATTTAGCCATTTCTTCTCGTACTTTTTAATAACCTGGCCTAGAGGATTCTTGGCACCTCGAAATCTAAAATACAATTTAATAAGTACTGGATCTTTCGCTACCGAATCAAAGACAAAATTGACAGCATCATTTAGTCGCAAAGATAATTGCTCTTTATTGGCCGGCAACTCCAAGTCTATGCGAGCAAAATGACTGGCAAGAGTTTCGGCGGCAAATTCAATAAAAGCATTTTTATCTTTCCCAATATATTCATAGATCCAAGCCCGCGAAACACCTGAGCGACGATTTACTTTAGAGTGAGTGACACCATTTAGGCCGTCCACCTCGATCAATTCCAATACAGCCTTTGAAACTGCAATTTGCTTTTCTTCTTTCGTACTTTTCGATGTACCTGACACAAATCGTCCTTTTCTGTCGGTGTATAGAATGGATCTAGTTCAACTTTGCCACTAATATGGTTTGAAAGGAAAGATTCAAATGTTTAAAATAGAGTGGCACTTAAAAGATATATTATTATTTGGTATTGTCGTTTTTATAGGAATGAGTTGGTCATTTCCCGCCTTGGCGGACGCACACAAATTCTCTTCTTGGCCTGAAGCCTGTTCCACTGCTGAAAAAGTCGTCGCAGAAGGTGATATTATTTTCTTGGACTCTCCAAACTTCTTATTTCGGGAAGTGGCCGCAAGTACGAATAGCTGGACTTCACATGTTGGTATTGTATTTAAATCAAATGGGAAATGGATCGTAAGTGAAAGCACAATTCCACTTTCCAAAGACTCGGGCCTGTGCGATTTCTTAGAAAAATCGGCAAACTACAGATTTGAAATTAAACGTCTGAACCGATCTCTGGAGCCATTCGAAATTGTGAAGATGCGTAAAACGGCGATCTCTCTTCTTGGCGAGTTTTACACATTAGGTTTTAATTTTGATTCGAAAAAACTTTTTTGCTCCAAACTTGGCTATCTGACATATAAGTCAGTTAATATAGAGGTCGGCAAAATTCAAAGCTTCCGTCAGCTCTTAAGTGAAATGCCCACGCACTCTCTGGACTTCTGGAAGCTCGCTCTGGAGCAACATCATGTATGATTTTGGGAGCTTATGAATTTAAAAATGGTAATAAGGCTGAAG
>JAYUEN010000254.1:0-1586 GCA_043739185.1 Bdellovibrionales bacterium
TGGTGCCCGGGACTGGACTTGAACCAGCATGCCCTTTCGAGCGCTAGCACCTCAAGAATGTGTGTCGGACAATGCTCTATGTCAATAATTTTTGGACAGACTTCGGCCTTTTGACATCATGTAGTTGTACGGCTAACCTTTAAAGGCGAAGGAAATCGAAGGGCATGATTAGTAACGAGATTGATAAGGCCAGAGTGGCGTGGGTGAAGGCTCTCGCCTCAAAAGCGACAAAAATTCAAAAGGCTGAGATCGCCGAACTTAGATTGCTTGGCAAATTTAGCGAAATGGAAATCATCTTCAAAGTCTTTGGATGGCGAGCGCCGATTTCCGAGGAAATTTGGAAGTCCAAGGTTAACCGTAAGGAGAAGATGGGCCTTAATGAGGCCATTTATTATTTGTTGCGAGTGGTTTTAGATATTTCTCTTCATCCTCCTCCGAAAAATCTCACAATAACTGATTTCACAAAGACAAAATTGAAAGAGTTGATTCTTGTGGGAATTGAAAATGGCCATGTTGAAACGTCTGGTAAAGATTTAGAACAGTCTGTGCGCTCTGCAATCAATGAAGTTTTTAGAAGACTGAATATTGAAACCGTTAAAGCTGAAGGCGAAGCATGAAGGTCTCGTCTAAAAATTTGAAATCAATTTTTGTGTTGGCAGCTTTGGTCATGATGTTTTTCTCTGTGATGCTAACTTCGATAATTGGTCTTCTTGTTGCTGAAAAAATGAAATTTCAGGCCACTTTACTCAGTCTACCAATAACTATTTCGATATTTGCAGTTAATTTTTCTTTCTTAGGATACCAATTTTCTCCGTATCGATCGATTTTGAAGCGTATTTCAGAGTCTCATATTTTACGGTCTGGCATTTTATTAGTTATTTCTCTATTTCCGTTAGTGGCATATTTTTCCTTTGACGATCTAACAACGACAATAGTTATTGCGACGATTATTCCGATCACTCTTCTCGGTGGGATTTTTCTACTGTACACTTCTTTACGTGAGATTGATCCCCTTAATATTTTAAATAAAGTTACTGCAAAAAAAGCTGTTAATAAATTCTATTTTGAGTTCGGAACTCAAATACACGAATTGCAAAAAGAGATCGAAGGCTGGCAGCTTTCAAGTCCAGTCGACCAACCTAAGCATGAGTGGGATAGTCATTTTGATCCTCCGAGTCCGGAAGCAGATCCGTTAGAGTTGGCAGTTAATTTAATTTCGATAGCAGTGCAAAATTCAGATATGCCACGATTTATTTCAATTATCGCGAGGATTATAACTGTTGTAGAGTTGAGCTTTCAGTTTGACGGAAAAAGTTTTGGTGATACGGGATATAAAGTTACTTCTAGAATTCATAAATATTCCAAGGCAGGATTGAGTCGTGTAGTTCGCATCTGTCTTGATTTAGATAAATCTGGAGCATTTTGCGACCGACTCAATCAAATGTTGCTTATTGAAATTAAAAAGCTTGCCTCTCAAACACGGCAAACAAGCGAGTTTTGTCTAGCTTTGACAGGAGCAGCTTTTTATCTATGCGATGAGTTGCTTCAAGAAAAACAGAAATCATCTGAGGCTACTGCTTTTATCT
>JAYUEN010000255.1:0-4913 GCA_043739185.1 Bdellovibrionales bacterium
ACTGGAATTTATTCATCGACGTTTTGGCGGATCGGGCGATTGGGCCTGCGTATTCTCGAGTTTTTGTCTAGCTCAAAATCTTGAACGGCCGGCAGCCCACGTTACGGGGTCTGGCAAAACTAAATCCGCCGCTTCAAAAGTGCCAGCTAAGCTGACCGCTCGAATCCGGGGACTAAGTCACAGATCCGAACAAGGTCGCCGAGTTCCCCAAGTCCAACGCTGAAATTAATTTTGGTTCCCCGTCCTACGACTTCAAAACGAATGTCGTCGCGATAGCGATCTCCGCTTCAGAGAAATTGGATTTTGAAACGGCAATTAACCTAATTAATGCAGAACTTCTTAAATCTACCACGCGTGTTGAAAAAATTACTATGCAAGATTAACCTCTTTCTTAAGCACTGAGCGTGAAGTATTTTGTGAAAAACCAGATAGTAACCTATATTCCGAGGAGTCTGTATATGAAGCTCTTTTTCGCACTGATCAATATTTTTCTTGTTTCTTCTTCAGCATTTGCCAACTGTTTTCGAACACCCGCCAATGGCTCTTTTCACCCAGCTCCAGGAGGAGGCACAGCAGGGGGAGGTGCAACAACCTGGCAGCAGGCTGAAATAAACGTGGGCTCAAACTCCTTAAGTCTATACTTGGTCGAATTCGCTTGTTACTCTCCCTGTACCAAAAGAGTTATTTTTAACGGCAATTTGAATTTCCAGGGAAAAAATTTAAATGTCCCTGGCAACTTATATACTTATTTTGAAGGGGATGTGGGTGTACAGGTAGACTATAACCCTTCAAATTCAAATTCCGTCTCTGTTAGATACAATGATCACAGTCAGAGTCTCCATTTGAACATGACTTCCGGAGGCTGCCAGTGAAACTTTGGGCTGTTATTCCTTGTTATCGACTCTACGAGAACTCACTTTTGCTGACTAAGCCAAGACAAAAATTTAATGAAATTTTGATCTAGAATCCAAGATTTAAATATCTGAATTTTTAGCTCTGCTAAGATATAAGATTTTTCTATTTTTTTATCAGGCTGTAAAAATCTAAATTAAAACCGTACATCACTTCTTCTTTTGAAGGCTTCACAGTTTCAACATATCTCTCAATGAGTTTTGTCATTTCAACTTTAAGATTTTCGACGTCGACTTTTGAAAGAGTCGAAACAGTAGAATAATGTATGTCAGACTTGTCCTCATTAACCAAAGATTGAATTGCGGCGATTCGCCAATTCGTATGGTGCTGCCGAATCAGTGGAGATTCACGGTTGAGATGAACCTGTGTGAGGCCTGGCTTCAGTAAGCCCTTCGATTCTTTGATGATGCCTGTTTGAATCAAAAAAAGTAGGACTCGTCCCACAGCCTCTTCTGAGATTTTGAGAGCTTCGGCAATCGATTTGATATCTGAATAATCAGCAAGGCTAGTGAGAACATGTATAGCAAGATAATGCCAACTACTATAATAGTGAGATTGTTCGGCCTCAGTAAGAAGTACTGATTCACCCACTCGTTCTTTAATATTTAAATGCTCTTCTTTCAGAGCCTGAATCTCTTCATCAAAATGAGTCTTAAGTTCTTTGGTTCCCGCACGATCAAATTCAACGAGGAATAAAAAATATTTTTGCTCCTTTGGTTTTAAACTTAAAAACTTGGCGACTCTCATACTTTGCTCAAGGCTGAGATGAGCATTGCCATTAAGAACATGCGAGATATATCCGCTTTGGCATCCGATAAATTCGGCAAGTTTTGAGCGAAAGCCCCGTTGAAAATTTTTACGAGAATCTTCAATATATTCTAAGTAAGGCTTATAGTGAGCAAAATCAAATATATTTTTCATCGTAATATCATTAGCTTACCATAATTTTAGTAAAAGTAAAATTATTCGTCTAATTTTTAGTATCTTCAAGTACTAAATATAATGCATTGCATATATATTAGTTTCAAGACGGAGAACTAAAAAAGATGAAAGCAAAGATAGAAATGCAAAATGAGAGCGTAGCCGAAGCTTTTCATCAAAGGCTTGATCGCCTTCGCAAGGCTCAAGGTTTGACTGCAAAGGAGATGGCAAAACTTATCGGCGTACCTGCAAGCACGTACCGCGAGTGGGAATACGGCAGAGGCACAAAGCTTCTGCCCCTACAAAAGATTAGTCAGGTGTTAGCAATATCTGTCACTGAACTAACAACCGGAGAAAAACCGAAATGGCAAGCGCACCTGCAAAGTCTCGAAGATCTCGAAATCAAGCTACGCGAGATCAGGTTAAATTTAGGCTCGCTCATATAAAACGAAATACGGTTTTACCAGAGATCTCAGGATCTTTGGCATGAATTTGGCTATTAACTATAATTAGGAGAAATAGAAATGAAAGCACAGAAAGAAACTTCACGCATCTTAAGCTTTAGAAAGCAGGCGATGTTTTTGACACTCGTCACTTGTATCGGATTGTCCATCCAGGTCTTTGCAGCCGGTGGCGGCGGTACAAACAGCGGCGGCGGCGGCGGAGCCTGTGATGATCGCGTCCAAGAAATTCGTGATGATTTAAGACATTGGATTGAAGGGCAGGGACCTGAAAAAGGAAAGCTCAAACTACTTGGTCAAAAAACCATTCCGGAATATTCGAAGGCAATGGCAGATTATCTTGCCGTTTCACGTGATGTAAATGGTGCTAGTACGGCGAAGACGCGCGTCGAGTGCGTTTATCATGTGATTCAATTTCAAGGTGATCAACGAGATTGTCGATTTGATCAACTCAAATCAGGACCAAAAATAACTTGCGATGCGCGAAACTTTCTTGCACTGAACGAAGATCGTCAATATCGAATTATCCATCATGAGTATGCCGGACTCGCTGGCTTCGAACCACCGCATGCTGGTCAATCCACGTATTTTGTCTCTGATCAAATTTCTGCGTACCTTGAAAAACAGGTCATCAAGAAGCTTGCCATAAAATCATTAGATGTGCCTCAAACAGAAGTCGAAAGAAATCTAGCAAAGATTTTTACGGTCGCTCAAATACCGGTAGACTTCGAAACGGCCGTCGCCCAAAAGTTTCAGACCTTTTTGAAGGACGCTGGCTTTGAAAAACTTGATGTTACTTTAGAGCGAGCTCTCCCTTTTGACTATTTTGCTGTTGAGTCAGTTGCACACAAAGAGTTTAGTTACTGCTTAGATCCCACTACAGTATGGAATCATCCTTACACATCACACTACAAACATCTCGACGAACCTGTTTGTCAAAAATTCAAACCTGAATATTATAAAAATAATCCGACAGTGCTTAAAAAAACTTATCATGGCCCAAGCTGGACAGATGGGTTTCGTAGAGATGAAGACGGCTACGTTTTGCATCGAAGCTGGGCAGAAATGTTTCGTGAAGGTGGCGACAGCTATAAAGAAAATGAGCTTTATGCCAGTTTGCCAGAAGTATATGTCGACCATGTTCGAGATGAATTCGGTTCTGCATTTTCAAAAAACCTGATTCCACTTGCTGAAAAAGTGAAATCAGGAGCTGAAGAAGTGAGTAAAGATAAAACTCTCTCGCATATGGAAACTTGCGCCGCTGTTGCTTTAATTCAAATCTCATCACCACTAGCAAGTTTGAATTCCGACCCTAATCATTTGTCAGATTACGAAGAATACATTAGACAAACGGCAATCTATAAAGCTCGACTTCGCTATTTGACTTACACCATTAGTGACTGGGTCGCAAAGACTGGTGGCAACTCTGATCTCTGTCCAAATTTCGGGCTTGAGCTTCAGGTCAACGAACTCTATGGCCGACTAGAGGGAGCAGAGGCTCGGGCAGAAGCTAATATGAAACAGCTTCGCAAAGAAATGAGGTTTAAGGGGCAAGTGACGACTGCGGAGATCCTTGCATTGGGATTTGCTGGGTATGTACATTTGAAATAATTTTTTAGAAAAACAGAGTTTTTGTAATTACACCTCAACCTGTCATCTTTATCTAAAAGGAGAAATTTATGAATAATAAAATGTCGCTCTTTCTCGCCTCTTTCGTTTTTGCCATGTCGGCTGCTGCAATCGCATCACCCGATAACCAAGACATCATCACAAAAATGGGAGAGCCAGGAGGCTTACTTGGAAAATACACATTTTTATCCAATTCCGATGCCACTAAATGTAAACAAAATATTGAGCTGACAGTAAGCCACTCGAAAAGTGATGACACCGATACACTTATGATTTTTGGTGCTGGCGAAACTTCAACAACTCAGTTGATCACCATCAATAACGTTAAACTCACTAGAAAAGGTGGAAACGACATCGATCACGAAACCTATTCTAATGAAGCGACTCCACGTAAAGCTTCTAATTCATATAAGGATTGGATGATTGTTCCGTTCGCACCATTTTACAGCGCACGCATTTCAGCTGAACTCAGTGGTACTGGTGACAAAGAATTGTTGAAATTGAGCTTCGGCAACAAACAGCAAGGCGAATCTGAAAAAACTTTGGAATGTGTTTACAAGAGATTGTAGGTCTCAAAGAGGTCTCTCAAAGAGGTCTCTCAAAGGGCAGGAGGCGTCAAGCTCCTGCTAATCACTTCGGAGATCCTTACTTGAAGGAAGCGCTTTTGATTAATCGATAATTAATAAAGAGCGTTGACTTGATTTGGCTTCCGGCTTTTCCGATCCCCGAATTTAAATTTTTGAACTCAATTGGTTTTGGGCTCCCAAATCTTGATGATTTCAGCTCGTTTTTTGAAGGAAATTTTGCTACTGCTTAATATAGATTTCAATTTTTTACAGCTTCATATAGCGGTAAGATTATTCGCAAAAAATATTTTTTCGAAAAATTTGTCAAAAAATATTTAAAAATTTGAGCTCAGAACTACCTGAATGCTTTATGAATTTGAAAAGTATTAGAATTTTATTTAGCTCTTGCGTTATCATTAACACT
>JAYUEN010000256.1:0-1581 GCA_043739185.1 Bdellovibrionales bacterium
TAAGGCCAATTTGCAAAAATTGAATAGGGCAAAGTACCCTTTCGAAATATTCGATCCAGAGATTGGTCAAAGACGCTTTCCAGAATTCAAATGGAAAGACAACGAAATGGCTATCTATGAACCCCTTGGTTCTCATTTGAATCCGCAAAGCTTTGCTCGTGACTTGCTCGATAGCAGCATGAAGCAAGGAGCCTTTCTCATTGATGACTTTGAAGTTCGGCGTATCTCTCCTTATCAAAATCACTTTCGAATTTGTGCAGAAAGAGGCCATATTACAGTAAAAACACTTATTTTAGCTGGCGGCGCAAGACTTATTCCTTGCATTGAAAACTTAGGAATTCAAATTTCACTTACAAGCAAAAACTTGCGCACATATGTATCGAGAGATACTCGCGCTAAAGTTTCGCAGCCAAACTATTTCGATCGTGAAAGTCTTAATTTTGGCCGATTCGCAATGGGTCATCCCGTAATCTTGTCGAATCCAAAGGACACAAGACTTAATCAAAGCCATGCAAACACTAGCTTTGAAGAAGTCTCAGCTTTTGATTGCTATGCACCAGACCGCCAAGGATTTTGTGGGCAAATTTCGGGGCATCAAGGCTTGTATTTAGCGAGTGGCTGGGGCGGAACCGGATTTAAATTTGCACTTGAAGTGGGCCGAAGATTGGCAAATGCAATTGAGGCAAATAACGAAAAAGTATTTCAAACCAGGGAAATTACCTATGCATAATTCAAAACGAAAAAACTTAGTGGTCATCGGCGCCGGTCCTAAAGGAATTGCAATTGCGATAAAAGCAAAAGTCCTTGAAGAATTTGGCATACCCGTGGACCGAGTCATACTCATTGAAAAAAATAGTGTGGCGGCCAATTGGTCTGGGGATTTCGGATTCACCAACGGAGAAATGAAGCTGGGAACTTCACCTGAAAAAGATATTGTATTTCCTCTCGAGACCGATCTCGGTAATGCAGTTTTAAATGAGAGAATTGCACAACGACTATTGCAGTTCACTTGGACTTCATTTTTAGTACAGACCAAGCGCTTTTCAGATTGGATAGATCGGGGTAGACCCGCGCCCTGTCACCAATTGTGGGCTCTTTATTTGCTTTGGGTTTCTAAACAACTTTCACCGCAAGTTAAAATTGAAAACGCTGAAGTCGTGCATATTGATCTTGCGGGTGATCAGAAATCATGGAGGCTAGCTTTAAGAACATATGAAAGTGACGAGCTTAAATTCCTAGATGCTGATGGGCTCATGCTCACCGGCCCGGGAAAGACCCGAATGGATTTTTCAAATTCTCAAACCCACGATTTAATTCCTGGAACCTATGATCTAGAATCTTTTTGGGGCGCCCTAAAGTCAAAAGACTTTTCAAGCACAGGCAAAATTGCAATCATTGGAGCTGGAGAAAATGCAGCCTCAGCTTTGCTTGCCCTTTCACACTATGCCCCCGAGCTTCGCGTGGACGTGATCTCCCCAAAAGGCTTTATATCTACTCGTGCAGAAAGTTTTTATGAGAATCAAATTTATAGCCAGCCGGAAAGAAATTCTTGGACAGAACTAGATCATTTAGACCGCATTC
>JAYUEN010000257.1:0-4892 GCA_043739185.1 Bdellovibrionales bacterium
TCGAAGTGAAATTACAAAACGGATCTTATAAACCGGCCATCGCTGTCGAAGCTTTCACTCTAGCCCTCGCGGGTGGCCTTGCAGGAAGCTTTTATAGTGATAATTTCTGTGCCTCAACAGCATTGAATATTTCAAGTAGCATTTCGATTCCGACGGGTAGTCATGGGATGACATTGTATTTCAAACCCAATGTCTCCTCACTTGTTTCAAGTGGTGCAATTGGCTTTGGAAGTGTCGTTCCAACACTTTCTTCTTCTGCACAAATTATTTCAGCTGATGTCGCGGTTCAGCCAACCGGAAGTGGGGCCACGGCCTATG
This sequence comes from Bdellovibrionales bacterium, assembly GCA_043739185.1. Taxonomy (GTDB): domain Bacteria; phylum Bdellovibrionota; class Bdellovibrionia; order Bdellovibrionales; family JAMPXM01; genus JAYTQQ01. Next base: position 319 of record JAYUEN010000257.1, read on the forward strand.
GAGTCTCTGCATACGCTATGGGAGGGCCTGGTTATGATCCGGGCCAATGTATGCCGCTTTATGTATATGGCGTAAATAGCGTTGGTGCTCCAATTAATCCAACTACTGACCAAGTGGTTCATCTTAATTCTTTAGGCGGAGGTCAGGTATTCACGGATACTTGCGGAGGCACAAACTTAGGTGCAGGTACTTATGCAATTCATGCAAATAATCCTGGCCAGCCACTATGGCTTATGCCAAGTGCCGCCAGTGTGTCTTTGCAGTTTACTGATGCTTCTGGTCGCATTTCAAATAACCTCTCAATCAATGTGAATCCGCCCACAAAATTTCAATGGACAGGTGTGATTGCAAATATGGGCACCGGCATGTGTTATCCAGCCACTTTGCAAGCTTTGAATTCTCAAGGATCACCTTATAATTTCTTGTCCGCTCAAAATTTTAGCTATACTGGATCTGAAAACTTCTTCACTGATTCTGCATGTACGACTTCTAGTAGCTTTATACCTTTTGTTGCCGGCAATTCATCAACAGCAAATCTTTATGTGAAATTTTTGACTGCGGGAGCAGCATCGTTAAATATTCCTGCTGCTGTGAACCCAACGGTGATTTTTAGCGGACTCAATATTTTTCAAAGTTTCTTAACTCCAAATTCGCCGATAGCAGGATGTTCAACAGCACCAGGAGCTTCACTGATTTTTACACTAAAGGCCAATGCCGTAATTATTCCTGGTGCGTATGTTCCAAGTTTAAGCTTTGCGGGCTTGACCCTAAATCTTGGCACTTATACGCCGAAATTTTGCGCAAGCACGGCCACAGCTTATGGTTCTTGTACGGCCACCGCAGTCTTGAATATGGGGGCTGGCCAAAGTACGAGCAGCGCCACTCCATTATTCATTAAGGACTCGGCCCAAGTCGCTGATTCTTTTGTGGTTGGAGGCAGTACCTTACCACCAGGCGTACAAATCAGTGGTAATACCGCAGTTTGTAATTAGCTCTAAAAATAGGCCCATTTTATGGGCTTGCCAGCTAGGCTTCTTTTTGATTAGACTTCCCGCTCTATAAATAAGGGGGCGGCGAAGTGGCAACAGCAAATTTTGAAATCATCGCGCAATACGGAGATCACGAACAAGTTGTTTTGTGTAACGACAAAGACGTTGGCTTAAAGGCCATCATTGCAATTCATAATACTCTATTGGGTCCTGCTCTGGGCGGAACTCGAATGTGGAATTATAAAACTGAAGACGAAGCTCTCATTGATGTATTAAGACTTTCAAAAGGAATGACTTATAAGGCATCAGCAGCTGGCTTGAACTTGGGCGGCGGAAAAGCGGTTATAATAGGGGATTCAAAAACCCAAAAATCAGAGGGGCTATTCCGTGCCTTCGGGCGCTTTGTTAATTCATTAAATGGCCGCTATATTACGGCAGAAGATGTTGGCACCACCGTAAAAGACATGGAGTATATTTACAATGAAACTCCTTGGGTAACTGGTATCCCGAAGGCCTTTGGTGGATCGGGGGACCCAAGCCCTTATACTGCCCACGGTGTTTATATGGGGATACACGCTTCAATTAAAGAAAAATATGCGGCTTCAAGTACCAAGGGCATGCGCATCGCAGTTCAAGGACTCGGGAATGTCGGCTACCATTTAGTAGAGTATCTTGCAAAAGAAGGTGCCGTTTTAACAGTTGCAGATCTAGACAGTGAAAAAGTTAAAAGGGTATGTGAAAAATTTGGCGCAAAATCAGTAAAGCCAGACGAAATTATTTCAGTTGAATGTGATGTCTTGGCACCTTGTGCTTTGGGTGCAGTGGTAAACGATCAGTCTATCGAAAAACTGCGAACCAAAGTCATTTGTGGAGGCGCCAATAACCAATTGGCAGAGTCCAAGCATGGCAATATTTTACGCGAACTTGGTATTTTGTATGCACCTGACTATGTTGCAAATGCAGGTGGCTTAATGAATGTTTTTGTTGAACTTGAGGGTTATTCTCCGGAGCGAGCATTTGATAAGACGAGGATGGTATTTGACAATTTATCGCAGGTTTTTGCGATTGCGAAAAAAGAGAATATCGCAACAAATATAGCTGCCGATTCACTGGCTGAAGAGCGCATCCGAATTATTGGTAAGGTCAAACAAACTCATCAAGGTCTTGCGGGGCGTCCATTTAATACTCTTACGCAAATTCGCCATAGATAGGTTTTAGAAATGAATCAGTTCGTCGTTGTTCCGGCAGAGCTGAGTGATGCCCGCGAAATTGAATCGCTGGTCAATTCGGCCTATCGTGGCGATACGAGTCGGGTCGGCTGGACAACTGAAGCCGACTATTTAGACGGACAGAGAATTGATGAAGCGGGATTAAAAGAACTTATTTCTTCACCTGAAATCGTTATACTTTGCTTAAAAGATGCATCGAATTCGCAAATTCTTGCTTGCGTCGAATTAGCCAAATTTGAAGCAAACTCTGTTTTACTTGGCATGCTCAGCGTAAATCCAAAAATGCAAAATCAAGGACTGGGAGCCAAGCTCATAAAAAGTGCTGAGAGTTTTGTCAAAGAGCATTTTCAAACACAAAAGATTATTATGAAGGTCATTTCAATTCGCAGTGAGCTGATTGCCTACTATGAACGCAAGGGCTATAAACGTCTCAATCAATTTGATGCCTTTCCCTATGGAGATTCACGTTTTGGAATACCCAAGCGCGATGATTTAGAGTTTGTCCGTATGGAAAAAACTCTTTGACATATTCGCCTAAGAGCCCGTTTAATGACAACTACTTGAGGAGCTCATCATGGAAAAAATAACGAAAGCTGAACTAAAACAACCCGATCTCTTTGTTGAAAGCGCTGGTACCTTTTGGGTATTTGTTGAAGAACACTTCAAAGTTATTATGGGCCTTTTTCTTGTGATTGTTTTGGCTTCTCTGGTTTATATCAGTAAAAATTATTTTGATGAAAAAACTGAAAAGCATGCAATCAATGATCTTTACCCTCTAGAGACTGAAGTATTGAAAATAAAAGATGCCTTTGATCAAGCGAATCGCGCAGCAAATCCAGAGGCCAATGCTGGAGACAAAAAAACAAGCCCAAAGGCCGCAGACTTAAAAAAAGCCAGTGGTGATTTGCAAGCTGACTACGGCACTAGCTTACCAAAACTAGAGAGCTTTGCTTCTTCACATCTTGAAAATGTCGCGGGCGCAGAGGCCGGACTCATCGCTGCGGGCATTTATAGCGACTATCAAAAACCAGAAAAGGCGATTGAGATTTTGACTCCGCTCAGTCAAAAATTTCAAAATCATGGCTCTATTTTGGTTTCCGCACTTTTACAAATGGCACTCGGAACCGCACAGGCCACAAAGGGCGATTGCAAGAGTGCAGTAGATTCTTGGCAAAGAGTAATCGGCAATGAAAAACTTAAGTTCTTAGCAGGTGATGCTCACATCAAAGCTGGTGTTTGTTTTGAGAGCCTAGGTGATGTAGCTAAAGCCAAAGAGCACTATGAAAAAGCCAGCTCGAGTGAAGGTAGTGTTTCAAAGAATGCCAAAACTTTACTGCGCGCACTTGAAGTGAAAAAGTCGCAAGCGGGTTGAGAGCATCTTCAATAGGAAAAAATATGAATAGGATCTTGGCACTGGTTTTGGGATTGGGCTTAGCGGTTTTGATTTCTGGGTGCAGTATGCTTGCCACCTCGCCAAGAAAATTTAGCATCCAAAATAATTGGGTAAGAAGTACGATTGAAAAAGACTATGCGGGCTACCGCCGGATGAATCGTATGTCGCCGCTTCTTTATAAAAATTTATTGATTCAATCCAATGCAATTGATGGCGTAACAGCTTTTCGCAAGGACTCGGGCACTCAAGTCTGGAAAATCAATATCCGCAATGGAGTTGAAGCCGGCGCTGTCATTTCAGGGGATAAATTATTTTTTGGTGCCAGCGATGGCAATTTTTATTGTGCACAACCCATGACCGGAAAGATCCTCTGGAGCTTTCAAACTCATGTCGAAACACTTTCTTTGCCGACCGTTGAGAATTCAGTTGTCTACTTTGAAACTGGCGCAGGCGTAATTTATGCGCTGGATGCTGAATCTGGTAAGCAGCTTTGGCTATTTAATAGGGGCACCACCCAAAGTTTAACGATACGAGCAGGTACCCAGCCAGTTATTGACAATGAAAATTTGCTGGTGGGATTTAGCGACGGCTTTTTGGTAAGCTTACGAAAGCGCGATGGAATATTAGCATGGGATAAAAAACTATCACATACGGGCCGCTTTAAAGACGTCGATGCTACCCCTGTAATTGTTGGCGATCATTTGTATGTCTCAAGTTTCGATGGGGCCTTGTACGCCCTTAAAAAGCAAAATGGCGAGATCATTTGGCAACACGACGAGGGTGGATACACTTCTCCGTTGGTCGCTGGTGACAGCATTTTTTACGCAACAAGCTCTGGCCTCATTCAATCCCTAGATAAAAATTCAGGAAAAGTTCAGTGGTCAACTCAAGTTAAAAAGGGCATTGCGACTCAGCCCGTTTTGTATAAGGGCTATTTAATTTATGGCGAATCCGAGGCAGGTT
>JAYUEN010000258.1:0-14644 GCA_043739185.1 Bdellovibrionales bacterium
AAATTAAATAACTTGAAAACAGAAAAAAACTCAGCTAAGACTGAAGACCTTAAGCAAACTTGCTAAGTCAATACGACAACAAGCCTGAAACTTTCCGCAAATGACGAACCGGAGTCGAAACTTTAGGTAAGACATTAATATTATTGGGATCAAAAAACTCCCCTTCGTGAAGTGGAGATTTTCCTTTCGGATCCTGGGGTTCAAGTCTACCAAATAATCCTTGCGCACTACGAATTTGATGCACAAGACTGCGAGTATCTACGCCCACAATTCCGGGCACCCCTTCAGCCTCCAACCACTTCGAAAGACTCTGAACACTCTGCCAGTGAAAGGCGTCTGGGCTATTAGTAGAAATCACGACCCCATTGACATGAACTCGTCGACTTTCAAAGCCGGCAGTTAACAGTCCCTTAATATCTTCTGTCATTTTTGGAATGCCATAATTTCCAATGAGCGGATATGAAAATACCAGAATTTGTCCATAATAAGACGGATCAGTCAGCGATTCACTATAACCGACCATTCCAGTGTTAAAAACTAGATCGCCACTTGAAATAATTGGATGACCAATTAATTTTCCTTTAATTTTCTCACCAGTTGAAAGGACAAGAGTACAACTTTGCTGCGCCATTGAAGAACTTCCTATATTTTATTGCCGAAATAAAGCACTCAATTTTTCAAGGTTTCTCTACAACATAATTTCCGACAACAAGTGCATCAAGTCCCGAAGTTGCGAATACTGCCATTACATCCTCTATTGAATGAGAAATTGGCTTTCCCATCACGTTGTAACTCGTATTTAGAATTAGTGGGATTCCGGTAATTGCTTTAAATTCACTAATAAGATTGAAATATCTTTCATTCCATTCTTTTTTTACTGTCTGCAATCTTCCTGTTCCGTCGAGATGAAAGACCGCTGGAACTTTCTTTCTTGCCGATTCTTTGAATCGAAGTGTTCTTTCCATATAGGGGGACTCTTGATAGTGTTCAAAATACTCGTCCCCATATTCATGAAGAATCGAGGGGGCAAATGGTCTAAACTCTTCACGGAATTTTACTTTGGCATTAATTTTTTCTTTCATTTCTTCAGAACGTGGATCAGCTAAAATTGATCGGTTGCCTAGGGCGCGAGGACCAAACTCAGCACGTCCCTGAATCCATCCAATAATTTTACCTGCTGCTAAAAGTTTTGCTCCAGCTTGAGCTACTTCCGAATCCGAATACTTTTTAGTTTTATATCCACAGTATAACATTGCACGATCAAGATCTTCATCCTCAATGATTGAACCCAAGTAGGGAGAATGAATTTTATTGGGATGTGAAGCTTTGGGATTATCCTCGTAAAAGGCCAGAACCGCAGCCCCGATGGCATTGCCGTCGTCGGCGGGTGCCGATGGGCAGAAAAGTGCTTTGAATTTAGTTTGATCTAGAATTTTACCATTCCAAGATGAATTGAGCGAACACCCGCCCCCTACAATTAAATTCTCAGACAAATTTAACTTGTATAAATTGTTCAGCAATTGTTCCGCCCGGTCACAATAAAAAAGTTGACCCGTGTATGCCAAATCTTTCGCTTCGATTGGAGGCGAACCCTTTTTTCTTCCGTACTTTGTAATCAATTCAAAGGTCGCAGCTGTTGCATTTTCTGGTCTTACTAAATCAAGACCTTCAACTCTGACCATTTCACTCATCACTTTATAAATTTCATCATTTTTTTTGCCATAAGGAGCAAGACCCATTACCTTCCACTCATCACCAGCCATCGGATCGAAACCACAAGCTTGACAAACAGCCATATAAAAAAATCCAAGACTAACCTGTACACTTCTTGGCGTTGGTGGGCCGCTGATTTTCTCGACTTTCCCACCCTCTTTGAAGTGGTAAAATTTATAACTCGAATCCTCACCGAAACCATCGATAATGGCGCAGACAGCCTCCTTCATTCCACTTGTATGGTAAGATGTCATCGCATGGGTTAGGTGATGATCGTAGGATTTCGTAGTCACATTACGACCTACTTTTCCAAGCACTGGAAATCCATAGTTTGTGGTAATTGTATCGCCGGTGTATCGAATGGTTTTCGATACGTTTCTCATTAACTGAATACGACCATGGTTCACGTTCTTTTCATAAAGTTCTACTGAGCTATTTGATTTAGCGTCGGCTTGTACTTCATTTATCTTCACTTCGATATTCGAAATTCTCTTCTCTATATCGCGAATAGCAACGTCACTCCATGTCTTGGCTAAAACCAAATCCGCGCCGGGTTCGCAATAGTTCTCAATAATATTATTAATTTCAAATGATATTTCAGGGGAGAGCCACAATGATCTCTTAAATTGAAAATATCGTTCAGATGCTTCAGCAAATACGATTTCTCCCTTACTATTTACTATTGCAATCGCATTGTCGTGGCCCGTACAAGAAAGCCCAATATAATTTCGTTTCATCAAAAATTACGAACCGAATCTGGTTCGCCTCCGTCTTAGAATTTTTACTAATTGTCTTTAGTTTGAGACTAACGATCCTTCAAAAGACTGTCAACACAAGAGCACGATCAAGACTTCTGGCCCCGGACTGCTTGCAAAAATTTAATTCAACATCGAAGCACTTTTGAGCTGGATTTAAGTCAAGCTAAATGCGGTCCACAGTCGAACGGATTCAACATTATCCCAACCTGGCTCTTCGAACCAAGTATTTCACCATTTTCGATCAAGCAAAGTGTAAACTGTCTCGATTTGCATCTGATCCAACTCGACACAATCACCAATTTTTTTACAACTCAAAATTGAAGACGCGCTCTTGAATCATCCCTGCTTTAATTTTTTGTAACTGAGTTAAAGTACAAAACCAAGCTTATCAGCAGGACCTGCCTTATGATAAGAGCCCCGCATCTGGAGCATTGGTTAGAAAACCAAAATGGCACTATGTGCCGATTGCGAGTTGCTGAATGGCACGGGAATTCTTGCCATCAAAATCAAATCCTTATCCTTAAATTGTGCCGCTTGGTATGCTTTGAGCTTATGTTTCTTTCTCTTATAGATTTCTTTAATGTATTTTCGTTCGATCACTTCGATTTGCTTGATTGTTTTAAATTCGTTTGGAATCTCCCCCGAAAAATCGGCCCACTTTCCTAAAGCATGCTTTTCAATTAAATGAAGACGTGCTTGTTCTTCTAGACCATCGGGATAAATATCAAAGATAACTTCTTGGGCTTCTAAATTATTCCACCGGGTCTTAATCGTTTTTCCAGATTCATTGCGGACTTCACTTGCTGGGAACATGGCCTGACTAAATAGTAAATTGTCAGATTGGCTTTTCCCTCTCAGCCGATCAATTGCTTCTGGGAGAACCTCGCCGTTTTTGCTGCACGGCGGCCTTCTAGTCAATTTTAATTTCTCTTTGATATTGAAAACTTACTTCTCTTTGGTCTTGTTTTCGACCTCGAGTTTTGTATGTGAAGCATTCGCGGCAAATTGCATTGAAAGTCTCACACAAATTCAAAGAGATAGTGGACCGATAACGAGAGGCTTGGTGGACAGGGACTTGAACTTGCGAATGCCAAATACTATCCGAACTCCACATGATGTTTGACGAAGCCTCGCAAAATACTTTTGTCCGAAGAGCCCACTGACTTTTAATAAACATAATGACTGCGAAAAAAACTAAAAAAAATCCATTCAGGCAACTGAAAATATAAAATAACGATCAAAACGCGTCACTACAGATTTGATTGAAAATCACCATGTCCACATTCTACTTTCGATAAATTCGAGCTCAGGCACTTATCTATATTTTGACTGTCGAGCTTGCAACCCTCATTTAAATTTAGAAAAAATCTCAGTCAATTGGAGGTCTTTGGTGCCAGATTCTTTTACTAGCGATTCAAAAAAGGTCGGCAGAAATTTTTTCAATTTCTCTGAAAATTCTCGTTTACTTTCATTGTCGCCAGGGGCCCGAATAACGACTTGCATTCCGCTCCCGGTGTCGACAAATAGATAATATCCTTCAACCTGAGAACTTACCCGACCAGTGTCACTCTTAAAATATGCGTCAGAATTTACCACAATTTCTAAGGTTTCACTTTTTATGGTTTCAGGCTTTGGAATGAAGTTAAATCGAGCATTGCAAAGACTGTCACTATACTTATGTGTTGGTGGATATTCATTTTCCATACTCATCATTAGCTCATCGTTTACTCGATTGAGTAGGTCGAAAAAACTTGGATTTTCAGATATATCCACTTTCAAAGGGCAAGTACTCGAAAACTCGCCAATCATCTTCCACAATCGTTTATCTGACCTGCCAAAATTTAGCATTTCTATATAAGAAGAATTCTTTTTGAGTCGATCAGCGAGTAGCATACCTATTGTGCCTAAAAGGACACTGCTAAATAACAATCCATTTTCACTGCAAAAAACCTTTAACGAATTAAATACAGAAAGTGGAACTTCAGCCAAATAAATTTTAGCCTTTACAATTTCTTTTTTAGTTTCAGGTCCGCTTTCTGCTTCTGAAATTACCCCCTGCCAATACTCAAGTGACTCATCGAGCTCGCCTTCAGCTATCCTATTTCGAAAATCAATCGAGTAGGTTCCATATTGATATTCAGGAACCTCTTTAGAATCTACTCCATTTTTAATCAAAGAGTCATAATTCCGGACGACTTCTTCTACAAAACAGTAGAGTCCCCTCGCATCATTAATTGAATGGTGCATGCCAAAAATAAAAATAAATCTACTTTCAGATTCTTTAAAAAGATTCAATTTCCAAAGAGGGGCCCGATAGTTTGGCAAACCCAGAACAAAGGACTCCGCAAAAACCCTAGCATATACTTCTTCTCGAGCTGCTGCGTCCAAATCAGAATGATCAGTACATGGTAAATCAAACTGAATTTCAGAATGAATTTCTTGAAAATAGACACCATCTTTTAAAGTATAGGATGTCCGTAAGACTTCATTTTCATGCACTGTCTTGCTGATGCTATTATTAAAAACATCAAGGCTTAAGGGGCCGTTTATTTCAACTCGAAATCCTAAGCTGTAAGTAGTTCCCTTGTTGCGAAGTTTACTGTCTGCAACTAACCAAATATCTTGCTGGGGAGAAGTTGTAACAAATTTGGAGGAGTTTAAACTCAAATTTTCTGCCATAGAACCTCACTAACAAAAAAAGCACAAATTAGATTTAATTTTCTTTTATTTCTTTACACTTCAGCGGCCGAAAGCTTTTCTTCAATTTGTACCTCAACACCAATGTTTGCCAAGGTCTCCTGGGCGGGAAGAACGTCCCCCGGGCCCCAAACTCCAGGTCGAGCAATGAAATTGTCTGACAAAAAATATTTCACTGACTCTAAAATCATCAGCGCAGTAATAAAATAAGGATCACAAGAAAACATCGTTGCTTTTGAGGTTTCACCAGCCTCATTCGTTGCTATGACTGAAACCCAACAAGTTTGCTCTTTACGTTCCTCTTCAGTTGGCCCTTCAAAACTCTTCGAAGAATGTTTTTTTAAAATCAATTCGATCGGGACTGGAGGTGCGGTCGAATATCCAAGGTACATTTTGGCATCTTCTTCGGGATAAACGAAATAGCTGATTGATTTTTGCAATTTATATCGACGCGTGAAAAAACTTATTTCGGGATAGGGCAAGTAATAAGCAGTTTGAGATTCTCCTCGAATTTGAAATTCACGTGAAACCGAAAATGGTGGACTATCTTGCTTTGCTCCCCCCTCAAGAAACCAGCGCTTTTGATATCTTCCTAAGTCCATTGTGAAATAGGTCCCTGGAGAAGCTTTACCTTCGTTCACATAATAAACTGAAGAAACTTCGGAGAAAGATTCTCCGGGCATACAAATAAGTGTTGAAAGAAGGTCCGCATAGGCCGACTCAAAAGAAACAGAGTGAATAATTTGGGCGCCACTCTTTAAAGCCGCTTCGTGATTTTCAGTAATGGACCAATCTACAAAGGCTTCTTCACCAGTCAAATCTATGTAAATAGCACAAGATCGCGCAGCAAGTGTTTTAACCAATGTTTTACAAAATTGAAAGTATGGACCCACGCAATTGATCAGAATTGGCGAATCCGCCAATAGACTAGTCACTTGACTCTCATCACTAATGTCGACAACTTGGCAAGCTATCGTCATCTCATTTTTCGCTTTAAATTCTTCTAATTTTTCTAAATTGCGACCCGCAATGGTGAATTTTATTTGATTCTCTTTTAAAAGCTTCGCAATCATTTCGCCGGTATACCCGGTGGCACCCAAAAGAATAACTTTTCGTTGCATGCAAATTCCTTGGTCGTTTAATGGTAGGTACTAAATAGTAGTCCAATTTATTTAGACACTCGTTAGGCTATAATTTGCACCGTTCAAAATCAACCTGTATTAACCTACCCTTTTCTTACTGGACCAAGATCAGTAAAGCGAAATCAACTAGCCTCTCGCCTTCTTTTCTTCTTCGACTAAAACAGATCTCAATAAAAATTCGGTCAACGCATCAATTGTCGGATAGTTGAAAATGAGCTTCACCGTGAATGGATAATTTAAATCTTTCTTTAAACGATTTCGAAGCTCCAAAGCAGTCAATGAATCCATTCCCAAAGTCATGAGCCCCTTAGATGTGTCAATAGCGACATCTTTTTTTGCTCCGATAATGCTGACGACGTGGTCAACTAAAAATTTAGTAACCATTTCCTTTCGTTCACTTTCGGATGCTCCCAAAACCTTAAGCTGTAAGGCGCTTCCAGTCTTTTTCGCTTTCTTTTCTGGTTTAACTAATTCGATGACTCTTCTTTGCGGAGCAAACTGACCAAAGAAGCTATTGGTTAAATTCTCTGGAGTTTTTATTAAATATTTATTCCATTCAATAGGTAAAACACAAATTTGAGATCTTTCAGAATTTATTGCTCGCCCTAAACTTTCACGACCCTTTTCGACGCTAATTAACGACAAGCCGGCTAGACTCATCAATTCTCGAGATTTTTCATCCATTTCTTTTGCCATTCCCACTTCAGCCCATGGCCCCCAATTGACTGACAGCCCCTTTAAACCCTGACTCTTTCTAAATCTTGCAAGGGCATCCAAATAAGAATTTGCAGCACCATAATTACATTGCCCCTGATTTCCTAGTAGCGCCGTGGTTGACGAAAATAACACAAAAAGATCAAGCTTCATGTCTTGAGTATAGTGATGTAGATTCCAACTGCCTTTTATTTTGGGTGACATTACCTTTTCAAAGGATTCCCAATTTTGATTTGGCAAAAATGCATCGGCAATGACACCTGCGGCATGTATCACACCTTTAAGATCGGGTTCACCATCTTTTTTTAATTTTGCAATTATGGCCGCAACATCTTGCTCTTTACTGACATCTCCCAGAGCAATCGTTATTTTAACGCCTTTTTCAAGCAAGCTCTCAATAAGGATTTTGGATTCAGATTGAGGAGCATTTCGACCCATAAGCAAGAGATGTTTCGCCCCCTGATCAGCCAACCATACTGCCATTCTTAAACCAAGCCCCCCGAGCCCACCGGTAACGAGATAACTTCCGTCGGACGAGATTTTAACTTTCTCTGAAAAATCTAGTTTTTTCCTACTCAATCTTGCCACCTGACGTAAACCCCCGCGATAAGCGATCTGGGTCTCATCATCAAATTGAACTATTTCTTTCAAAATTTCTGCAGCCTGAATATCTTTAGTTGAAGAATTTTCGGTATCTACAATTTTGGGTTTCAATTCAGGACATTCAACGGTTAATACCTTTGCAAAGCCCCAGAGTGGCGCTTGCGCAAGATTTGAAATTTTTTCAGTAAATACCTGCTGAGCTCCGCTAGTAATAAAAGTCAGTTTCGGTGGTTTCGCCTCAAGCTTTGAAAGAATGGCCTTCGTCAGGGCCAAAGCGCTACCGTAGCCTAATCGTTGACTCTCTCCCAGCTCTTCGGAGCTCAACATGGACCCAATAGATTTAATGTTTAAGCTCCACAAGTGAACAACGTGAGATAAAGGATATTCCTTCATTTCCGGGTTGAGCAATAAACCAGAAACCACTTCTTCAATTCGCTTCTCATTCTTTTCTAGTTCGGGCTCTGCCATAACGGTGAAAATGCGCCTCTCAGGTACAGTGCCCATTTTGACGAGCTCGTCACCTATACCGACTTTGTCGGTAAAAATAATCCAGCTTTCTTTTTCTTGATTTTTCGTGGCCACAGGCAAATCCTTCTGAATCCATTCAGTTTCATAGAAAATCTCTTTCTCGTCTTGAGCCCCTCCACCGAGGGCTTTTAATAAATCTGCCTTTGATGCGCGGGCCGATGTGAAATTCTTAACTTCTGCGATCTTCTCTGAACTATCATTGTAAATCACGAGATCAGAAGAAATTGTCTTTCCCCCAACGACATCACTCGTTGTACCTGTCACATGACACCAAACCCGGTCGCCATGCTGAGCTTGTACATTAATTTCTTCAAACGAAACCGGCAAATAAATGTGCTGTTCTCCCGCGCCAAATTTATGGAGGACTCCTGTCGCTTGTAAGCAATTGTCTAGTATGATTGGGTGAATTTGATGTTTGCCTCCCGGCAATTGAACTTCTTTGGGTAAGTGAATTTCTGCCAACAACTCACCCTTCGCCCTGCGTATCGATTGAATAGCTCTGAAGTTTGGTCCGTACTCTAGACCTCCGGATTCATACTTTTTGTAGAGCTGCTCAGTTGAAACCACTTCTGTGCAACGAGTTTTAATGTCGGCAAGAGCGTCTTCAGCAAATTCAAATTTACTTGCTCGGGCAAGCTTACCGGTTGCGTGAGTTTTCCATTCTTGTTTTTCGGACCGGCTTAGCACTTCAAATTCTGTTATTCCATTTTTCTCAGGACTCACCAGCAATTGCACTTTGACACTTTTTTGATCTCGGAATACAAGCGGACGCTCAATTGACATTTCTCTGACTTCGCTAGAAGAACCAAAGATTTCAAATCCCGCTGCAAGAGCCATCTCTACATAGCCGGTACCTGGCATGATGACGTTTCCGTAAACCACATGGTCTTTCAAGTAACTTGGGCTACTAGCACTCAAATCACTTTCAAAAATATTTTCACCATTTGCGGCTGCCATTCTTCGCCAGAGAAGAGGATGTACCATCTCACTCATGCCTTGGCCCAAATGAATCTCTTTTGTTTCGACCCAGTATTTTTGACGTTGAAATGGATAGGTTGGAAGCTTAACTTTACTTCGAGTTGGTGTATCGGTTTCAAATCTCTTCCAATCGAAGCGAACACCAGAAGTATAGAGCGAACCTACACTTTCAAGAAGTTGTTCCCATTCTGGCCGATCTTTTTTAAAGCTCGTAAGCCAACTTCCTTCGTCGCTACTTTCAATGCAAGACTGACCCATTCCGCCGAGAGTCGTCCCAGCTCCTATTTCAAGGTAGCGGCGATATCCCTCATTCCAAATCGCTTTAATTCCATGCTCAAACCTGACCGCCTCTCTTACGTGACTTCTCCAGTATTTAGGTTTGCAAATGATTTCTTCAGTAACTCTAGCCCCTGTCAGATTTGAAATGAGTTTTATTTTTGGTGCAAAATAATTTATTTCACTTGCGACCTTTTCAAATTCATCTAACATGCCATCCATTTGCGAAGAATGAAACCCGTGCGAAACGGCTAATTCTTTTACTTTCAATCCCTGTGCCTCAAACTTTTTCAAAACCTCTCGAATCGAATTTCGATCACCAGAAATACTGGTGTTCGTGGGTCCGTTATATGCGGCGATAGAGAGCTTGTTGCCATAGGTTTGAATGGCTGCCAGAACTTGTTCGCCATCTGCGCTCACCACTCCCATGCCGCAGTCGCCAGTTAATTTCTGCATGAGCTGGCCACGTTTAGCGATGAGCTTGATGCCATCTTCTAAACTGAATACTCCAGCCACACAGGCTGCGACGAGCTCTCCTACTGAGTGCCCCATCACTGCGCTCGGCTCAACTCCCCAACTTCTCCAGAGCTCACTCAGTGCATACTCAATTACAAATAATGCCGGCTGCGTATATGCGGTCTCATTGAGTTTTTCTTTATTCTCTCCCCAAATAACAGACAAAATCGGCAGCTCCAAATATGAATTTAAAATCTTTGCACAGTGATCAATGGCTTTCTTAAAAGTCGGCTGCGAATCATAAAGTTCTTTTCCCATGCCAAAATACTGAGAGCCCTGACCTGAAAACAAATAAACTAATTCTTCTGTAATGGTGTCTTTGCCAATGACTTTTGCTCTCGATACGCCAGCCTCAAGTTCTCCTTCAAGAAATTTGGTGATCTTTGCTTTCATTTCTTGCGGCGTCTTACCAACGACTGCCAAGCGCTCATCAAAATGGGTTCTCCCTTCAGAAGCAGTAAAACAAATATTAGAAAGTACTGGCAGATTATCTTGAGATAAAAATTTAACGTATCGGTTCGCGAGTGCTTTTAAGGCTGACTCATTTCGTCCTGATAAAACTAAAACCTGAAGTGGGCGCTCCACGGACTTTACTTTATTAATGACTCGTGGTTTCGGAGCTTCTTCAATTACCACATGGGCAATGGTTCCGGTCATTCCAAATGAACTGACGCCGGCTAATTTTGGTCCGTCATATTCGGGCCAATTTGTTAGCTCCATTGGAATTTTGGCCGGAATGTCTGTCAAATTAATATTGGGATTTAGCTTTTTCATTCCTAAATGTGGAGGAATCTTGTTATGCTCCATCGCAAGAACGGTTTTAATCAATCCCGCAATGCCTGCTGCACCCTCGGTATGACCAAAATTGGATTTTACAGAAGAGACATAGAGCGGCCTCGCGGAGTCTCTTTTGTTTTTCATTACTCCTGTAAGAGCTTGCATCTCAAGTGGATCGCCGAGCGGTGTACCGGTACCATGCGCCTCAATGTATGAAACATCTTTGGCTTTAATCCCAGCATTTTCAAATGCATGGTTTATAAGTTCTTCTTGAGCCTTCCCATTGGGGGCTGTTGGACTCACTGAACGTCCACCGTGCATGATCGCCGATCCTCTAATCACAGCTTGAATACGGTCGCCTGAGGCAATGGCCTCAGACATGCGCTTTAAAATGATGACTCCACAGCCTTCTGCTCGAACGTAACCATTTGCTTTCTCATCAAAGGTCAATGACTCACCTGTTGGCGAAAGGGCATGCGCTCTCGACATTTGCATAAAGGATCTCAATCCTAAAATATTGAGGCCCACAACAATTGCTCGTTCGCAATTGCCAGATCTCAAACTCTCGCAGGCTAAATCAATTGCCACGAGTGAAGAAGAACATGCCGTATCCGTAGTTAACATCGGACCTTGTGCACCTAGAAAATAAGACAATCTTCCGAATGCGATATTCAGTGCAAAAAACTCAAATTGGCTGAGGTCAGACTTTGAACCACGCAATACTTCCTTATAGTCTTGCCACATGGTGGAGCCAACAAATAGCCCAGTTTGGCCGCCAAATATTTTGGCCTTAGTTTCACCCGCATCTTCTAGGGCCTCCCAAGCAGTTTCGAGTAGCATTCGAACGCCAGGCTCAGAATAATTTGCCTCTACTTTTGTGATGCCAAAAAACTCGGGATCAAATTCATCAATGCCAATTCCGCTGATGAATCCACCACGACGAGTTGCAATTTTGTTCGGAACATCTGGATCTGGATCGTAATAATCATCAATATTCCAGCGCTCTTTCGGAACTTCAACAATACCACTCTTACCTTGTGAGAGCATTTCCCAGAATGATTCTAAATCGTTTGCTCCGCCCGGAAAGCGACACGACATTCCCACGATTACGATTGGATCGTTCTCTTTCGCAGTAGAGCTCTTCTTTGCCTTTGTCGTCGCCGGGTGAACAGCTTTCGAAGCTTCTGCTCCTTCGACTTTTTCAACGATTAATACTGAAGTTAACAAATGATCAACGAGGGCATCAATTGTCGGATAAGTAAATATCAGTGTCGCTGAAAATGAAAAGTTGAGTTCTTTCTTAAGTTTATTTCTAAATTCAATTGCTGCCAATGAATCCAGTCCTAAACTCATGAGGCCTTTACTTGTATCGATCGCGCCGTCCTCAGGGCGAGCACCAATGAGCTTTGCAACATGATCGACTAAAAACTTAGTCACAATTGCTTTTCTCTCACTCTCAAGGGCCGCTTGTACTTTTTTCTGTAAAGCACTAGCCTCTTTTTTCTCTTTTGGCGCTGTTTTCTTAAGAGAGGCGAAGGAACTCAAATAAGTTTTGACCAATAAATCAGGCACCGTAACTAAATTCTTACTCCAATCAATTGGAATAACCGCTAAATGTGAAAAATTAGAATTGATGATCTTACCTAGAGTCTCTTGCCCCTGATTGACTGAAATCAATGTGAGTCCCGCTTGCGAAAGTTGCTCTTTTGACTTCTCATTCATTTCTTTCGCCATGCCCACTTCGGCCCAAGGTCCCCAATTAATCGATACACCTGGTAAACCCAGGTTTTTTCGATAAGAGGCCAAACTATCTAAGAAAAGATTGGCGGCCCCGTAGTTTGCTTGACCCTGGTTACCTAAAACTGAAGTCGTTGAAGAAAACAAAACGAAAAAGTCTAACTTTATGTCTCTCGTCAATTTATGTAAATTCCAACCGCCCTTAACTTTTGGACTCATTACTTTTTCAAACGAACCCCAAGTCTGTTTCATCAAAGAGGCATCTTCGATGACCCCAGCTGCATGGATCACGCCCTTAAAATCGGGAGTCTTATCTGCCTTCATTTTTGCTATCACGGCAGAAAGATCTTGTTCTTTCGCCACATCACCTAGTGCTATCGAAACTTGAACGCCTCGAGCTCGTAAGTTTTCAATTATTGTTTTTGAGTCGGCTGCTGGTTCTTTTCTTCCCATCAATACAAGATGCTTCGCACCTTGATCAGCTAACCAAATACCCATTCTTAAACCCAAACCACCAAGACCACCGGTGATCAAATAGCTGCCCTCTGGATTGACCTTTACACTTGCCGTAGTCTCTAATTTCTTCTTATTTAATCTTGCAAGCATTCGAGAGCCTGAGCGATAAATGATCTGCGGCTCATCCTCTGCTTGACTCAATTCTTTAAAAATCAAATCAGCCATTTGCTCTGGAGTTTGCAAACTATCAAGATCCATCATTTTTGATTTAAGTTCTGGATGCTCCATCAAGAGTACTCTTGAAAGCCCCCACACCGGAGACTGCTCGATGTTCGAATTCTTATCCCCTTCAAGTTGCACAGCACCGCTAGTTACAAAATTAAGGCGCGGAGGTTTTGCTCCAAACTTTTTTAATATGACTTTAGCTACGGCCAAAGCACTGCCGTATCCTGTTTGCTGAAGATTAAGCAGCTCTTCGCCGCTCATATCTACGCGGTGCTTATTCATATCAAGACTTGTGAGGTGAATCATATTTGTAATCACCTGACCACTTGTCTTCGCAACATTTATAATTTGAGTAATTTTATCTTCTAATTCTTTCTCTAATACTTCACCCTGCTGAGTACTACTAATAAGGTGAAGCTTGGTGCCTTGAACACCAGCAAGCTTCTCTAAGCGCTCACTCATTCCAGACTTATCTGAAAATACAATCCAACTTGCCTTGACACTTTCTTTTTTAGAAGTCGTAATTTCTTTCTTAACCCAGTCGACTCCGTAAAACCATTCTTTGCCACCGACTTTTGCTTCTTGCGTCTCAATTCCCAAGGCCTTAAATAAATCAGCCTTAGAAGCTAGGGCTGATGTGAAATTCTTAACTTCCGCAATCTTCTCTGAATTATCATTGAAAATCACGAGATCAGAAGAAATCGTCTTGCCACCAACCACATCACTCGTTGAGCCTGTAACATGACACCAAACTCGGTCACCGTGCTGAGCTTGTACATTGATGTCTTCAAACGAAACCGGCAAATAAATGGGTTTTTCAGAAGTGAGTGACTCATGAAGTGAACCCGTAGACTGCAAACAATTATCTAAAATTACCGGGTGTAATCGATAACTATTTGTCTGAGATTGAAGTCCTGCCGGCAGTTTGATCTCGGCGAGCAATTCGCCCTTGCCTCTTTTTACAGACTGAATAGCTCTAAAGTTTGGTCCATATTCTATTCCACCAGTACGATAAGTATTATAAATTTCATCGACAGAAACATTTTGGTTCATTCGACTTTTAATTTCAGCTAAGCTCTCTTCAGACCTTTCGAATGGAGTGGCAAGCGAGATCTTTCCGCTGGCGTGAGTTCTCCAACCGCCTTCTTCTGAATGACTAAAGATTTCAAAAGCCATTAAACCATTTTCTTCTTCACCAACTTTGATTTGGATTTTAACAGATTTGTCGCCATTAAAAACCAAGGGTCGCTCGATTGAAATTTCTTTCACAGCACTTGGTGCACCTAGAATTTCAAAGCCTGCCGCCAAAGCCATCTCAACATAGCCAGCACCAGGCATAATGACCTTGCCGTACACGACGTGATCTAGAATATATTCTGGGTTTTTTGCGCTCAGTTCACTTTCAAAAACGTTCATTAGCAACCTCAATTCTTCTACCTAAAAGAGGATGGACATTTTGCCCAGTTTTCAGGTGAACAACGACATTCTTTGTTTCGATCCAATATTTTTTTCTTTGAAATGGAT
>JAYUEN010000259.1:0-4873 GCA_043739185.1 Bdellovibrionales bacterium
ACCCACCAAGGACTGAAACCGAAACTTCCAAACTGTCAACTGCTGCTGCTGCCGCGAAAACTGAAATCTCTCTAAGACCAAATTGCCGCCATTAACAAAGCAATGATAATAATTCCTGGCGCGATCCATTTCACAATAAATATCCAATGACTAAAAAGCTTCAAAGTTGTGGCAGAATCATCATTGATGAATTCCGATTTCTTTTTTTCGTCTTTTAAAAATCTAGAAAAAATAAAACATAGTCCCAACGCAATGAGCGGCAAAATAATATTGATCAGAACTTCATCTAAAATCTGCAAAACGCCATGCCCACGGTATTGTATCCCACTTAAGAAAGAACTCGAAAGCGCAGGTATTACGGCGAGACTCAAAGCAATTCCGCCGGCGGTCCAGGTGGCTCTAACCCGAGAACGAAAAATTCCTTTATCGAGCAAATTTGCAACTATACTTTCAAGTAGGCCAATACTTGCGGCACTGGCAGCCAAATAAAGGCAGGAAAAAAATGCAATACCAAAAATCAATCCACCATGCAAACCTACAAAGAGCTTAGGGAGTGTTTGAAATAAAACTTCAGGACCTGAAACATCCATATTCGAACCAATTAAAATCGGAAAAATCAAAAGCCCCGCGAACAGCGAAATAAGCGTGTCTAGTAAACTAACTCGAAAGCCTGCTACCGGAATTTGGGTCTCATCGGTTAAGTAACTTCCGAAGGTAATCATTGTTCCGAAACCAATTGAGAGCGTAAAGCACACATGCCCAATGGCGTGAATAAGAGAACTCGGTGTGAGCTTTGAAAAATCAGGATAAAACAAATATCTCATGGCATTGGTAGCCGATGGCAGCGATAGTGACTGAACCATTAAAAAAATGAGAATCACAATAAAAAGTGGCATCAGATTGCCCACCCACTTTTCAATTCCCTGCTGCACTCCCTTGACCACGACAATGATCGTAACCATCAAATGCACCGAAGTCAGAAGAATCTGAAGCATTCCGCTTTCTTTTAAAATATTGAGCGAAGAATCGGGGCTAAAATTCACGCCCCGAATGAAGCTAAAAAATATTTGCATTAAAAAGTGCAAAACCCAACCACTGATGACCGCATAATATGAAAGCACGGCCACTGCAGCCAGCAGCGAAAGCCTTGCAACCCATTTGAGGGACTTAAATTGAAATGAACTTTTTGAGAGGGGCCGAGACGAAAGTTTTGGATTAGACAAAATCTCTTGAATGCCCGCAAGCGAACTGCGTCTTGAAATCTTTCCGAGCATCAGCTCACTTACTAAGAGTGAAAGTCCGATTGAAAGGGCAAGTAGAGTATACAGTAGCACAAAGGCCCCGCCCCCATTGGCCACCACCACATATGGAAATCGCCAGAGATTACCAAGTCCAAATGCCGAACCAATGGCCGCCAGGTAAAAACCAAAACGAGTTCCCCACAGGCTTCGGGCTTTCTTCTCGATCATCGCTTGCGACTCTTCATGACAAAAATACGAATCGGTAGGCCCTGCAAATTCCACTCTTCTTTGATTCTCTTTGAAAGATACCGGCGATACTGCGGACTCACTCCCTCTGGATGATTGGCAAATGCAATGAACGAAGGTGGTACCTGGTGAGTTTGGGTGAGATAATAAAATTTTACGTTTTCAGTATTGAATACCGGTGAAGGAGCTCCGCGAATGGCTGACATAAAAAAATCGTTCAACTTCGAGGTGCCAATTCTGAAATTCATTTTAACTTTCAGATCTTCGATCTTGGCAAACATTTCACCAATTCCTTGATTATACAAGGCACTCACGAAAACTGTCGGGATGTCGGTGTAATAGTGAAACACCTTTTCAGATTGAGCTTGAAACCAATTTCTAAAATCAGGAACTTTCTCTTCTCCCAAATCCGTTTTATTTGCCACCATCAATACGGTTTTGTGCTCTTCAATTATTTGTTCCAAAATTTTTGTGTCTTGGCTCGTTGGGCCGATTGTCCCATCGACAACTAAAAGTACCAAATCCGCTCGTGAAATGGCGTCTTTACTTTTAAATGCAGAAATAATTTCAACATCCTCAATACGCCGAGCTGATTTTCTCAAGCCTGCAGTATCGAGCAAGACATAGCGATTGCCATCGTACTCTAGCTCGACGTCAACCGTATCAACAGTGGTTCCTGCCAATTCCGATACCAAAACCCGCTTCTCTCCCACCAAACAGTTAACAAGAGAACTTTTACCAACATTTGGTTTTCCGACTATGGCGATAGTGAAGGCATCCCTTTGCAAGCTTTTAAATTTCTTAATATGCTCAGATATCCACTCTAATATTTCACTCATGCCATGGCGCGCTTCAAAGCTCGCCGCCACGACATCTTTGCCGAACTCGTAAAATTCAGCCTTTCCTGATTCAAGGTTTTGTACACTATCAATTTTATTTGCGACTATTAAAAACGGCTTAGAGGTTTCAATTGCAATGCGAATAATATCTCGATCTTCTGGTATCAAGCCGTCGCGCCCATCCATAACACAAATTAACAGGTCAATACTCTTTAAGAACTCAACCACTTGCTCTCGGATCAATTGTGAAATGAGATCATCGGCTTCGGTCAATCCGCCGGTATCGATGACTTCATATTCATTTCCCCAGATTTCGGCTGGCTGAATCAAAATATCGCGAGTCACTCCTGGCTGATCCTTTACCACTGCCTTTCGCGTTTCGGTTAAAAAATTAAACAGCGTTGATTTCCCTACATTAGGACGTCCAATGATGGCAACGCGGGTTTGTTTGCGATGAGAGGCCGTAAACTCAGAAGTAATATCTGAATGTTTATTCTTTGATGACATAACCCAACTCTCTCATTAATTGTTTATTATAAGTCCAATTTTCTTTTACACTGACATGAAGTTCTAAAAATACTTTCGCATCAACTAAAGTTTGAATTTCAAGTCGGCTTTCGGTGCCTATTTTTTTAAGCATCAGGCCGCCTTTGCCAATGACGATTCCTTTATGTGAGTCTTTTTCAACTACAATATTGGCGCCAATATGATGGGTCTTTTCTTCATCATATTTTTCGATGCGAACCGCCAATCCATAAGGGATTTCTTGATGCAGATTTTGAAAACACTTTTCGCGAATAATTTCGGCACACATTTCGCGAACGGATTGTGTGGTATACAACTCTTCGGGATAAAGCCTGCTCGGGCTAAGAGGCAAGAGCGGGGTCATGGTATCGAGTACAGAACGTCTGGCTTCTGCAGCATGTTCTCTTGCAGAAATCGTTATGAACTCTTGTTTGTATTTTTGCAGCAAATTCATCCATGAAATCGGATCATGTTTATTGAGATCGTATTTGCTTACAAAGGCTTGCCACGGCTTTTTCGAGGCCTCCCCGATTTTGAGTAAGTCTTCAAGCTTTTCAAGTTTTTGATCAGCGCCCAAAAGAACAATGAGAGCATCTGAATTTCTGATGACATCTTGATATTCTTCTTTCAAGAATGCATTGACGCCAGTATCGCTTGTTAAAACCCCCGGGCTATCGACAAACACCAGCTGTGCATTTGGCGTATTGAGAATACCGGTTATACGCTGGCGCGTGGTTTGGGGCTTTGGAGTTACAATAGCCACTTTGCTTTCTAAAAGTAGATTGAGCAAAGTACTCTTACCCGCATTTGGCTCACCGACGATCGCAATAAATCCAGCTCGTATTTCACCCATATTTATCTCACTCATTTTTTTCTCCCGAAAGTTTCTTATCTAAAAGAAAAAGGGCGCCTTGAGCGGCATTTTGCTCAGCCGATTTCTTATTTTTACCACTGCCGCGAGCGACTAGTTCTTCATTTAACTCAACCGTTACTTCAAAATATTTGTCATGATCTGGGCCCTGTTCGCTCTCAGTAATATATTTGGGAACTCTCTTGAAAAGAAGTTGTGTACGCTCTTGCAGTCTAGTCTTAAAATCAGAGGCGAAATCAGGACCATCTGCGATTCTTGAAAATTTTGGTACAAAAATTTGTTGAATGCCCACGAAGGCCATATCAAAGCCCCCATCAACATAAATGCTTCCGAGAAGTGCTTCAAAACAGCACGCTAAAATGCGAGGCTTTTGCAATCCGTTTGAAAGTCTTTCGCCTTTTCCTAAACGCAAAAACTCATCGAGCTTAAATTCTCTGGCAATCTGGGCCAAAGCTTCTTCATTCACCAGACTGGCGCGTTTTTTCGAGAGTGCGCCTTCTTGATCATTTGGGAAATGCTTCATTAAAAGATCGCTCAATACTAAATCTAAAACGGCATCCCCTAAAAACTCGAGTTTTTCATTGTCTTGAGCCTCTTTTTCATTGGTCTCGTAACGATGACTTTTATGCGTAAGGGCAGCTTCAAGTAAAAGCGGATTTTGAAAATGATATCCAAGCGTATCCTCTAAAGATTTGATGGCTTCTCTCCAGGTCATTGCAAAACTCCTAGATTTTTTGCCAGCAGCTGGGGCTCTCGGCCCTCACGATTGCGAATGGCCATAATTTCTGCACGGACTTCTTGGCCAGCGAGAGCATTCAATTCTGAAGCGCCTTGCTCAGATGAATTTAAAGAAAAATCAACGGAGAAATAATCACGTGAAAGACCTTGGGCTCCGTGCGTAGCACCTCTGAGAAGTAAAACTTTTTTTATCGTTCCCAATTGTTTATGAGCGCACCTACTCAAGCGCTCGTCACTGAGCTCTCGAAGTCTGCGTGCCCGCATTTTTCTTTCACGCAAATCTACTTTTTCTGAGATCAAAGCCGCCTTGGTGCCTTGCCGCTCACTATAAGGAAATACGTGAATTTTACTCCAGGGACTTGCCACGAGATTTAAAAAACTCTCTTCAAAATGAGATTTCGATTCAGTCGGAA
>JAYUEN010000260.1:0-1566 GCA_043739185.1 Bdellovibrionales bacterium
CTTTTTCCAGTGGTTAATCGGCTCATTATTAAAGTCACCCCAATGAAAGAAATAATCTTTATTAAATTTACCCTCTGGCCCTGGGTTGGCAAAATAGAGTGTCTCTTGCGGCTCCATAGCTACAAACACTTGCACCAATGAAAAAATGCTCGAGAACAAACCCTCATGCGCGTATTTCTCGATTTGGTGATGCGCCTGACTCACCGCGACACCGCTTTTTTTAAGCTCAATATGAATCACAGGCATGCCGTTGATTAATAGCAGCAAGTCACCACGGCGGTCATTCAGTATTCTCGATTGGCTCTTGAATCTTGGCTGTTGCACAATTTGGTAACGGCTTTGCCCTGCGGCAATTTCACGGCGGTCATAAATTTTTAGGCTGATTTCTTTACCCAAGTGCAAAGTGTCGGCGGGGTTATCCCGCGTAATCGCCACCGTTTTACCGTTAATAAAGCCGTTAAGCTTAAGCGGAGTGCGCAGCTCGGCAATCTGCTCCATGATTTGTTGCATCTCACCATCGGTGAGTGGCGTATCGTTTAAGCGGTCTTGTTCTCGATTGTTCTCGAATAAAATCTGCGCCCAGTTGTTAAGTAAATCCGCTTCAGTCGGGTTTTTTAATACCGCCTTTTCCCACCCTTTGTTAGAGAGTTCTTCAATCAATGCGGCTTCAAATTGGGCTTCTGAGGTATAGGTCATGTGATAGTTACTTTTTTAGACAAACATTTTTTCTAAACAGGCTTTTTTCAGATTATCGAGTTTATCTAACTCGGTTTGGTGGAGATTGACAAGCTTATCGAGGTTTTGAAAATAAGTACCTATTTGAGTTTGTTCTGCTGGGCATGGAACTTTAAGATGTACGTCTTTTAGTCCACTGAAGTACAAGTGAATAATTGTTGTTCCTTGAGTAACTTCTGCAATTTTTTTATTAACCCCATGAGTAAGGTAGTATGCAAAAAAATCACTACTACCCAATTCTTTCATCCTTAGGATAATAATGTCACCGCCCAATAAAACTCCAGACTCTTTCAGAGAAGACGCCTTGGCTAAATCAATTCCTTTTGTGGTAGTAGAGGACGGCATTAGAATGTCGTTTTTCTTCGATACAACACCTTCGTTAAAATCAGTTCTGCTATCTATTTGACTAATAACCTCTGAGAATTTAGTGAAAAGATGCCCATACAATATGCACTTATTTTTTCCGTGGCTACCTATCTTTTCTTTCGATAGACCAGTGCCTTTAAAATCGTCAAAAATCTCCCCCACCGCCTTTTCATCCCAAGCCTCTTCAAAGCCTTTAAAACGGATTTCAGGTACATCCGCACCATCTTTGGGGAACATTTTTTCAAGCATGGCATTTTTGAGGTTGACCAGCTTATTGACCTTGGCTTGATGCAAACGAATTAGCTTTTCGAGGTTCTGGAAATAACTACTTATTCGGGTTTGCTCTTCCTCATTTTTTGGAAAAAAAATGGCCTGACTCTTAACTATTTCAGAATTAAGGTTTACCTGGCTGCCTGGTTGTCCATATTTTTTCCATTGCTCCTCAAACATTCTTAGCCATTGGAA
>JAYUEN010000261.1:0-1563 GCA_043739185.1 Bdellovibrionales bacterium
GCGATACGACGGGCGGTATCTGCCCCGGATCTCCGATCAGCACGAAGCAATCAGCGACCTGACAGAGAGGGAGAAAATCCGCCATCTTGAGTTGCCATGCTTCCTCCACGAAGAGGGTAGCGTAAATTTTTGTGCGTCTGTGGGTTTTAATGTATAAGATTTTCTAATACATCTTCAATTTGATTCTTACTCGAAATATGTTCTAAATTGTTCAACGACTTGGAGTCAACTGGTTTTGTTTGCCAATTGTATTCCAATCGCATCGCCGTAAATGCTAATAAAATATTTAGTGTGTTTTCGCCGAGGCCCTCCATTATTTTGGTTCTTCGTTTTAATTCCTTGTTCACTCTCTCAATTGGATTTGTAGTTTTCAGCACACGCCAAAATCTTTTTTCGAATTTGTAATGATTAAGTAAAGATTCCAAATCCTTTTCTATGCAATTCACTGAACGTTCACAGTCGGTCCCCATTTGCTTTTTCAACAAAGAGAATTTCTGCCGCGCTTGCGCCTCGCTGGCCGCATACATTACATCACCCAATAATTTCTCAAACGCGGGCCTTAAACGTGACGCGCATTTTTGAATTGCGTTGGTCTTTGCGTGTACCCAACAGCGTGCCGTTATAGACTTTCTAAAATGCTCTCTAAACGCTTTTTCAAGACCTGGTAGCCCATCCATAACTCCCACTTGAACTGCGTCTGCATCAAGCCCTCGCTTCTTTAAATCATCAAAGACGACGGACCAAGATCGGTGATCATCTTTGGATCCCGGCTGCAAAGTCAATATAGATGTGCAATTGCTGTCGTCTATGCCTACCACAACAAGCGTAGGCTCCTTTTCTGTAGATCCGCGACGTTGAATTTTAAAGTTGGTTCCGTCGATAAACAAGCACCAGTATTTTTTAGTTAAATCACGCTCCAGCCACATTAAGGCTTTCGCTTCGACAATTTCCAAAGAATTGTGAACCGTTTGCGGAGAAACCTGGACACCTAAAATTCGCTTTGAAACTAATGCCAACGTGCGATTAGAAATCCCAGCTAAATGCAAAACAGCCAGATCCTCTTTTAACCGCGAATCGATCTGAGCATGTTTTGGAATAAAATTACTTTTGAACTTTTGGTGGCGGTCTCTCGGAACTCGAATCCTAATACAGCCGATACCCTTTATCGCAAATTCCCTTTCTCGAAAGCCGTCCCTTTTGTTGTTGGCTTGGTCTGGGTTTCCTAAGAAAATATCCATTTCCGTTTGCAGAATATTATTAAAGGTCTGACTAACAGTATTCTTAATTTCCGTGGAAATAAGCTCAAAGAATTTCTGATTATTTTCCCTAAAAAGCTCGACCGTTTTCACTAATTCAGGAATTTTAATTTCAACTTTTACTATGCCCATTGATAACTTCATAACCTGTCTCCGATCTAAAGTCCTATAAGACTTTCTTATGGAGACGCACTTTATTTTACGCTACCACCAGAAACAACGCCACCTCATGAGCAAAGTTGGCCACAAATGGATTTCTGAATAAAAGGCACTGACTTTCGAAAGCGCCAACTGATGCCTGATCCCC
>JAYUEN010000262.1:0-14508 GCA_043739185.1 Bdellovibrionales bacterium
CTCGGCGCTTAAGTCCAAGAGTTCGAGTGTGCAGGATTTCAATTGTCCGATAAGGGCCAAACAAATTGCGATCTTGACCACTGCTGCAAAAAAGCGAACGAGTTCCATAAACGATCCTCCATTTGGTAAAATGAAAATCGCCCTCTGAAATTGCTTGTAGCAAAAGTTGTAGCAAACTGTAGCAAGACAATGAAATGGTGAGAAATTGTGAGAAATGTCTCAACCAAAACTGCATGGCCCCCGTCGGGGTTTTAAGTACTTAATGCGCTTGTATATTTTTGTTTGTGAGTGATTTCACGGAAATTAGAATGGTGGAGAGGGCAGGATTCGAACCTGCGAAGGCAGAGCCAGAAGATTTACAGTCTTCCCCCGTTGGCCACTTGGGTACCTCTCCCTGAGGAATTTTCGAAAAAGATAGCTGGCAATGGGACTCGAACCCGCAACCTGCTGATTACAAATCAGCTGCTCTACCAATTGAGCTATGCCAGCATTCAATAAGCTCGAAAGAACCTAAATGAATACTTTACCTCAAAGAACTCAGTCAAAGCTAATCTTTGGAAGCTCTAAGATTCTTCTTTTGTTTGATCTTCTGACTGCTCTGGCGCGCGGATTCGGCCATAGCAATTGCCGCCGCTATGCCGGCATTATAACTTGAGCCGGTTTCAGCTTGCGGAATGCACACTAATTCATCACAGAACTTCTCAGTTGAGGTTCGAAGCCCACTCGCCTCATTCCCTACCACCCAAAGGACTTTCTCAGGCAAATTGAGGTCCCAGATGGTTTTGTCGCCCTTTTCAGAGAGTCCAAATATCCAGTAGCCCATTTCTTTGATTTGTTTGAATTCAGCGCCCATATTTGAAACGGATTCAATTGCGATGTGTTCGGCCCCACCGCTTGCAACTTTTGAAACTGTTGGAGTCAAACCCGCAGCGCGGTCCTGAGGAACTAAAATTCCGTCAATGCTCATCAACCAACTGGTCCTTAAAATCGAACCCAGATTTTGAGGATCTTCAAGGCCATCGAGTGCTAAAAGTACCGAATGCTCTTTGGTTTTAAGGCCCTCCCAATCAATTTCAGGTCTTCCTGAAACCACCAAGAGGATGCCTTGATGGCCGCCTCCGGCTTGAGCTGCCGAAAGTAGTCCATCGATTTGACCGCCGGTCTTTTCTTGGATTTGAACATCATTGTAGCCAGCAAGCTCATGAAGCTCTTTGAGCTGAGCACTCTCGCTCCAGTCATCCCGAATGAGCATTCGCTTCACTGCAAAAGGCCTCATTTTTAAAGCCTCTGTGGCTGCGTGAATGCCAATAACCCATCGACCCATTTTGATCAATTGATCGAGTTCCGAAGATTTCTGTTTGGTTTTATCAAGGCTTTTTGGCGCAGGCCTCGCCCCTGCTTTAGGAACAAATTTCTTTTTGTGCTGAGAATCAGGATCGCGATTCTTAGGTGGATGCGGATAAAAACTTTTTTTCATAACTCAACCTTTTATAATTCTCGCGAATTTATACTTTCTAATATCTCAACTAATTTAGCTTTCGGATCCTTTGCCTTAAGCAAACTTCGACCAACTACAAGCGCCGAGGCACCTTCATTTAAGGCTTGATTTGGAGTCATCACTCGCACTTGATCACCGGCATCGTCTCCTGGCATACGAACTCCTGGAGTCACCAAAAATCGATCTGCTCCACCCGCCCGCAATGACTTTACTTCATGAGGCGAGCAAACAAAACTTGAATGCCCTACTCCACTTGCCATCGCAACCAATTTTTCAACTTGATCAGAAATTGCAAACTGATCACAAGGCGGCGGCAACGACTTTTGTTCAAAACTTGTCAAAATACTAACCACCAAAATCTTAAATCTGCGTTTTTCATTGAGCTCTTTTTCGGTCTGAGCAAGCAGCTTCAAAGCATCTACACCTGCCCAAGCATGAACCGTTGCAAAACTCGCCCCGGCTTCAAAACTGGCTCGCACTGCTGCATCCATAGTAGAGGGTATATCGAGAAATTTACAGTCGACAAAAATTGGTGCAAGTGCCGAGAGCTCTTGCACTAAGGTCGCACCGTATTTGAGAAGCAATCTCGGACCCAATTTGATAGCGCCCACTTGATTTCCCAAATGTTTCGCGAAATGAGAACACTCCTCACGAGTGTCCACATCCAAGGCGAGCATAAGAGGATTTCTCATCTGTTGAATCATAAAGTCATTCGAGGAGTCATTGCCGAACTCCTTCCGGCTCGAATGAAACTCATAGCTTCATCTACACATTGGGCCACTTGAATTTTTCGAGTTTCTTTGGTTTGCCTAATTACCAGCTCAAGCTCTCCGGACTTTAAAGCGCGCGCACCAACATTGATTCTTAAAGGTGCACCAATTAAGTCTGCGTCTTTGAATTTAACTCCAGCACGCTCATCGCGGTCATCCAAAAGACAATCCACACCATGCGACTTCAATTCAGAGTAAATAATTTCAGCGGCTTGTTTTACTTCCTCATCTAAGGGATCAAGTAGGCAAATATGTATTTGAATGGGCGCAATTGAAAGTGGCCAGATGATACCATCTTTATCATGTGACTGTTCAATTGCCGCCTGAACTGTGCGCGTGATCCCAATCCCGTAGCAACCCATCTCCATAGGCTTTGAAGTACCATCTTGCGCCAGAAAACTGGCATTCATGGCAATTGAATATTTGGTACCAAGATAAAATACATGACCCACTTCAATTCCGCGAACGGATTGCAGACTGCCTTCACACTTCGGACAACGATCGCCCTCACGAGTTAATCGCAGATCGGCAATTTGAGTGATCTTAAAATCGCGATTGAAATTTACATTGCGCATATGAAAGCCATCTTTATTTGCGCCCACAATAAAATTCTTAAAGCCCGAAACGCCAGTGTCGGCATAGATCGGAATTTGCAGTCCCACTGGGCCACAACTTCCGGGATAAGCGCCGGTTGTCTCTTGCACCTCTTTGTCGGTCAACATCAGCGGAGGATTTGAAAGGCCCAATAGATTCTTCAACTTAACCGGATTGAGCTCATCATTTCCTCGAAGCAAAATGGCAACTGGCTTGATTCCTAATTTCGGATCACCTTCATTGCTTGCAAAAAACAAAGTTTTAACCAATTCGTTTTCAGGAATATTCAAAGCTTTTGAAAGCGAAGAGATTTGTTTGAGTCCCGGTGTCGCAAAAGTTTCGAGTGCTTTTTCAGAATCATGAGAATCTTTTTTGATGCGATCAAGAGCCGGAGCCACTTCGATATTGGCTGCGAAATCACATTTGTTACAAACCATCAAGTGATCTTCACCGGCATCTGCCAAAACCTGAAACTCATGCGTTTGACTGCCGCCGATATTACCGGCATCTGCTTGAACTATGCGATACTTAAGGCCCAAGCGATCAAAAATAGCACAATAGGCATCATACATCAGCTGATAGGTTTTGAGCGCCCCTTCACTATTTTCATCAAAGCTATAGGCATCTTTCATTATGAATTCACGGCACCTCATCAGCCCAAAGCGAGGTCTTATTTCATCACGGTATTTTGTCTGAATTTGATAGAGATTAAACGGCAAGTCGCGATAACTTTTAACGTCTTTGCGAACATAATCGGTTACGACTTCTTCGTGGGTTGCCCCCAAGACAAAAGCTTGATCATTGCGATTTTTAAATTTCAATAGACCCGCACCCATTTGCTCATAGCGGCCGGTTTCTTGCCATAATTCAGCGGGCTGCACCATCGGCATTAAGATTTCTTGTGCCCCTCTTTTATTGAGTTCTTCGCGCACAATATTTTCAAATTTGCGAATCGCCCTTAGGCCCAATGTTCCGTAGCTGTAAATCCCAGGAGCCACCTTTCGAATAAGTCCGGCCCGCATCATCAACTTATGACTATCAATCTCAGCATCGGCTGGTGCATCTCTTAATGTGAACAAAAATGATTTAGACCATCTCATACTCTTCTACTTTCTATGAAATCTCTTCGACGTCGATACTATAGGTTTTAATTTTACGATGTAAATAACTTCTTTCTAAACCAATGACTTCTGCAGTTTTCGAAATATTGCCCTTGTTTTCAGAAATTTTGCGCGCGAGATATTCTCTCTCAAATTTTGCGCGCGCCTCTCTGAAATTAGCCATATCATCAAAAACTTCTTCTTTTTCGGACAGGCTCAAGCCAGCAAATTTCAAATCATGCAGATCAACGAAATCACCTGGCGTGAGAATATATAGTCGTTCAATAAAATTTCTGAGCTCGCGAACATTTCCCGGCCAAGCATAATGCATCATTTTTTGCATCGCCTTTTCTGAAATGAGCTTTCGGCGGTAGGCTCCGTCTTTGGCGAATTGCTCATTGAAGTGAGATATGAGCGCCGGCACATCCGCCAATCGCTCTCGCAAAGCGGGCACATAAAATGGGATGACATTGAGTCGATAGTAAAGGTCTTCTCTAAAGCGACCCTCTTTAATTTCAACTTCTAAATTTTTGTTGGTGGCGGCAATCACTCGAACATCTACTTCAACATTGTCTTCCCCACCCACACGTGTGAATCTTCGCTCCTGTAAAATTCGTAGAATTTTAGCTTGTGTCTTAAGACTCATATCTGCAATTTCGTCTAGAAAAATGGTGCCACCATTGGCGAGATCAAATTTTCCTTTTTTCATTTTGTCCGCACCTGTGAAAGCGCCTTTTTCATAACCAAAAAGTTCGCTTTCAATCAATTCCTCAGGAATCGCGGCGCAATTGACCTCAACAAAGGTTTTGCTCGCGCGCGCTGAAAGAAAGTGAATATTCTGCGCAACGAGTTCTTTGCCCGTGCCATTTTCGCCGGTGATGAGTGCCCACGACGAGCTCGCACTCACTCGTGAAATCATTTGCTTGAGCGCCACCATATTTGGGCAGTCCCCAACAATTGCGATATTCTTTCTCAGCTTTGTCAGCAAGGCATTTTTGTCGCCACGCTCATCTTGAAAAGAAAAAATATTATTAAGTAAAATAATGATCTTATCGATTGAAAGTGGTTTTTCAACAAAATCCCATGCGCCCAATTTAGTTGCCTTGACTGCCGTTTCAATGGTCCCGTGACCGGACATAATAATAAATTCGGCAGTCACATTTTTAGATTTCGCTGCTTTTAGTACTTCAATTCCATCTAATTTACCTGGCATCCAAATATCAAGTAAAACGACATGGGGTTTAAACTCCTCAATAACTCGCAAGGCTTCTTCACCGGATTTTGCGGTTTTGATCAATTGGTAGCCCTCATCTGCAAGGCTGGCACTTAAGACCTCTCGAATTGGAGCTTCATCATCGGTAATTAAAATTCTACGTTGACTCTTTTCTTGAATGTTTTCTGGGATATTTTGCATCCTCATACTCCTTTGGAATCTTTAGTAGGTTCGCTTTCAATAAATTCAATTTTTCGAATCGATTCTGCCGTCTTTTTATTTTGTGCAATTATGGTTTGGGTCTCAACCACCGGCAAT
The DNA here is from genome assembly GCA_043739185.1 of Bdellovibrionales bacterium. Classification (GTDB taxonomy): domain Bacteria; phylum Bdellovibrionota; class Bdellovibrionia; order Bdellovibrionales; family JAMPXM01; genus JAYTQQ01. The sequence continues at coordinate 5,494 of JAYUEN010000262.1, forward strand.
TCAATAATGATTTTCGTGCCCGAAGCTTCGTTCGGAAGCGCGCGAATGAAACCATTGTGATCTTCAATAATGCGTTTAACAATTGCCAGACCAAGCCCGGTGCCCGCGTCTTTGGTACTAAAATAGGGCTCAAAAATTCGACTGCGATTTTCCTCGCCAATACCGCTGCCATTGTCTGCAATTGTAAGTCTCACCAATCTCAGTTGTGAGTCGTACTGGGTACGAACCACTATCTTGGGCTGCGGATGGTGCGCGGTTGCAGCAATCGCATTGTCTACAATATTAACTATGACTCGCTTCATCTGATCCGCATCAAAAATAAACTTGGGTAAATTTTGATCTTCTTCAAATGTCAGATCGAGATCCTTATGTGCTGTTCTAAACAAAAGCAAAGCATCATCGACAGTTTTGTGAAGTGAAGACAAACTCAAGCGGAGCTGTGGTAGCCTTGCAAAATTATGAAATTCATTTACCAAGGCCTTCAATTCATCCGTCTGCTGAATAATCATATTGGTACAAGTTTCAAATGCCGGGTCTTGAATTTGTGCTCCAAATTTTTTCTGAAGTCTTTGCGCCGACAATTTAATCGGAGTTAATGGGTTTTTAATTTCATGCGCAATCCGTCTCGCCACTTCGGTCCAGGCCGCAGCTCTTTGCGCATTGATCACGGGAGTTAAATCATCAAAAACTATAACCTTACCAAGATCATTTCCTTTTTCGTCCTGCAAAATCGACAAAGTAAGCTGAAATGGAATCGACCTACCCGCCAAATCAAGACGAATTTCTTTTTGTAAACTGCTCGCATTGTGCTCGCGCATTGATTTCAATAATTCTTTGAAGAGCTGATAATAATCTTTTGGCAGTACCGAACGAAGATGTCGACCGACAAATAATTCAGATTCAATTCCGAGAAGTTGTGATGCGTGACGATTCACTGTCGTGATCACCCCACCTTGATCAATTGAAATAACACCGGTGGTGACATTTGAAAGAACGACTTGCACATATCTCGAATGCTCATCAAGACGTTCAAGGGTTTCTGTTAAATGCTGATTGGCCTGCAATACTTCTTTTTTGGAGCGATCAAGATGCACCATCATCTCATTAAAATTACCAATCAATTGATTCATTTCGGCACTGCCCGAAGTAATCGTAACCGCCTGATAATCTCCTTGCGACACTCGCTGCGTAGCCAAACCAAGGGATTCAATTGGCACCGAAAGCTGCCTTGCCAAGTAAAAGCCAAACCACGTCGCACACAATACAATCACCAAAGTCATAAGGACGAGTACAATGATATAAATCGATTTCAAGGGATACTGCAAAGGATCTAAATTCTTCAATTCATCGTAGGCCGCCGTGATGCCGTCAATTTTTGAAATAAGAGAAAACGGAATAAAACTCGAAACCACTACTGCCCCGTGAGTTCCGCCCACTGGCACAATCACTCGCACGAGATTTCCCTCACCAAATTCTTGAATGGTACTACCTTCGGAGTTTTGCATAACCCCTTTTTTTAAAAACTCTACCGAGACCGAAGGGATGTTTGGGATCGATTCGTCCTTTGAAAGTACCAAGGATCTCTGTCCAAACATACTTGGGTAATACTCGATAGCGTCGACCGCATAAATTTCGCGAAAGCTCTCCATTTGGCGCTCAATCTCTGATCGCGGGTGATTGAGTCTTAAATTGTGGGCCACTTGATTGGCGAAATGATAATTCTTCTTCTTTGCTGAAATAATATACTCTTGATTCACTTCAAGAGAATTCTTTAAAACGGATATGCTCTTAACCGAAAACCACTTATCCAAACTGCTGTTGATATAAAACACAAAAATCATGAGCATCAAAGCCGTTGGAATCGAACTGAAGCTGACAAAGCTGACAATCAGTTTTGATTTGAGGGAACTGCCAATCAATTTATTTTGGCGTTCGACAAAAACTTTCACGACATTTCTAAAGATCAAAAAGAACAGCAACAATACCAAGATGATATTAAAATTCACCAGACCGAAAAAGAAAATCGAATGCCCAAACGGCAACTGTTGACTAATCCCAGCTAAGCGAAATTCAAACAAAGTTAAGAACAGCAAGAGCCCAGACAAGAAAAACACTAGCAATATTTCTTTGCGCCTTTTTTTTGTTTCGACCAAGGTCGCACCAATAAGAGTGGATCCCAAAGTCGAACGGACTTCGGGATCACGGATCTCAGCGGAATGATTGCTTTTGTCTTCTTTCATATTCTACTTTTTAATTTCGATTGCTTGCAATTTGCCGAAGCAGACCGAGCATTTCAATTGCCACTTGCGCAGCTTCAGAGCCTTTATTCCCATGTTTGCCACCGGCGCGATCCATGGCTTGCTCGTCGGTATCGGTAGTTAATACACCAAAGGCAACTGGCTTACTAAATTTCAATTGCAATTCTGTGCAACCACGTTCAACCGCATTGCAGACGAAATCATAATGACTGGTTTCACCTCTTATGACCGCACCCAACGCAATCACGGCATCGCAGCCGTTAGCCAAAAGCGCTTGTGCTGCTAGCGGAATTTCAAATGCGCCCGGAACTCTTACCGATACAATATTGGCGTCTTTGCAGCCCGCTTCTTTTAGGGTTGCGAGCGCTCCGGCTTGCAATTTATCGGTGACTTCTGCGTTGAATTTCGCGGTGACCACTCCAAATTTTGCAGATTCCAACTTAAGATTCATATTTCTTCCTTTTGAAATTCGTGACCCATCTTTTCTCGCTTTGCGTTCAAATAGGATTCATTTTCAGAATTCGATTTAATGATAAGAGGGACTGTCTCGACAATTTCAAGACCGTAGCCTTTTAAGCCCACTCGCTTCGCGGGATTATTGGTAAGTAACCTAATTTTTCGAATGCCGAGCGAACGTAAAATCTGTGCGCCCATACCGTAGTCCCGGCTATCACTCGGGAAACCTAAATGCAAATTGGCATCTACCGTATCAAGCCCTTGTTGATCTTGAATTTCGTAAGCTCTGATTTTGTTGACCAAGCCGATGCCACGGCCTTCTTGTCTTAGGTAAAGGACTACGCCATTTCCATCTTGCTCAATCATGCGAAGAGCTTTATGCAATTGGGGACCACAATCGCAACGTTTACTTCCGAAAACATCTCCGGTCATGCATTCCGAATGCACGCGCACCAATACCGACTGGCCAGGATCAATTTTTCCTTTTTGAATGACCAAATGTTCAGCCTGATCAAGTGTATTTCGAAAGGCACGAACTACAAAACCATTTCCGAAATCGCTTGGCAAATTTGCGCTCGCTACTTCTTGAACGAAGCTTTCATTTTGAACTCGATACTTGATAAGGTCGACAATAGCGCCAACTTTAATATTATGCTTTTTTGAAAAAGCTTTCAAATCGTCAACTCGTGCCATGCTACCATCGGCCTTCATGACTTCACAAATTACTGCTGCCGGATTGAGTCCAGCGAGAACTGCGAGATCGACACTAGCTTCGGTGTGACCTGCACGCTTAAGAACCCCACCACTTTGCGCCCGTATCGGGAAAATATGGCCTGGACTAATGATATCAGCAGCACTGGCATTCGGCGAGCTCGCAACGCGAATCGTATGCGCACGATCGGCCGCAGATATTCCTGTGCTGACACCGTGTGAGGCTTCAATGCTCACAGTAAATGCGGTTTTATTTGGAGACAAATTCATATCATCGCGAACCATCATGCGCAGGTTTAATTTCTCTACTTGTTGATTCGAAAGCGCTAGACAAATGAGTCCACGTGCTTCTGTTGCCATAAAGTTAACGGCTTCTGAAGTGATGGCATCCGCCGCCATTACCAGATCTCCTTCATTCTCTCGATCTTCGTCATCCACGAGAATGACCATTTTGCCTTTTTTAATATCTTCGATTAATTCCGAAATCGTATTCATAAAAATCTTTCTTGATAGGAATGAATTAAGGTTCTTGTCATAAAATCAATTTCAACATTGACGTTTTGGCCCACACTTAAATTTCCCAAATTAGTTCTCTTTAAGGTTTCAGGAATGAGACAGCTCGAAATAAATACGCGGCCATCTTTCACTTCTACTTCATTAATTGTGAGACTGACTCCCGCCACGGCCCAGCTCGATTTTTTCGGAAAGAAGGAGTAAAACTCTTTGCCGAGACTCAAAGTCAAATCGAAGGCCTCGCCTGTAAGGCAGGCAACTTCGACTTTACCCAAGGTATCAACATGGCCCGAAACAATATGCCCATGAATACGATCGCCCATCTTTAGCGAACGCTCCAAATTGAAGATTCGATTTCCTAATGATTGCGAATTCCAGCCGGTAATTTTCAAAGTTTCTGGGCCCAAGGTAAATTGCATCTCGGTCTCTGAAAATACTTCGATTGTCAGACAAACTCCGTCAACGGCAATACTATCGCCAATTCGAAGGTCAATAAATGTTTTGGGACGCGCCATCTGAATCGTGAGGTTACGGCTATCGCCATTTTTCGATTCAACTTTGAGCACTCTTGTGGTTTCTTCAATTATCCCTGAAAACATAGAGGATGAGTGTACTTCTGTGTGGCTAAAATGTCACTTAGTATCGAAGGATGTATCGAACATTTTAACAAGTATTTTCGCCTTGTTAGAGCTCATTTTCGTCACCTTGATCAAGTCTTAAAGGCCAGCTCCAACTTAATCAGTTTTAAGGCAGCCGCAGCAGTCAGCCGCCAAACTGTTTCGGTCTCGGATTCAGACTCTGAATCCGTTACCAACAACTGAATGCCAGCTGCTCTAACCTGAAGATCTCAGTACTTATTCGACCTATTTAAAATCAATTCCCAAATCATGGCCGACTGCTTGAATTTTATCTCCCGCCTTAATTTCGCCAGAAATAATTTTTCGCGCAAGCTTGTCTAAAACTTCACTCTGAATAAGCCTTTTCAAAGGCCTTGCACCGTAAATTGGATCAAATCCTTTTTCGGCCAAAAATCGAATGGCCGCAGCATCAAATTGAATCTCTATTTTCTTGTCGAGGAGCCTTTGCTCGACGAGTTTAAGCTGAATCTCAACTATCTTTGCAAGTGATTCCGGCTCTAAACTTCCGAAAATAACAATTTCATCAATTCGATTGAGTAACTCGGGCCGAAAATGTTGTTTGAGGGCCTCATTGATCAGTGCCTTCTTTTTTTCTGGCGACAGATTTTCTTCTGCAATGGCATGTGAGCCAATATTCGAAGTCATAATCAAAACCGAATTTCGAAAATCAACAATTCTGCCTTGACCATCCGTCAAGCGGCCATCATCTAGAATTTGTAGCAAAATATTGGCGACATCCGGATGGGCCTTTTCAATTTCGTCGAGTAAAATGACCGCGTAAGGCTTTCTTCTCACCTGCTCTGTTAGCTGTCCGCCTTCTTCATAACCCACATATCCCGGGGGCGCACCTATAAGCCGCGAGACAGAATGCTTTTCCATATATTCACTCATATCAATGCGAACCACGGCTTGATCTGTATCAAACATAAATTCGGCAAGTGCTTTCACGGTTTCGGTTTTACCTACTCCCGTTGGACCCAAAAATATGAAAGAACCAATGGGTCGATTGGGATCTGAAATTTCTGCTCGAGCGCGACGAATGGCATCTGAGACGGCCCGCAAAGCATTGTCTTGGCCAGCGACTCGATTGCGAAGAGAGTCCTCCATCTTGAGGAGTTTGTCTGATTCGTTTTGCAACATTTTATCAACAGGAATGCCTGTCCATTTCGCAACGACTTCGGCAATTTCGTCAGGACCGACTTCTTCTTTTAACATGCGATGCAAATTTGGACTCGGATTCTCGGCCTGCTTGGTGTACGCAACTAATTTTTTTTCAAGCTCAGGCAATTTACCGTATTTCAACTCTGCCGCACGCTCAAGAGTACCGGCACGCTCTGCTCTTTCAATTTCAAGTTTGACCGCTTCAATCTGAGTTTTGGTGTCTTTAAGGCCTGAAATTTCTTTGCGTTCAGCTTCCCACTGCGAACGCAATTCGCGAATCTTTTGCTCCATGATGCGCAATTCTTTTTCTAATTGAATCAATCGCTCTTTTGATGAGTCATCTTTCTCGCGTTTCAATGCCTCACGCTCTACTTGCAGCTGTATCTTTTCTCGCTCTAACTCATCAATGGGAGTCGGCACTGAACCAATTTCAATATTAAGCCGGCTTGCGGCCTCATCGATTAAGTCAATGGCCTTGTCGGGCAAAAATCGTGAACTAATATAGCGATGAGAAAGCTTCACTGCCGCTATCAAAGCAGAGTCCCGAATGCGAACTCCATGATGAACTTCGTATTTTTCTTTGAGGCCTCGCAAAATTGTAATCGCATCGGCAGGACTCGGTTCATCTACTAAAACCGTTTGAAAACGACGCTCAAGTGCAGCATCCTTTTCAATGTATTTTTGGTGTTCACTCAAAGTGGTTGCGCCAATACAGCGCAATTCTCCACGCGCCAAAGCAGGCTTAAGAAGTTGGCTCGCATCCATCGCACCTTCTGATTTTCCCGCACCTACTAAAGTATGTAACTCATCGATAAATAAAATAATCTGACCATGGCTCTCGGTGACCTCTTTGATGACTGCTTTCAAGCGATCTTCAAATTCGCCGCGGTATTTCGCTCCGGCAATTAAGGCACCCATGTCCAATGAAATGAGTTTTTTGTTTTTTAAAACTTCGGGAACATCGCCTTTTACAATTCGGACCGCAAGCCCTTCGGCAATTGCAGTTTTGCCGACGCCTGGCTCACCAATTAGCACCGGATTATTCTTAGTTCGCCTTGCTAAAACTTGAATGACTCTGCGAATTTCTTCATCGCGACCAATCACCGGGTCGAGTTTGCCTTCTGAAGCCATAAGGGTCAGGTCTCGACCATACTTTATAAGAACTTCGAGTTTAGCTTCTGGATTGTCATCATTCACTTTATTGCTCCCGCGAATTTTTTGAATGGCACTCTGAATCCGCTCTTTTGTACCGCCAAAATTTTGCAAAGACCTCAAAATTTCAGGAGAGGCCCCGTTTATGATGGCGCTTAAAAAGTGTTCTGTCGAAATAAAACTATCAGCCATTTTTTTTGATTCTTGATCCGCCATTTCAAAGACTTTGATTAACTTTGAGCTCGGTACCACTCTTTTAGAGCTCCCCGAACTTTTTGGAAATTGACCGAGGCGGTCATGCAAATCCCGCTTTAAATTCGCTACTTGGACGCCAGCAGTAGAGAGTACTGATGGCACAATCCCCTCATCCTGAATGAGCAGATGATAAAACAAGTGTTCGGGCTCAACAGCAGGGTGAGATTCGGTCTCCGCCATTTGGGCAGCTGCTTGCATGGCCTCCTGGCTCTTTCTTGTCATTTTCTCAATTTCATTCATTTTTTCCTCACTTTAATCAGAACTCATCCTTATCATATTTCAGTGACCGAATGGGGCGCCACCATATATGCTCACCTCTTTAAAAATGAGGTCACAAACCGAAATGTCAACCCCTGAAAACTCCAAATCCAACAAGAAGAGCTCGATAATCTTTGGGCCTGAACATGACCCTAGGCAAAAGAGAAAAAGTCGAAAGCCCAGAAAAAGCATTTTTTTAGATCGCGTTCACCCCCAAGATTTTTTTAAATATCAATTTATGTTTTGTTGCGAGCAGTGCTCACACTTTGATTCGTCGCAAACTATTTGCACCATGGGTTATCGCGCTCAACACCAAAGACTCGAACAACTTAAAAAATACGAGCTCACTGGTAAAATTGCATTTTGTAGATTTATGGAAATTGACTGAATCCTCCTTGGTCGAAGTCATTTTTTGATGATTTTGGCTCGCAGGCTTTCGTCTTGTTTCGCACCGACCTTCTACCTGAATAAGCCTAGAAAATGCAGCTTTCACAGGCGTAGGTCTTAAGACCTTCATCGCAATTTACATACTTTGGCTGTGTGTTCTGCACAACCAGTCCTCTGTCCTGTCAAGAAATCGTCTCACTCGTCGATGAGTACTTTGTTCAAGATGTTTGTATTTTGACTTCACCCGGTTCAGTAGGAGCCAGGGAGTTTGGTCAGACTCTCTAACTAATTAACATCTCAGAAATGAGAAAGGAGGCGCTTCAAGGAAGATAAAAAAGTACATGGATTAAGATTGTAATCTCAAACAATAGTACATCGGCTCGGACGCCGAACTCCACGCTAAAAAATGGGGTCACGTAACAAGGAGGAATTTTTTATGAAGAATATATTTTAATAATTTAACTGGAGGATAGAATGGGTTTTCGTATTTCAACAAATATTTCGTCAATCAACGCTCAAAGAAATTTGAGTAATAGCCAAAGCAATATCGATAGCAGCTTGGCTAAATTATCAAGCGGATCTAGAATTAACAAAGCAGCTGATGATGCTGCCGGTCTCGCAATCAGTGAGAACTTGAAGGCGCAAATCAGATCAACACGCCAAGCAAACCGAAACGCAAATGATGGTATATCTCTTGTGCAAACTGCTGAGGGCGGTTTGAACGAGATTGGTAACATTATTGTTCGTCTTCGTGAGCTAGGAATCCAAGCGGCATCTGATACAGTCGGAGAGACTGAACGCGGATTCATTCATAAGGAGGTAGACCAACTTAAAAACGAGATGCAGCGGATTGCTCAAGTAACTACTTGGGGCAAAACTAAGCTTCTTGACGGAAGTACTCCTAATTATGACTTTCAAGTTGGTATCCAAAACAATGAATTCGAAGATCGTATTAGCTTTAAGGCTAGCGAAAACACTGCAACTCTTGATGCATTGAATTTGTCTGGTCTTGATTATACTTCAAAAGAGGGTGCACAATCCGCCCTTGAGTCTCTTGATAAAGCGCAAGAAAATGTAAACGGAATGCGCTCAAATCTTGGCGCCCTTCAGAATCGTTTAACATCAACAGTTACAAATTTGGGAGTTGCTGAAGAAAATATGTCAGCAGCAAACAGCCGAATTCGTGACACGGATGTAGCGAATGCTTCTGCTGAAATGACTCGTAA
>JAYUEN010000263.1:0-1548 GCA_043739185.1 Bdellovibrionales bacterium
TCTAGATTAAACAATTTGCTCTGAAGAAGCTCGCCTTGCCAATACGCCTCTTTGAGTAAATCAAAAGTAATTCCGAAAAAGGCCCACAAATTCAAAATATCTTGATTTCGATTCGAAGCATAGGAGCTGAAAACGCCGCTGCTCGCAAGTGGGATTTTTTTTGCAGTAAGAGAAAGTAGGGTATGAGGCGCAGATACCTTAGAAAGTTTCGAAATCAAACTCATAAAAGCGAGATCATCGATGTAATTTGGAGCATGGGCATTGCTCAGATCGACCGCCGCCAGGGGAATTTTAGCATTTGAAATCCCATCAACAAGCGCGTCTACATGTTTAGGGTTTGCCAAATCCATGCGTTCGGCTTGAAATCGATTGGTCTTTATCAGTTTATATACTCTCTCAAATGATTCGTCATTTTGAACGTAAGAATGAACCCCGATGAAGCCGGGCCGGTAACCCATAAATATATCAAACTTTGAGTTATGACCAACACGCTCCGACCAATAGTGAAATTCTTCTTCTGACAAAGCAATATCATTTGAACTCATCGCCCCCATCCATGTCTCAAAGCTTGAGGAGTTTCGAAGTTTTAGATATAGCTCTCTGCTGCCCTTTGAAAGACGAATCAAATTGAAGTTAATTTCATGAAGTCGAATGACATGAGGGTCATCATCTACAACCAGAAATTCGGTGGCGGCATTCATGAGAACCGCCAGCATATAGGCACGCTCAAAACCGACTGTAACTACAAGGCCTGGTGCAACACTTTTATAGACACCTATTCCGAGTTCAGAGTTTTCATTCGGATCGATGTAGTCACCATACCTCTTTTTTTCTTGAGTGGCTTTGAATTGAATGGCTTGGTTCAATTTGAAAAAACCAGTGGCAGAGGTCTCTGCTTGCACAAAAGATGGCGAGCTTATCCAAACAAGAAAAATACTCGCCAAATATTTTTTCACTGAAGACTCCAAGACAAGTTAAAGTTTATTGATTGAAAAAAAATTCTCGCCAGTCATAGGAGCAAGCATACCAGCAGAGATATTTTCGATTTCACATGCTCCTTCGGCCATTGACCTTGGAGAAAAAGCCGAAACAATAATGAAGCAAGATAGAATTTTTAGGAATTTCATTATTTTAAATCCTAGTTAATATAAATTTTTTTCATTTCTCAGGAATTCTAGCCATTGGTGTTTTAATGGCTCCCGATTCCGTCAATCTAGAGATTGCAAAGCTAAGACCGTGATTTATTAGAAAGCTCACCGCTTATAGGCCCTAGATTGCTCTTTATAAGAGATACTTTCGCCCTGACAAAATGCGCATATGTCTGACTAGGATTTTGACGATCAATCAGTCCTGCTACGGGACCTTGGGCAAAACTTCAACGCCAATCGTATCAAAAATCGTCGACCAAATCATAACACTTGCTCGCCATGATATTAACTTTTGATAGCGGGCATCGGTCAGAAAATGTCCCGCATTTTTGAGCGCGATTTGCACAATTGGCTTCGGACCAAGTTGCGCTGATTGCAAGGCTTGAGTAAATTGATAAGA
>JAYUEN010000264.1:0-4808 GCA_043739185.1 Bdellovibrionales bacterium
ATGAGGGTGTTGAGTCAATTTGGAGTTAAGATCAAACAAACTGGGCCGATAACAATAATCGAAGGACTAGATGCCGCGCGCTGGAAAAAGGTAAACTCCACTCTCGATTGTGGCAACTCCGGAACAACCATGCGTTTGATGATGGGCGTTCTGGCGGGAATTGAAAATATTGAAGTTGAATTGAGCGGCGACGCAAGTCTGGTCCGAAGGCCTATGAAACGAGTCGCGGTGCCGCTCTCAAAAATGGGTGCAAAAATAGTGCTTTCAAATGGTGATTTTGCTCCTATGAAAATATTTGGCCAGCCTTTAAGGGCCTTTGATCTAGAGCTTAAGCTTGCAAGTGCACAGATTAAATCGGCCATTATACTTGCTGCGGCTTCGGCCCGTGGAGAAACAAGAATTCGGGGCGCTATTCAAAGTCGCGATCATACTGAAATATTATTTAGGCACTTCGGTGGGCAGATTGAAATCTTTAAGGACCAAATTATTATAGCAGGAAATCAGAAATTTCGAGGTGCTAAGTTATTGGTTCCAGGCGATCCATCGGCGGCGGCATTTTGGCTAGCTGCCGCGGCACTAGTACCAAATGGTAGAATAACTTTAGAAAATGTCTCACTCAATCCGACTCGCTTGGGCATGATGAACGTACTTGAAAGAATGGGTGCAAATATTTCCTACAAGAGAACTCAAGATGTTCCTGAGTTGATTGGCGAGATTTCACTTAGTTATTCACCTTTAAAAGGAGTTGAGATTAGATCTGAAGAAATTCCATTTTTGATTGACGAATTGCCAATACTGGCTGTTCTAGCGTCGCAAGCAAAAGGACAAACACGTGTTCGAGGGGCAGAAGAGTTGCGCGTAAAAGAAACGGACCGCATTCAAGCTATTGCGCACAATTTACGTTTGATGTCGGTTCAAATTGAAACGACAAACGATGGTTTCGTTATCGAAGGTCCACAAAAGTTAAAGGGCGCACGCATTGAAAGTTTTCATGATCATCGAATTGCAATGGCTTTTGGTATTGCCGCCCTGGTTGCGGACTCAGAATCAGTCATTCAAGACTTCGAATGTGTTCGGATTTCGTATCCAGATTTTTTTTCAACACTAAGTGAGCTGAGTCAATGAGTCTAAGGGCAGGAGTTGTCGGACATCCTATTGGTCACACGCTCTCACCAATTATTTTTAAGTTTCTAAGTCAAAATCTTGGCAATCTTAAACTGAATTACGAGGCATTTGACATCACAACAACTGAATTTGCAGTATTTTTTAATTCTCTTAAAAGCGATAAAGAATTTTGCGGACTCAATGTAACGCTTCCATACAAAGAAAAACTTTTAGATTTCTTAGATGAGATTTCGCCCGAAGCCAAAATCATTGGAGCCGTTAATGTAGTGAAATTTAGTGAGGGTAAAGCTTTAGGCTTTAATTCTGATGTCGCAGGAATAGTCGATAGCCTTATTGACAATAATATTGATTTATCAGGTCAATCGGTATTGCTCATTGGGGCAGGAGGTGTGGCGAGAGCTGCTGCGTATGCTGTTGCTCAATTAGGCGCTTCAAAAATCGTTTTGGTAAATCGCGATAAATTGCGGGCCCAAAAGCTTGCTGCCGAGTTTAGTTTGAAGCTGAATGAATCCAGATTTGTTGGATTTGGAATAGAGCAAGATCTAAGAGCTGAAAACTTTCGACTTATTATTCAGGCTACTTCTGTGGGAATGAATTGCCACCTCGTTTCGAAGGAAACTCAGGAAGTAAAGTCTAGCCAATTTTATGATAGGATCTTTGAGAATATTCAACCTCGTCTTGGATTTGCATTTGACCTCATTTATCGTCCAGAAAATACGGCGTTTCTAGAGTGCGCAAGAAAAAACGCTTATAAAGCAATTTCAGGCTCTTCGATGTTATTAGCGCAAGCACTGAATACCTGGGAGCTATGGTTTGGCCCCATTTCGAACAAATCGGAAATTAAAAAAATGCTCGGTGAATATATGAGAGCACATTTGACGGAACCAATATGACGACCAAGCCGATCTTCCTTTGTGGATTTATGGCAGTTGGGAAATCGAGTGTTGGTAAATTGTTGGCATCACATCTGCAAAAAGATTTTGTAGACAGTGATGAATGGATTGAACAAACAGTGAAGAAGCCAATTTTTCAGATTTTTAAAGAGAGCGGAGAAACAGGCTTTCGTGAATTAGAAGCAAAGGCGCTAAAGGAGTTTTCTGGTCGTGAGAATTGCGTCGTTGCCCTTGGTGGGGGCGCTCTAGGTTCATCCCAAAACTCTGAACTGATTCGAATCTCGGGCATTTTAGTCTATTTGAGTGCCGATGTAGAAAGTCTCCTGTTGCGCCTTTCTACCTCTAGTCAAAGACGGCCAATGTTAGAAAATTTAGATAATAAAAGCCGCCGCCTTAGGGTAATAGAGTTATTAAAGTTAAGAGAGGCTGATTACGCTGTAGCGGATATAAAGGTAGATACCGAACTTAAAAGTCCTCAAACTTTAGTATTCGAGATCTGTGAATTTTTGGAGCAATATTGACCGTGAATAAAGTAAAAGAGAATTCAATTCGAGTGAAACATGGCCGTATTAATTACAAAGTGATCATAGGTAAAGAATTGATTTCGCGTATTGGCTCAATCTATAAAAGTGATTCTAAGCGGGGCATTCTCATTTCTGATCGTCGGCTTAAAGATAGCAGAAAAATGGCTTTGAAAGGGCTTCGCAGTAGTGGCTGGTTCGTACAAGAATTAGCCCTTGAGGCCGGAGAAAATATAAAGAGTTTCGATAAAATTGAAGTCGTTTTGACCGCAATGCTCAAGGCCAAGTTAGATCGAGATTCTACGGTTTTTGCACTGGGCGGTGGATCCATTGGCGATATGGCAGGCTTTGTTGCGTCAGTTTATATGAGAGGCATCAAATGGGTTGGATTGCCTAGCAGCTTGCTCGCACAAGTGGACAGTTGTTTGGGCGGTAAAACTGCGATCAACCATCCTCTAAGTAAGAATCTGATTGGTAGTTTTCATCAGCCCTCGCTAGTCCTTTGTGATACAGAACTTTTGCGATCACTTTCAGTGCGCGAACTTATCTCTGGATTCGGAGAAATCGTAAAATATGCATTAATTTGTGATCCAAAGTTTTATAAAATTCTCGAGAAGAAGTCGATAGCTGATTTGGGCGTTGATCAGGAATTAATGGTGTACCTCATAAAGCATTCACTGAGCTTGAAAGCGAATATTGTTGTATCTGACGAATTTGATCGTAAAGGATTGAGAGAAATTTTAAATTTTGGCCATAGTTTTGGTCATGCACTTGAATCCACTACGGGATTTCAGAAATTTCAGCACGGTGAAGCCATAATTTGGGGGATGCGCTTCGCGCTGGCCATGTCTGTCGTCAAAGAGCTAATTTCAAGTGAAAAGTGGAAGCAAATCGATGCATTTCTAAAACAAATTCCGGTTCCCTCCTTACCTAAAATCAAGCCATCAACCTTTTTTAGAGCGATGCAAACTGACAAAAAGTCTTCTCGGGGGCGCATACGAATGGTTTTGCTAAAAGGCGTAGGTAAGACCACTTTGGCTCGAGAAATTAGTGAGTTTGAATTGAACTCGGCGTTTCAATTGATGCTGGAGAATAATGATGTCTAGAATTAGAAATAAAATAAGGCTTCTCGTGCTTCACGGGCCAAACTTAAATTTATTAGGTGAAAGAGAGCCCGAAATTTACGGCAAATTGACTCTATTGCAATTGAATTCAAAGCTCAGAAAGTATGTGCAAGGAGACTGTTTACTTCGCATTGAACAAAGTAACTGTGAAGGACGAATGATCGATAAGATACATAAGGAGCGAAAATGGGCCCAGGCGATAATCATAAATGCGGGCGCTTGGACTCACTATTCATATGCTATTCGCGATGCCTTGACGGCGGTGGCCCTTCCGACAATTGAGGTACATTTAAGTGACATTCAATCTCGCGAAGAATTTAGAAAAATTTCCGTAATTCGCGAAGTATGTATCGCACAATTTTATGGAAAAGGAATCCTGTCTTATTTCGCTGCTCTCGATCATTTGAAAAGTGAAACTCTATTTAAAAAGTTAAAGAGGTAATTTGTTATGGCAGGCAATTCGTTCGGGCAAATTTTTAGGCTCACTACATTTGGAGAGTCTCATGGCCCAGGCGTAGGTGCTGTCATCGACGGCTGCCCCGCGGGACTCGAAATAGATTTAGAATTCATTCAAAAACAATTAGATAAAAGAAGACCCGGCCAAAGTCGTTTGTCATCAGCAAGAAACGAAAATGATCGTCTGCAAATTCTTTCAGGAGTATTCAAAGGCAAGTCGACAGGATCGCCGCTTGCAATATTTATTGCAAATGAAGATGCGCGTACGAAGGACTATGAACACCTGTCTGAAATATTTCGACCTTCGCATGCGGATTTTAGTATGTTTAAAAAGTTTGGTCACCGTGATTATCGCGGGGGAGGGCGCTCGAGTGCCCGTGAGACAACTGCGCGGGTGGCAGCCGGAGCCGTGGCGCAACTTTTACTGAAAAAAAGTGGAATTCAGATTTCAGCTTTTGTCTCTCAAGTTGAGAATGTTATTTGCAAGAAAAGTTATGATCAGCTCAATTTAAAAAAAATATTTGATAGTGAAATTCGTTGTCCGGACCAAAGCACAGCAAAAAAAATGATTAAATTAATTGAAAAAGTAAAAGCTGAAGGAGATAGCGTTGGCGGCGTCATTTCATGTGTTATTAAAGACTGTCCCGCAGGCCTAGGGGAGCCAGTATTTGACCGATTACATGCGGATC
>JAYUEN010000265.1:0-14354 GCA_043739185.1 Bdellovibrionales bacterium
GGCATAGCACTGACCATTGGCCATGGCGTTGCTACTATTCACTACAATTGAAGTAGGTACGGATTGCGCCACTCCAAAATCTAAATTCATTGGATAGTATCCAGGAGACTGAACCATTATATTATAATAGTCATTTGCAGTGCCCACAAAATAAATGGTAGCCACACTTTGGCCAGAGGCAAAGCTATAAGTCAGATTAGGTGATGGACTCGAACAACCTGCGGAAAGTGAAAAACCAGAGCCCGCCATACTTGACGAATTCGCATTGACGCTGAGATTCGCGCTAAAAGCTGACGGTGTCGTATAGGCTGCCCCTGCAGGCGTTAACAATTTGAGGTTAAAAGATTTGCAGCTGGAAACAGAACCAGTATTATTTGATCCCCCACCAGAATCGACCAATGCAAACTGCAAATTTGAAGTGGATGAATTATTAAACCACTGCGCTGCCGAATGAAAATAAATTGGTCTACGTGAATTTGAATACGGACACAGCAATGTAATCAAACTCTGACCTGCAACTGGCGCTGAGCCGACATTAAATGAAGTTGAATTATGAGCTACCGCAACTTGCCCGCCGCTCGTGAATCCAAAGCTAGAAACCAAGTTTTCACAGGCATAGCCATTATTGATTTGATATGGAGGGCTACCCGTTGATGGTGTATCCCATTTGTAAAATGCTTCAACTCCGTCGATTCCGGCACTGGCCCCAGGCATAAATTGCCAGCCCAAAGTAAGCGTTGAGCCACTTAAACTTCCGGTTATTTGTTGCGCATTGCCTGAACCAGAATTAGTAAGTTGAAAGGGGCCTCTAAAGAGCATAATTTGATCATTGCTAGATAAAAGGCTTTCGTCGAATTTCAAATTACTGACATTATCAATTGTTGAACAACTCGAATCCGAATTCGTTCCGCCAGCAACTAAGCAAGCTTGATTTGCGGCACATGCTGATAGTGAACCATTCCAATTGATTGGAGATGATCCGGCAGCGTCCAAAAATAGATGTGGAATTACCAGCGAGGCTGCGGGATTGAAACAAACTTTTTTAGAGCTCGATCCTGGTCCAAAAAATCCCGCCAAAATATATTCTGCAGAATTGTAGTTTGAATTGCCGCCCCCACTATTGATTCTGTAACCAGCAGGAACACTCACCAATGCCGAAGCCATGCCAGAAGTAAAAGACGAAGCTGGTTGATAGTTTGACAAGATGACTGTTCCATCATCTGCTTTATAAGTAAAACTCTGTCCCGGAAGCGAGAAGGCACTAAACCAACCACCGAAAATTTCATTCTGATCAAGGATCATTTGTGGCTTGCCTGTTCCCGGAGTAAAATAAGTACTCAGGATACCCGTTGGCCCACTGCCAGCAGCATTCAAATAACGTCCGACAATTCGCCCCTGAGAATTGGCCGTGCCAATTGCATTCACATCGATTGCAACCGGAACTGAAGCCGCTGCTAAGTCTTGGGTCACATCATTATAATAAAAATACAAATTTTGACTGGCATCTTGAGTAACATAAAGCACTTGAATAAGGCGCGCTAAGCCCTGATTAACTGTGATTGAAACTCCTGGTGGAGCGGATGAAGTGGCATTATTACCATGAGAATCCCATGCCCAAAATACGGTGGTCATATCAGGAGCACTTATATTGACCGAAATATGCACCGGAATTTCAACTGTTGACGATGCTTGGCTAGATTGATTTTGCGAAGTGGGAAATACGAGCTTAACTTGGCTTGTATCGTTCGCTGCTCGGGTACATGAATTTAAAAATACGAATACCAATAGGAGAATTACCCCAAGTAGTCTTCGAGAAGTCATGCCACTTACGTCCATCATCTCTACCTCTGTAATATTTTTCTTATTGCTTCTTATCGGTATAATGATTTGGGTTTGTGAGATGTTCGCAAAAGATTTGTAATGCAATTTAGATTCTTGCTTTATTTTGAGAAAAACTTTGTCTCAGATTTATTCAAACGAAATGAAAATGCCTCAAAACGAGGTAGGTGCAGCAAAAGAGGCCAATCGATAAAAGCGAACCAAATAAAAAAGATCTCAAATTTAACTTACTTGGTTTAATTTCAAGTGATTTTTCTTGCTTTTGATGGGTCTCGAGAGCTTGTTTCAAATTCATAATTTGCTCTTCTAATTTTAAAACTTGAGCTCTTAAATTCGAGCTCTCGCTAAGGAGGCTCACCTGCAGAGCTTGGGTAGTTTCTAATACCGCCCCACTTTGCTTGCCATTGGCATGCAACCAAAAATTCACATCAAAGCCGGGATACTTATCGTTGAGGGCAAGATACCACTCGCAAGCCCTCAAGATATGAGGTGGCGTCTTGCCTTCGTCTGAAAGCCATCTACTCCAGCTGCTTGGATCAACCAATAGGAGTTGGCAAATCTTCCTTTGGCTTAGGTTTAATTTGGCCTGAATTCCTCTCAGACCGCCGAATTTTTTTAAAATTATTTGTGATTCGGCTTCATACTTCAGTCGTAACGAGGTTTTAGCACGAATATTTAAACTATTTTCTAAGTCTATTTTTAGGTCTGCACCCAAAGAGCCATTGCTAAATGCTTGATCCTGCTTGAGTACGTCTATCTGCATGTTATCAGCCCCCTATTGGTAGCCTTATTCTAAATTCTAGCCTTTGGCTGGCAACTAAAATCGAAATTTTTGCTGCCATTTTATTGTATTTCACCATAAAAGACGATGTATTATACAATATATATGCATGCCTGGACATTCCATTAGGCATAATATATTGAAATTACTTATTATTATAAAAACAAGAAATCGTTCTGAATTGGCGGTTAATTTTAGACGCGAGGTGACTTACACTTATAGTTATAAGTTAGACTATTAAATATTTAATAATATTAACTTATTTTTAGTTTCTTAAAATTTTGCTTTGCTTATCTCAATTTTTTTGATTTGATCAATTTATGGCTTCAACACTGAGATACGCACTAAATAAGAACAAATATCTGCTCGATCCTGAGCTTGAATCCTTAGAAAATTTATTGAAAAAGTCATCCTCTGCAGAGCTTCGGGACTCAAGCCTACTTTCACTTGCCTTGGCCACTGGCGCTAGGGCTCAAGAACTTTTGAATATTAGGCGTACTGACCTCAATATTTATGATCAGAGCATTTTTATAAGGGGTCTCAAATCTAGCAATGATCGTGAAATTCCGATTCGAGAAGAATTATTCTCTCAGATTCTAAGCCTTGCAAAAGAAGTGGGTGCAAGTGAGCTCATCTTTCAAATTGGTTACCATCGCCTCAGGCAAATCTGGAAATGGTACCGTCCGGTTGATAAGAAATTTCACTGTTTAAGACATACATTTGCCATCAGACTTTATCGAAAGACTAAAGATATTCGCCTAGTGCAAGTAGCTTTGGGGCACCGGAATATTACAAATACCATGGTTTATGCTGATTATGTATATTCCCAGCAGGAGCTTAAAAAATTAATTCTTTGATTAGTTGGTGCGCTCAACAATATCTGAAATATCTTTATAATTTGAAGCATTCTTAGTATCTGCTTCATCTTTGTCAAAATCGATTTCGACAGCTTCTTTTACCTTACCGCCCTTGAGGGATTTTGGTACTTCAATGGTTTGAAACTCACTGGCCGGGGCGCGACTGATCGATTGGATGATTTCTTTATTTTCTTTTAGGGAGTCATTGAGGGCGGCATTAAGATCCGTTGCATCGGCCATTGCTTTTGAGGCACCCAAGCCCAAGCCAAGTATCAAACAAACAGATAAGTTAATGAATAATTGTAGCGAACTTCTCATAAGACCCCTTATTTGGTTAGCTTGTTTAATCTTAATTGCAAGCTATGCCAGTCTCATGTCTCATATAAGGGCAGCTCATGAATCATCGCTGTGTTGATAATTTTCACGTGAAAAGAAAATTTTAAGTATGTCCAAACTTTAGACACTGCAGTTGCACCCCTGTTTACTAGGGGGATCGTCTAAATATTAGAGACTATTGAAGGCGCTTAGTAGCGGTCCTCGCGCAAATTTCCGGTTGCTTGGCTATCTTTATAGTTTGCTGCGTGCTCTCGATCAGGCTCATCTAGATTGATTTCAACCTTCGAGCGCGCTTTTACTTTGTGATTCGCGCTTTTGGCTTCTTCGGCTAGATTTTGATTCATTGATTGTGCTAGATCACGGCTTTCTTGAAGTGAGTTGTTTAAAGCAGAATCTAAGGCTGAGGTTGTGGCATTGGCATAGTCCATAATCAGTAGGGCTGCCGCCAATAAGACCGACAGAAAAAATATTCTAGGCAGAGTATTTCGAGACATAAAGTCCTCCGTTAAAGTTATAATATATAGAATTGCAAATGATGCCAAGCTCATCTCGAATACAGGGGTGCTTCAAGTCCGTTTAAAGCAGAGTTCTCCTGAGTGCGCCCAAGAGCATTCTGCGAATGTCAAAAAACTCGACATTTTGAGGTATCTTTCTTCTTTTGGTTGGTCCATTTTTAGCTCTAGATTTTAAATCAGATTAATTTGCAGCTGCAGCGGTTAGCCGCTTGGTTGTTTCGGTTTCTGAATTCAGAGTATTAGTTTGTAGAGGCACGCTCCCAATTGATCTGCCAGCAGATGAAGCTCAACCAATGAATCCTCTAAATCAATTAAAAAAATAGGATTGGACCCATAGCGCGATTAGGTTCAAGAGACCTTCAGTTCGGAGATTTTCGTAAAAATTTAAAGAACTTTGTTGGATTGGAATCCAATTCAAGCTGGCAATTTTCTACTTTACAGTCTTTGAATTTTTGAATATCCGCCGCTACGCTTACAATATTGTTTTTTACAATGACGTCTTTTCCTACTTCAAAAAGAAAATCCTGCAAAAACCCACATTTTTCGCAAAAATAGGGTGCGTAAAAAGAAAGAATTCGGGCGCCCTCCGGGAGAAATCCTGAGACGGCATTGAACTGATGAATCAATCTCTTTGGACAATTAATCATAAAGATTTTGAATTTAGCAGACAATGGCTCAATCCATTCAACCCAATCACGAATTCCGAGAGAGTTGATATAAGTTAGTTCTTGCAAATCAAAAATCAACTTTTTTGCTGGATAATTGTCCAAATTTGGAAACTCAGTTTCTTCGCTGATCATTCCAGACATAACCAATTTAATCTCTGAATGATCTGCGCTTACCTGTACGGAAATTTGGGACATCTGAATTTTCCTTCTTTTTTTTTGCATTATTCAATATTCTAAATAGAGCGCAATTCAATTGATAGTCTAGTTTCAAAAGACAAAGTATAATAAAATTTTAGCTATTTTGAGGTCGGTGAATGAATGAGTCTAGCAGGCATTGCAGTTTTTAATTGATGCTGTAGGCGCTGAGGTTACACCATCGGTGGCATCTAAACTTTGTACGGGAACAATGTTATTAGGCATAGTAAACTGCACGTCGACTGTACAAGAATTTGAGGGCAGTAGCTTAACCCCTGTGCAGTTATCATTAATCAAAGAATAAGTAGGATCACCAGGACTTAGGCTGAGGCTAATTGGTTTTGATTTGAGAGCGCCCAAATTGGTCAGGACAAATGTTTGTGTAGTTGTCGCACCATAACCGTCAAATTGAAATTGTATAGGAGTCCATGCCAATACTGTTCCATTAGGAATCTGTGGCAGCATCATGAATCCTGAGTTTCCACCAGCGAAACAAATTTTAAAATTAAATATCATTAAAAATATTAAAATAGCTTTCATCAAAACCCCGAGGCCCATGAAACATAAACCACAGTTCCAATTCGCATAAATGTATAAATGGTGTGAGTATTAGCCGATCTTGCAGCATTAACTGGGCGATAGCGATAGCTGACGGTAGCGGCATCTTTGCCAGTGGTAGTAGTTGAGAAATCACACATACTAGTCCCGGTATCTGTGACCGCCAAATTATAAGTTCCGCCATCCATTAAATTAGCAAAGCTAACAAGTCCTGCGCAAGAATAATCAGTAGATATTGAGTTCCCGTTGTCCCAATCAATTGCTGAAGTGCCTCCGGAAATGGTTTGTGATCCCGTTCCCAATTGCCCGGTTACCTTTACTCTTCCTGCAACCTCAAGTTTGGAGCCTGGATTTGAAGTACCAATTCCGATATTTCCACCGGAAGGGGCGATGTAGATGTTCCCTTTGGTACCGTTGGAGGTGGAATCTAAGGTTAGATTTCCGCTCGCTGAGTAAGTCCCGAATAGCGTGTTGTGAAAGGCGCGTCCGGACCCGTCGACGCCTCCCAAGTAGGATCCTGCGGTTGAGTAGAGCCCTATCAACTCTTGTCCTCCGCCCGTTGCAATCAGCAGCTGCGTTCGAGCTGTCGTAGGCCATATATTTACGTTGGCGGGAATCGAGCCGAAAGAGGTCTGCATGTTGGCTGCGTTTCCGAGTACGATTTTACCAGCGCCGCCAGTACCATTCCCTGATCCAGGCAATAGCTGGATGTTTCCGCCGTTCGTGTTGCCCGTTCCTCCAGATTGTGAAGTCATTTGAATATTTGAACCGGCGGTGGAAGCCGCGGCTGTTCCGCCTTGAACATCAAGCGTGCCTCCTGGTGTGTTCGTTCCAATACCGACGTTTCCGGTTGGATCTATTGTCATACGAGTGGGCGGTGCCCCGCCGACACTGCTCGTCTTGAAGTGAAGTCCGCCCATACCATAAAGAGACGTGGATGATATATAGTGGGTGATTGCCGCACCCGCGTTTCCGGCGCCAGGAGAATCGCCAAAGAAAATTCCATTCTCGCCACCAACGCTTGTTGGGACTCTGAGATACATATTGGCTCCGGACGTTCCAGCTCCGCTCGCGTCAGTCAAACTTGTCTGTGAACCGTTGATCGAGACAATCGGACCACCAGCATTATTTCCGTTTACAACGAACATCGCATTGCTGGCGTTATCAAAGAGGGACCAAACCGGCCGCCCATAGCCATCGTCATTGAAAGAAAAAATTTTGCTTCCACTTGAATTCGTTGCATCTTGATAAACTCCTGAAACTGCACTTATCTTGGTTGAAAGCAATGCCGACGGTGAGCTCGTACCAATACCGACGTTGCCGCTAGATAAAATCGTCGTTTTTGCCGAATCGCTAGGGCCAATCATCAATGATGAGGCAATATTGTTAGTAATGCCTTTGCCAATTGCGACCGAATTTGCGGCCCCTGTGGTGTTATTGCTATTACCAATTGCAACTGAGCCGCCTTCGACTGTATTAGAAATTCCAAACGCAATTCCTTGATCACCATTTGAGGGATTAATTGCATTTGAAATCCCCATGAGGACAGTGGCATCCCCTTGGCCTAAGTTATTGTTTCTTCCTACGCCAAGAGAATTACTATAGCCAACTGTATTGCCAATTCCGATATTTATGCCATTTGTCTCGCCGTAATTTGAGCCACCAAACCGAATGATTCCGGTTCCAATTCCAGTGATGCCATTGACTGTTAAAAGATTTGACGGAGAATTGGTTCCTATGCCGACGTTTCCCGAGTTCACTATTAGTCCATATCCTGTCGCGCTTGTAAAATATCCTGCTGTTCCCGAAGTGGAGGCTCCATAAACTCCATATCCCCCCACCGCATTTGTTGATTCGCCACGAACGCCATTGCTGCCCGACCCCGAATTAATTCCAGCCAAAGCATAGCTACCGCCAGCCTTACTATAAGTTGACTTAAGTGCATAGGTTCCTGAAGTTCCTACAACCTCAAGACTTGCTCCTGGGCTGGTTGTACCAATACCAACATTGCCGCCTGCAGAATTCAAAAGGACAAATCCCTTTGTGGCGTTTGAAGTACCATCAATTTTTACATTGCCACCAGCAGAATATGAGCCATAAATTTGCGGTGCAAGAACATAAGTTCCCGCCGAAATCGCAGTCGAAGCATTTATCGACGCTCCAGAAAAAATGTCGCCAGTAGAACCAATTCCGCCCATAACAACTAATGCTCCGGTCGTACTACTAATTGAGGAAGTATTAGAGCTAATCGTTACCGACCCAGTATTTGAAATCGGCGAAAGAGTAATATTACCACTTGGGTTTGAAATGCTCGTAATATTAGTTAAATTAGGAGTAATGCTTGCGATCGTTCTGCGAGCAGCACTTGAGTCAGTAAAGTAAAGTGATGTTCCGTCATATTCGATCGCACCTGGTTCTGGAGTTGTTAGATTGCTACCAGCAGTTAATTTCAAAGGAGCGCTTCCCGCTGTAATATCTCCAGCTTTTATATGAAAAAAAGCTGATGGCGTAGTCCCAACCCCAACATTACCGACAGTAGCTCCTAAAATAATATTTCCGTAATTGAAACCTGTGCCCGCATTGATCAAGACGTTTCCGCCGGAGCCGCCTACACTACGTCCATTACCTGCAATCAATGAAAGATCTCCGCCACCAAAAGGTACGCCTGTTGTTGCCGAACCACTTTTTATAGTTAATGAATCACCATTTGTAGCAGCTGCTGCATTACTAACAGCTATTGTCCTCGCAGCCCCTTTAGACAAAGTAATATCACCGGTCACCTCTAATTGAGAGCTTGGATTCACATTTCCGACACCGACATTGCCACCCATGAAAGTCGCAGCATAACCAGCGCCCGATTGAGTAACTGCCAAAGCAGGTGAAGCGCTATTTGAATTATTTATGAGTGGTCCGGTCATGGTACCGCCACTGAGCTTGAGGTTTTGAGCTCCGCTAGTTGCCACTACTGAATCAACATATTGTTTGGTTGAGGCTCCAAGGGCAGCCGAAGGATCAGCTGATAATAATAAGAGGCCAGACATGGTGTCGCCAGACTTCATCACCTTAGTACTATCAGGTGGAATTGACGCCCAGGTTGGAGCTAGGCCTACTCCAGCAGACATCAAAACGTAATTGATTGGACCACCAGGAAGCGAAGTTAAATCTGCACTCGAGTTTGAGAAAATAATTTCGCCCTTGCCGAACGGCGCAAGTGCCGTGCCTGTTCCGCCTCGATTGAATGGAAGTAATCCAGTTGTAATTTGAGTGGCACCTAGGTTTGTGAGTTGCGAACCATCAACTGCTGGTAATTTTGCTGTGGCACTTAATTTTACGATCTGGTTATTACCAGTGCCTGAATTCAAAGTAAGAACTGGAGTCGTAGTGCTCGATGAAACATTGATGTCTGTGTTTGAAGAGCTTACATTTGTAACTGTACCGGTGGCTGGAGTGAAATACTCCCATGCGGGAGTTGCATTATTCCAACGCAAAGCTTGGCCATTTTGACCAGCGGCAGGCGCTGCAGGTAAAGTTTTGCCAATTAAATTTGAATCAACATACTGCTTGGGTGCAGCTCCCATGGCCGCAACTGGATTTCCAGACAATAGTAAAAGACCAGTCATCGTATCGCCGGCTTTTGAAACTCTTGAATTGTCTGAACCTGCCGTCCAGCTTAAAATTCCAGCCCCATCAGTGGTCAATACTTGATTAGGAGAGCCTGCAGAATTGGGTAAGGTTAGGGTATAACTGGCTCCGCCTAAAGAAATATCATTAACAGTTTGCATTCCAACAAAGTTCGGTCCGGCACCTGAGTGATCAAATAGAAAAATACGTTTGCTTGAAATGTCCGAAGTCGTTTGTAAATTTCCTGAAGTATTTATTGAAGTGGAGCCTCCGATAGTTCCTGAATTGATGGCAGATCCCAAGACCTTTCCGGCCGAAGATAAAGTTGGAATATCTGTTTGCAAAAGTGCACTGCCGGCGGAGACTCTTCCGTAAGCGTCAACTGTAACTTTAGGATAAGTACCAGCCGTTCCCAGCGTCGCAAGGTCGAGAGTTCCTGTCGTAGTTAGGGTGGCACCTGCGGTACCGTTCACACTTAGGTTAGAAGAAGTTGTGATTGATGTTACCCCGGCGGCGGTTGTTCCCAAGACGTGGTTGGCAGTGCCATCTGAAAATACAAGTTGTTTACCTGTAGAATCGTACCAAATATCCCCGGCAATAGGAGACGCTGGTGCGCTCGGAAAGCTTGGCAATACGGCTCCGCCAGTTCCTTTTTGGACATAATTTCCTGCCAAAATAGGGGCCAGGTTTGCAAAAGCTGCCGCCGTAAATAGACTTTCTAAATTTGCTTGTGTAAGAACTTCACCGACCGGAACCGTCGTATTTGTATGTAGAATACTCGAACGATCAAGCCCCTGTACACTTTGAGCAACGATCGCACTCGGAACAGAATCTAAGACCATATCAGGAGTTAATACATCTGGAGTGCCAGAAGACGGAATGACAGTAATACGAAAGTAGCGCGTATCACCAGCCGAAGGAGAATAGGTCGCGCTCACACAGGTTTTGCCTGGGGCATTGCTGGCAGGGATCGCCGAAATATTTTGAACGATATTCCCCATAGTTTGACCCGCATCGAGACCAGATCGCTTGGGATTTCCTGGCAAGGAACCAACTTGAA
Source organism: Bdellovibrionales bacterium (assembly GCA_043739185.1). GTDB lineage: Bacteria > Bdellovibrionota > Bdellovibrionia > Bdellovibrionales > JAMPXM01 > JAYTQQ01. The sequence goes on from JAYUEN010000265.1 coordinate 10,431, forward strand.
TACTAAAAAATCCATTAGTAGAAATCGTATTTATATTTTGAGTTTCTTCGTACAGGACACATGTTTGAGATGGATCAAGAATTTGCACATTTAACTTGGCTCCGCCATCAATCAAAGGAGTGTTGGAGCCGGCATGAAAGAGTTGACCATCCAAAGTGAAGCTTTGAGATGCATCGTTTGCAGCTCTAGTCATAAGACTAAAGAGCAAAATATTTAATAATAATAAGAGCTTCATCAACTGTACATACATGCTAGTTATACTTATCGTCAGGTCTAGGTCTAGGCTAAAGACGATAGATTGAACTCAACGATTTCAAAAAATTAATTTCAATTCGAAATGTTTCAAACTGATAAATTGAAACCGACATGAAGGAATCTGCTCTATTTTGAGATTAAATTTTTTTTGAATCCATTTTCAATTGAATTCAAATGCACAAAAGGTGACGTCGTCAATTAACTTTATTTTGTCAGAATAGGCTATAGATTCGTCTTTAACTATATTTACAAAATTTTCTAAATCTGTTCGCTCGTTCGTAGCGTGTACCAATGCCTTTATTAAACCACGTTCATCCCACATTTTCTTTTCTTGATTTTCTAAATCCGTCAAGCCATCGGTGAATGCAAAAACAATATCTCCCGGAAATATGTCACAAACGGTTTCAGAATATCGACAATTGAGAACGTGGCCCAGTCTCAGACCTTGTTCTTCAGCTAAAAGTGGAACTAAGTTACTTTTGGTAATTGGTTCACTCGATTTTCGAATGAGGTAGGGTGCCGAATGACTAGCGTTTGCATATGTTAACTTATTTAGTTCGGTATCAATGCTGGCGACAAAGAAGGTCAATTGAATTTGACCTTTTGACGACATATATATGGCGCGATTGAGCAGGGTCAAAAAACTAGCGGGGGTAATATTTGGCGTCATTTCAATTAAAGAAACCGCTGACCTTGCTGCGCTAGTTATCAAAGCCGCCGATGCGCCATGTCCTGTGGCATCACCAATACAGACAAAAACTTTATTTGAAGATTTAAAGTAATACCACCAATCGCCCCCACACTCACTAGCGGACCTGTAGTAGCCACTAATTTTCACGCGATCAATCTGTGCATTATTGTCTGGAAAATACGTATCTTGCACAAGCTTTGCAGTTTCAAGTTCCTTTTCCATTCGCGCTTTTTCGACGTTGTCTTTCATTAGTGCCGAAACTTTAGTAACCATGGTATTAAAGTTTCGGGATAAGTTGCCAACTTCATCCGAACTTTCAATATTTAGATTGACTTCAAAGTTGCCGGCGGCAAGATCCGTAGTTGCTGAATCTAAAACACTTAACTGACTTGTAATTTTCTTTGAAAAGAAAATAGCAAGCATTGAAGTAAGAGAAATAAGTGCAATGAAAAATAAGGATGCTTTGAGCAGAAGCGTTTCAATTGCATTTAATGCTACATCCCGCGATATAGTTGAAATAGAAATTAAATTGGACAATCCGACCTTTGAAAATGACACCAGACTCGGTACAGAGTTTATATTTGTCGTCTCTTCTGCCCCATCCGGAATTGAATCATTACTAATTTTATTAAAGAACTTCCAGTCCTTTAATGAAATAACGGGACTATCAATTTTTGATTGCAACAAAACCTGTCCATTCGATCTTACAATAAAATTATCATAGTTCGAGGTCCTCTTAAGGAGATTTAACAATCCCTCCTCGTGATCTACTGAAGTTATAAAATAACTATCTGGATCACCTTCCATCAATACTTTTTGTGAATAGATAAGAATATTTTGATCCGATTGAACCACTTTAAAAGAAAGAGTATCTTCAATGGCCTGGCGCTCAACTAGAATTTTATTTTGCTCAAGAGCTCGACTTTTTTCCTCGCTAAAATCAACTTTCTTCATTGTGGCTATGATTTCAAAAGTATTGCCGTCAAATTTACTTAAAATCACTTCATCTAGATTGTCGTCCCTGTCAAAAATGTTTTGTGCACTGGATTCAAAAATGCGCTTTGTAAAATCAAAGCTAGAGACAAATAGCGACATTTGGGCAGATCGCATATGGAGCTCTGTTTTAATTTGATTTGCAATACCTTTCGAATTAGCCAAGCTTGAATCGAAAATATAAGCGATTTTGTCTTCTTTGAATAGACTTACAGCCAGGGTGAGGACCGCTGCCAGTGAAAGGCCCGTAAGACTTAACATGACTATTAGGAGCTTGTAACGTAATGACATTTGGCTCGAATTTATTAAAGTTGAAATCGATTCCTGATTAAAATTATCATGTCTTTAGTTTGGTTACAATAAGTGCCTGGATGCCTCGACCATCGGCCCGATCATTTTAAATTTTTACCTCTAGAATTCTCATTATGAGCCGAAAAGAAGATAGGTGAACTATCTATGTTAGAGCTCAAAAACAAGCCAAAACGAAATCGCAGTGACATATTAATATTTCTGCTATTTACCTTTGCATTTGGTCTTTCGTTGTATTGCATTTATTTTGACGAAAGTGTTTTTGGATTGATTCAAGAAACAAAAATAAAAAATGTTCAGCCCATTGTTGGGGCAATGGACATTTTGGTTCGTGATATCAGAAAAAAAGAGGCCACATCAGTGTTGTGGGAAAAGGCCCGGCACGGTGACCAGATTCGAATTGGCGATCGAGTTTTTACTGGCAAGGGCTCGAGCTTACGAGTCATTCTTGAACAAGGTGGCAATTTAGATCTTGGCGAAAACACAATGATTACTTTTTCATCGCTAAAAGGCAAGTCCGTGGCGAATTTGAGTTTTGGAAAAATGAAAGTAAACGTCGATGGCAGCGCTAAAATTGCAATCAACGGAAAAATTCAGACCATAAAGGGTAAACAGTCTCAAATAGAAATTTCTGTTGATGCAAAACAAAAGCCGAAATTTCGCATTATTCATGGTGATGTTCAAGTCACCGCCGAACCAATAGAGATAGCAAAGACTCAATTGGTCGATGAAAAATCTATAATATTGCCGCCAAAAGCAGAAGAAATCGTAGTGAAGCCAAAACTCATTCCGATCTCCTCTCAACAAGAATATTTTTACACTGAACAATTAGAATATATTTATGAGAGCCGAGATCAAAAATTATTCTTAAGAGAAGAAAAACCAAATCAAGTCGCAGTTTCAATTCCGCTTCATTGGGGGATAAAGGGCATCGTTCATCAAATGAGTGGTCAATTATCGAACAACCAAAATTTTGAAGCTCCGATGCAATCATTTGAGGCTGAAGCGGACTCTTACGAGCTCAAGCGCGCTTACCTGGGCGAAAATTATTGGCGCCTGATGGGCGCAGGGCTCGAATGGACTTTGCCATTAGAATTTAAAGTAACTTCAAGGCCCTTAAGTGTTTCGCCGCCAAAGCTCAAATTGACATCCTCAAAAGTATATTTGCTCTCAAATAGTGTCCCGATCCGCGCGCAAATTGAAACCAACGAAGAGCTAAAAAGTTTTATAGTTGAGATTTCAAGTTCGGCGGCTTTTAACAACTTTGAAACGCAAGTTCGCTTAAAACAAGAACCAAGTTTTAATTTTAATGCAAGTAAGGCTCAAGACTTCTTCATTCGATTAAGAGGAGTCAATGCGAAAAATGAAGTCACTGCATATTCGCCAATTCAAAAATTAGAGATTTTAGAGGCCCCAATGCCAACTCCTCCTAAGCTTGCTTCTAAGTCTTACAAACTCTATGTCGATCAAGTACTAGATATCGAATGGGACAGTTCAAAAAATGCTAAAGAATACGAGATCAGTGTCGTCAATAAAACTGGACAAATTGTTGAAAGTCGGAGCACTAGCGGTAATAAGAATCAATTTAATATTGCCACTCCTGGCGAATACCAAATCGCAATAAATGCAATTGATCGCTTCGGGCGCAAAAGTGCGAGTAGTTTTGCAAAGCTAAT
>JAYUEN010000266.1:0-1533 GCA_043739185.1 Bdellovibrionales bacterium
CAAGTGATTGTGTCACGCGTATATAAATAGAGAAATATTATTTCTTATCTAAATCGTGAGAAGAATAGACATGCTCCATGACCGGAATCGAGCCTTTAGCTCGTTTTCTTGCGCTTTCGGCCATAATGAGGCCGCACCCGAGACCAACAAGGGTTAATACTGAAAAACTCACTTTTGCCCAATAACCTTGGTCTAACATCAAGAAGATTATTCCGCCCACCAAAGCACCAAGCAGGGTTCCTGCGAGGAAGCGCCACAGCCAAAACAAAGTGAAAATTCCGTAGGCAGTGACACGAATTAAATTCGAAGGCTGATTATCTTTTTTTTCAGGCATATGAACTCCTTGCAAGCTTTCATCATATTTCGAAATGAAATCGTTGTCCATCAAAGTAATGATTGAGCCGAGTTCGCTGCTCGCCCAAATTGAGCAATTAAGATCTTGTGAGTTTTCGGTTTTGGTAGAAAAAGCAGAGAGTTCATGAAGTTCCATCGAAATCCTTTACAGTTTGAGCTAGCTAAATCACCTATCTTAGCAAGAAGTCTTTTCGAGGTACTGCAGGCGGCGACGACGGCTGCCGCAAAACGGCCCCATGTTTGAAATCTTCACCCTATAAACCTCCTTTATTTCAACCAATCCATTGTCATGATAGAATGCCTTGACCCAACTATTTTAAATAAAGGAAAATTTATGAAATTTATTTTTGCTTCTATTATTTCTTTTCTATCTGTCGCCGCTCTCGGCTCACCATTCCAAGAATACTACGGAAAATATTCAGTCACTTCTTGCGAGCAGTCCGCAGAGTATTCTCTGGCAAATTTTTGTGGCAACTCCAAATCTGCGGAGTTGAGTGCTATCCAAGGCAGTACTTCTTTTACAGTATCACAACAGGATTCAGCCGGCCAAATAGGTAGCGTAGGAATTTTATTCAATGATTCTACATCAAATCCAAAAGCGACATATATATCAACAACTGGCAGAGCGACGCTTATTGATCCTACTGTCTTTTCAGACTCATCTCTGACCAAAATCGTTAATATTTCAAAAATCTCAGACGACAGTATTTCTATCGAATTCAGTATGATTTCTGTTGGTTGGCCAGATGTACGTCAGAATATGCCACTTACAGTTAAGATGGTTTTGAAAAAATAAAATAGTAAGCCAATATATATCAGCAGTATCTTTTCAATCCTTTTTGAGCCGGCGGCGATTGGCTCTTTGCTTTCGTTGAATATTTATCACCGCGATCTTGAGCGGGGACTTTCATTGAAATTCTTCAGGAAGTCTCTCGACTGCCGATCACCTCGAGTTCAGAATGCATTTCAATTGGCACAACCAAAAGATTTTTTCACGAAAATTCACAGCAAAAAATTTTTCAAAAACGTCTACGATTGCCAATAGATGAAAACTCAAGCGACGACCGTGCTGTATAGCAATCAAGTGTCATTAATCAAAAATGAAATTCAAAAATTAACTTCTCATTGGAGAAACTGGAAGATATGAGGTTCGATATTTTTTCTGAAATTCAAAAATGG
>JAYUEN010000267.1:0-40874 GCA_043739185.1 Bdellovibrionales bacterium
AAGCACAAGATTTTTATGGCTTTTGTAAAAGTTCTGCGGCACGAATTGCAAAATAAGTCAGAATCATATCGGCGCCGGCCCGCTTGATCGAAACAAGAGATTCCATCATAACTTTATCGGCATCGATCCAGCTCTTTTCAGCGGCGGCCATAATCATAGCGTACTCACCGCTCACTTGATAGGCGGCAATTGGAATTTTTACCACCGCTCGAAGTTTCGAAATAATATCAAGATAAGGAAGCGCTGGCTTTACCATCACAATATCAGCCCCCTCTTTTATGTCTAAAAGTACCTCTCTTAGTGCCTCCCGGCTGTTTGCCGGATCCATTTGGTAGGTCTTCTTATCCCCTGATTTTGGGGCTGAATTGAGTGCTTCGCGAAAGGGGCCGTAAAAGGCCGAAGCATATTTTACCGTATAGGACAAAATTCCTACTTTTTGAAAAGAATTCTCATCTAAGGCAAGTCGAATAGCGCCCACCCGACCATCCATCATATCACTTGGAGCGACCATATCGGCTCCAGCTTTTGCCTGCGCCACTGCCATATCACACAGTATTTCAAGACTTTCATCATTGAGAATTTCGCCGTCTTTTACCAGGCCGTCATGGCCATCGCTTGAATATGGATCCATCGCAACGTCGGTTATTATGGTGAGTTCAGGAAGCCTCTTTTTCAGCTCCTTGATACATCTTTGCAATAATCCGTTTGGATTGAGACTCTCTTTTGCAAATTTGTCCTTTTTATCTTCCTCAATAACCGGAAATAGTGCGATCGCAGCGACTCCTAATTTGTGTGCCTTTTGTGCTTCAGTGAGAACTTGATCAATTGAGAGTCGAAATTGTCCGGGCATCGAGGCAATTGGTTTTTTTAAGTTTTTCCCTTCAGTAACAAATACCGGATAAATCAAATCGCCAGGCGTGAGATGAGTCTCACGCACCAATTTTCGAATACTCTCAGTCGCACGATTTCTTCGTGGCCGGATTTTCGGAAATTTGACCGCTTTATTTTTGGACAAAGTCTTCATTTGATCCCCTAATTTCTCATCGAGCCTGTTGGTACTCGACTCTTAAATCATAAACTGACTCAATGTTTGCACATTTTTTATTTCTTTGCAAAACTAGCATCTATGAATTATCTCGTCACAGGTGCTGGCCGCGGAATTGGATTTGAACTCACTTCACAACTGCTCACACTCGGCCATCATGTGGTTGCCTGCGTTCGCAATCCCGAAAAAGCCAAGGAGCTTGGTATACTCGCAAAAGAATATGCCGAGCTTTGCCAGGTAGTCCAAATGGACGTCGCCTTTCAAAAAAGTATTCAGCAGGCAGTAAGCCTTATCAAAGTCGAGCAACTCGATGTTGTCATCAATTGTGCCGGCGTACTTTTGAACTATGATGCCAATATCGAAAATCTGAATATGGTCGATCTCAACTCAAGTCTTCAGACCAATCTCTTTGGCCCCATTCATGTCACGCGCGCTTGCTTGAAGCATTTGAAAAAAGCCAAGGCTCCCAAGCTTGTTAATATTACAAGCGTTATGGGATCCCTCACTGATAACTCAAGCGGAATGGCTTATTCTTACCGAATATCAAAAGCGGCCTTGAATATGTTCTCTAAAAATCTTTCGCTTGATGAAAAGTGGCTTTGTGTTTTGATGATTCACCCAGGCTGGGTCAAAACTCAAATGGGTGGCGACAATGCTTTGATTGCTCCGCAAGAATCCGCCGGTGGAATCTTAAAACAAATTGAAACCCATGGACTTCAAGATTCTGGCAAATTCTTTAGTTTTCGCGGTGAAGAACTACCCTGGTAAGGCATGAATTATTTCTTTGTTCCCTGCGCTTTTACCGCACCCACTGCTTTTGCAACTTCTTCGGCATTGCCAAGATAGTAATTTTTCGTTGGCATCAGCACGCGATCCAATTCATAAACCAGCGGAATACCTGTCGGGATATTCAAGCTCGCAATATCGGTATCTGAAATTTGATCAAGATACTTTATGATCGCGCGAATGCTATTGCCATGGGCTGCAACCAAGATCTTTTTGCCCGCTTTAATTTGCGGAGCAATATTTGAATTCCAAAATGGCAAGACGCGCGCCACTGTATCTTTGAGGGATTCTCCGCTTGGCAAATCGCCAGGTAAAAGATCTTTGTATCTCGGATCAAAGGACGGATGCCTTGGGTCTTTTTCATCCATTTTCGGTGGAGGAATATCAAAACTTCTGCGCCAAATGTGAACTTGCTCTTCGCCATGCTTCGCAGCTGTTTCGGCTTTGTTAAGTCCAGTGAGTGCCCCGTAGTGACGTTCATTCAAACGCCACTGTTGCTCAATTGGGATCCACATCAAATCCATTTCTTCTAAGACGATAAAAAGTGTTTTCAGAGCCCGATTTAAAACCGAAGTATAGGTCAGATCAAAATTATAACCTTCAGCCTTTAGCAACTGACCTGCAGCTTTTGCTTCCGCGAGGCCTTTTTCTGAGAGACCAATATTTTGCCAGCCGGTGAAGCGATTTTCTTGATTCCAGATGCTCTCGCCATGTCTTAAAAATACGATTTTATACATGAGGCTCCTATTTCTTTTCGGGCTTAGGTGTTGGCGCCATCACATTTCCCATAACGGCATTCGATTGAATCGACTCTTCTCGTGAATTGCGGCTTCTGGGCTTCGGATTCTTCAGTTCATTTTCTTTTTCAATTTGTTCGCTGAGATCGACCGTGATGTCGCCAAAACATTTCAACTGACATGATAGTCTCCTGCGATCGATAAAATACCCAGAACCAATCAAAGCCAATTCTGCACTTGATGGCTGCAGTACATTGTACTCACCTTCAGCCAGCACCACACGGCATTCTGCACAGGAGGGAACACCCCGACAAATTGATTTGATATAGATATTGTTTTGCAATGCTACATCTAAAACACTCTGGCCAGTTTTGACTTCACACTCGATATTCTGCGGAACAAATTTAACTTTCACTCTTCACCATTTTTTGATGTGGACATTAAACAAATTTAACTTTCGCAAATTTCTTTTTCCCAAGCTTAAAAATCCATTCGTCCGAACTTTTGGCATTTAATTTATATTTGAGGTCTGAGATTTTCTCGGAGTTAATTTCAACAGCATTTGCAGCAATAAGTCTGCGCGCCTCACTGGTGGTTGGGACAAGACCCAATTGTTTTAAAATCCCGGGCAAATCAAGACTGGCAATTTCACTTAAATTTACCGAAATTTTTTCGATATCATCTGGCACACCTTTGTCGACAAAAATGCGATTGAATTCAACTTCGGCATTTTCAGCCGCTTCATTTGAATGAAATCGTTTTACAAATTCTTTAGCGAGCCGAACTTTGACCTCTCGTGGATGTGCAGAGCCCGACTTCAAATCTGATTTTATTTTCTCAAGTTCTGAAGAGGGTACTTCACTCAATAATTCATAGTACCTCAACATCAAGGTATCACTCACCCGCATGGTTTTTCCGAAAATATCTCGGGGCGAATCTTCAATGGCAATATAGTTATCAAGACTCTTCGACATTTTGTTTACACCATCAAGTCCCTCAAGTAGAGGCATGGTTAAAATACATTGGGGCTCTTGACCATAGGCTTTTTGCAGCTCTCGCCCGACGAGTAAATTAAATTTCTGATCAGTACCACCCAATTCAATATCAGATTTCAAAGCAACTGAATCATAGCCCTGCACCAGCGGATATAAAAACTCATGAATTGAAATTGGCGTATGACTCTTATAGCGCTTTTCAAAATCGTCGCGCTCAAGCATTCTGGCAACTGTGTATTGAGCTGTGAGTTTAATGAAATCAGTCGCTGAAAATTTCTCCATCCAAGATGAATTCCAAGCGAGCTCACACTTTTTCATATCTAAGATTTTGGCGATTTGATTGACATAGGTCTTTGCAAAGTTGGCCACTTCTTCTTTGGTAAGCGGCGGCCTGGTTTCGTTTCGTCCCGTAGGATCACCTATCAAAGCTGTGAAATCTCCCACCAAAAAGATAACCGTATGACCAAGCTCTTGAAATGTTCTTAGCTTATTAATTAAAACCGTATGTCCCAAATGCAAATCGGGCCGCGTGGGATCAAAGCCGGCCTTAACTCTTAAAGGTTTTGAATCTTTATGGGACTTTTCAAGCTTTTTTAAAAAATCGACTTCAGATACGAGATCGACACAGCCTCGCTTTATTTCTTGAAGTTGAATTTTTGGCTCGAGAAACTTCACTTTTTTAAACCCCAATCACTTTTATCTGGCGTGCTCAACCACACGAGTTTCGCGCACCACATTGACCTTCACTTGTCCCGGATAATTCAGCTCGCGCTCAATCTTACGAGCTATATCATGCGAAAGCATTTGAGCCTGTTCATCTGTTACTCGACTGCTTTCAACCAATACTCTTAGCTCGCGACCGGTTTGCATTGCAAAAGTCCTTAAGACGCCATCAAAACTATTGCCAATTGATTCAAGATCTTCGACTCGCTTGATGAAACTATCCATAGCAGGACGCCTTGCTCCTGGGCGAGAATTTGACAGCGCATTTGCCGCAGCCACAATGATTGCAATCATAGATTCTGGTTTTTCTTCATCGTGATGGGCGCGAATGGCATGACAAATTTCTTCGCTCTCACCGTGTCTCTTAGCAAAATCAGCACCGACCATTGAATGAGATCCCTCAAAGCTATGATCAAGTGCTTTGCCGATATCATGCAGCAAGCCAGCACGACGCGCACGTTTCACATCGACACCCATTTCACCAGCCATCATTCCGCTTAAGAATGCGACCTCCATTGAGTGCGAATAAATATTTTGCGTGAGTGAATGTCGATATTTCAAAGATCCCAACAAACGAATGATCTCGGGATGCACGCCGTGAATGCCGAGATCAAAAAGGGCCTTATCGCCATCTTCTTTCATCGATTTAAATAAATCTTTTTTCACTTTATCGACGACTTCTTCAATCCGGGCTGGATGAACCCGGCCGTCCTCCATTAATTTTTCAAGTGCTCGTCTAGCCACTTCTCTTCTCACGGGATCAAAGCCTGAAATAACCACTGCTTCAGGGGTCTCGTCGACGATTAAGTCGACTCCACAACAGGCTTCAAGGGTGCGAATATTGCGCCCCTCCCGGCCAATGATCTTTCCCTTCATCTCATCACTTGGCAAAGTCATCACACTCACGGTTCTTTCGGATGAATATTCTCCCGCATAACGAGCCACGGCCATTGCGATGATTCTCTTCGCACGTTTTTCTGCATCCGCAATTGCTTCGGTTTCGATTTGCAATGAACGCTTGGCCGCTTCAGCTCGTGCTTCTTCAGAAAGGGCTTCGGTCATTTCTTTTTTTGCTTCGGCAGCAGTCAAACCAGAAGCACGTTCTAAGCGAGCTTTGAGCTCCTCAATTTTACGTTGGCCTTCGTTCTCAAGTTCACCCAAGCGCTTCTCAGTGATTTTTACTTTTTCATCACGCGCTGAGATTTCTTGAAGTTTAACTTCAAGGTCCTGATCTTTATTTTGAAATTCTTTGGTCAGCTTAGATTCTTTTTCTAGCAATCCCTGCTCTTCTTTTTTAAGTAAAGATTTTTGCTTTTGAATATCTGCTTCAACATTTCGCCTGGCTCTCATCTCAAAGTCTTTGGCGCGCATTTTTGAATCGCGATCAATCTTTGCCGATTCGCCCTTGGCTCTATTAATGATTTTCTCAGCCTCTGCTTCAGCCGATTTCTTGGTTTTCTCATCCAACTGTTTTTTATACATCATATGGGCAACCCCGCCCACAGCCAGACCCGCGAACGCTGCGATCACTAAGAACAAAACATCACTCATAAATAGTTCCTTTCAGGAGTTCCTAACAAATCAAAACTCTCAGCAATATTCATCGCAGTTTCTTTTACCGCTGAAAAATTCAATGTGAAATTTTCGGTAATGAGACGATCCATTTTCTGGTCGTGCGACTGAGTGTTGAGAGCTTCATTTAAAAATTGAAGACGAAAACAAATGCCGATTTTTTCGGCCGTACATTTCTTAAGAAAGCGATCATAAAAGCCTCTGCCTCGACCCAAACGAGAACCGCGCTGATCAAAGGCCAGACCGGGCACCAATACGCCGGTGATTTCACTGGCCAAAATTCTTTGAGAGCTATCAAGTCGAGGCTCTAAAATCCCAAATGAATTGCGCTCAAAGCTTGAGTCCGGAGAGCTCAAAAAGAATTGGATTTCGTCGCCATATACTCGCGGAAAAACAAAATCAATTTGAGATGCAAGACCTTGATAGCTTGCTACAAGATTTGGCTCGTTTAATAGCGGCATAAACGCCGCCCAAATTCCGCGCCGTGCCTTTAGCTCGTTCTGAAGCCTGAGATTAATACTCAGGTTTTGAAATTCAAAACCCGTCAAAGCCCTTAGCCTTTTAAGTTTTGTTAAAATATTTTTGCGAACAATACTCTTTGACTGCAAATTCAATACTCCAAAAAGGCTTTCGTTAAATTTGATTTCAATCAATCAAATCTATGACTATTTCTTTTGGAGCTCTGCCATTATCTTTTGAGTTTTATTTTCGAGTTGGCCTAAATCTTTGCCATATTGCTCTTTGAGTTTCAGAAACTCTTCAGCCAAATGCAAGGACGCTAGGATGGAAGCATTTTGAATAGAACCGGTTTTGGTAAGGGGTAAGGCCTCATTGATTTTTGAATTCACGAGTGCAACCAGTTGCTCTACCATTTCATGGTTATGTGATGATTTTAAGCGCAGTGGGACTCCGGCGATTTCAACTTCATACAATTCTGGAGATTTATCTTTTATTTCAAGCATTTCATCTTCTTTTTATATCAACTAGTGGGTTTTTTTCTCCAAGAGTTGAAATCGGTGCCGTACTGCTTACATCAAATACTTCTAAAAAAACTCGAATATACTTTAACTCAAAATATTATGAATCAGAGCTATCCACTCATTAATCTAAGCGAATTTCATTGAAAGTGCCAGCTAACATTTCGTAATACGACGTGTAACGCCGATTCGCGCGGCTGAACCTAAATTATTGAATCTACAAATTCTTGTGAGTGAAAAGAACGCAGATCGCCTATGCCTTCTCCAATGCCAATTAATTTGATTGGCAATTTCATTTCGTAAGCTAGACCAAGGGCCACACCGCCCTTTGCGGTGCCATCAAGTTTTGTTAAAACCACACCGGTAATTCCCAAGGCAGCATGAAATTCTCTGGCTTGCTGCAAAGCATTCTGACCAGAGCTTGCATCTAAAACGAGCAAAACTTCGTGTGGGGCTTCCGGCATGACTTTGGTTATAACGCGCTTCATTTTTTTTAGTTCTTCCATTAAGGATTTTTGGGTGTGAAGTCTGCCTGCGGTATCAACCACAACGACATCAAAGTTTTGCGCCTTAGCCATTGTTACCGCTCCAAATGCAACAGCACTCGGATCACTTACGCCTTCAGGAGAATAAATTTCAACTTGAGCGCGCTCCGTCCAAACTTTCAGTTGGCTCCCCGCAGCTGCTCTAAAAGTATCACTAGCGGCAACTAAAACACGCTTTCCTTGGCCTGCGAGTAAACTTGAAATTTTACCAATGCTTGTCGTTTTACCAGCGCCATTTACCCCAACAATCATAAGTACGCGAGGCTTTACTTCATTTGAAAAATCAAGGGCTGACAATATTCCTTCACCCTGAACAGCGTTTTGAGTTTGAGAGAAAATATCGAGCATTTCATTTTTTATTGCGGCCCGCACGGACTCAAAGCCCGAATCGCCCTCTGCTTTCAATTTCGTTTCTACGGCCTGCATAAGGCGCTGAACCGTTTGCGGACCCAAATCACTTGTATATAAGATTTCCTCTAGCTCCTCGAGTTCATTGGCAGACAGCCGGGGTTTATCTGAAAAAATATTTTTGATGCGCCCAAAAAAACCACTTCGTGTGAGTGAGAGCGAATCCGAAACCGAGGCAGCCTTCGGCTTTGGCGCGTCTTGCGAATCGGAAGTTTGAATTTGGACCGAACTATCAACGCCTGCAGGAACAGCTTCTGCTAATGGCTTCTTTTTGCGAAAACCAAAATAAAAAATAAGGAAAGCCCCTACTGTTAGCAGCAAGGGGACCGAAATAGCTAAGCACAAAATGAAGTTTTCATTTTGTAAAATACTTTGGAGTACGAGCATAAATGGTCCTTAAAGGCTCTTTATGAAACGACGACTTGGGCTTGGTCGAGATTCACACTCACCATTTTCGAAACCCCTTTTTCCTCCATGGTGACGCCAAAGAGCTTTTTAGCGACCTCCATAGTATACTTATTGTGGGTAACGACAATGATCTGCGAGCGCTTGCTCATTTCGCGAACCAAATCATTGAATCGCGAAACATTGGCATCATCAAGTGGCGCATCGACCTCATCGAGCAAACAATAAGGAGATGGTTTCACCAAGAAGATTGAGAAAATCAATGAGACCGCAGTCAAAGCTTTTTCTCCGCCTGAAAGAAGCGATACGTTTTGCAGCTTCTTTCCCGGGGGCTTGGCTTCAATATCAATTCCCATTTCGCCTTTTTCAACGTCTTCGATCAGAATGAGTCTGGCTTCGCCGCCGCCAAAAAGAACCGGAAATACTTTTGTAAATCTCTCATTCACTTGTTCGAAAGTTTCTTTGAAACGCTTTGAACAAATGCGATTGATCTTATCGATCACCTTCTTCAAGAGCTCCTTGGCTTCGATCAAATCACTTTCTTGCTTACTCAAGAACTCGTAGCGTTTGGCCACGTCATCATACTCTTGGATGGCCGAAAGATTGACATCTCCCATTCGAGAAAGCTTCTCTTTGAGTTCATGAATTTGCTTTTCAGCGGCTTCAAGATCACCGGTGCGCTCGGCATAACGTTCAGCGGTTTGCGATAGCTCAAGTACATAGCGCTCGCGAATCTGATCGCAAAGATAATTTTCTTTCATGCGGTTTTGTTCAAGATTCAATTTTAAACTTGAAACTTCTGTTTGCAATCCATTGCGATTGTGCTGCAAGCCCGTCAATGACTTCTCAAAACCTCTCGATAGCTGTGAGATTTCTTCAAAATTATTTTTTGCCTGCCCCAGATTTCGCTCAACTTCTTCAATTTCACGAACAAGATTTTCAAATTCAATTTTCTTTTCTTCAAGCTCGAGTTGATGAAACGACATGCTCTCAGTGCTCTTGCTACTTTCTTCGGACATTCGACTGAGGAGCGACTCGACCTCAGAAAGAGATTTTGAAAGAATCGCATTTTGCTTTTCTAGCCCCTCGCACTCTTGGGTTTGAGTGGCCAATCGCACTTGCATATCGGTCACTTGAATTTGCATTGGGCCCAAAGTGTTTTGCAAAGAAAGATGTTCGACATCGAGTTCTTGCGTCGAAAGTTCAAGACCTTCGCGGCGCTCTTTTAGAGTCACCAATCTCGAGTCCAAATCTAGAACTTCGCTCTGCTTTGTTTGCATTTGCGAATCCAACTGCATCACTTCTTTTTCTTGACGAGTGATTGCCGTATTAACATTGGTCAATTCTTGCTCGGCTCTCTCGAGGTCTTTTTTGATTTCAGCCAATAAAATTTCTTTTTCAACCTTTAACTTTTGCGCATTTTCATACTCTGAATTTAAGGTATCCAGGCGCTCTTCAGATTTCTTAAGTGCCACTTGTGAAAGTGCTAATTTTCCGCCCCACTCATCTTTTTTCTGAGTGAGCTCTTTGATCTCGCGACGGCGCTTTAAGACACCGCTATCTGCACTCTCGCTGGTACCGCCGGTCAGAACTCCGTCTGGAGAAAGCAAATCGCCATCTGTGGTCACGAAAGTCCACAGCGGAAATTGATTTCTTGTTTCGATGGCCTCAGTTAGAGAATCGACGATGGCGACGCGATCAAGTAATTTCTCAACCATTGGTCTAAAGTTTTCATGAGCACGCACAACTTCTTTCAAGAGTTTTTTAGGTGGGACCTCAGAAGTCTCAAGCAATTGGCCTGAAAAATCTGCCGCCATAAAACTCGAACGTCCCGCCTTTTTCTCTTTCAGAAAATGAACAGCATCAAGTGCGGAATTTGAATTTTGACTTAACAGCATTTGCAAGCGTGGGCCGAGTGCGGCCTCCATGGCGAGCTCATACTCTCCGGGAACTTCAACGACTTCAGCCATCGGCCTAAAGTCTTGCGCATTCTCGCGTTGTCCTTCTGGCAATGACTCAAGCTTTTGCTTTTGCCAGAACATGATTTGCTTTACACCTTCTTGAAAGCCTTCGAAATTCAGAGCGAGATTTTCTAAACCGTAAAGTCTGCTCGCCACACTATTGAGTGAATCCTTGAATTCATCTACTTCCGATCGCTTTTCAGAGATTTGTTTCTGCAACACTTGGCGGTTTTGCAAAATACTGTCAGCATCTTGCGCAAGATCGAGTTGCATCTGGCGCTCTTTTTCAAGACTGGTAAAAACTTTCGTTCTGCGAGTTTCGAATTCAGATTTTTTCTCTAATAATTCTTGCTGAACAGAGCGCGCATCAGTCGTGCGATCTTCAAAAACACTTAAAGCTTCGCGGGTAGCTGAAATTTTTGCAGAAATATGCGCTTCGCCTTGTGAAACCGTCATCAATTCACGTCTTTGTGTGGTCAGCTCTTCATCTACTTCAAGACCGCGCATTTGTGCAGTTTCAAAAGTTTCTTTTTTTATCAGATAATCGGCTTGCAAAGTCTCAACTTGACCCCTAACCAACTTAAGGTTTTCAGAAATTCGCTCAAGATCTGCTTTGAAGAGTTCTTGGCGCGTGATGTTTTCTTGCAAGATTGAACCGGTCATCTCTTTGTTTCGACGGGCCTGCTCAATTTCAAATTTCAATTCTTGAATTTTACTCTCTTGTTTTTGTGAATATGTGCGCTTTTCAAATTGCTGAGTTTGCAAATCTGTGACTAAACGCTCTGCCTGCAATACTTCAGATCGCTTCATTTCGAGATCTGCTTCAAGGCTTGAAAGCTCAGCTGTCGCCTGCGCTTCTCCGCTTTCGGCTTCTAATAATTTGGCTTCAAATTCTTTGATCTTAATATTGAGATCTAAATAGTGGCGAGAAGAAACCCAAAGATCGAGATCCTCAACTTCATTTTTCACATTGCGATAGCGCTCAGCTTTTTGAGCTTGTCTTTGAAGACTATCAATCTGGCGTTTCAACTCAGCTACGATATCATGTAAGCGCAAGAGATTTTGTTCAGTCGAAATTAATTTTCTTTGCGATTCACGTTTTCGAACTTTGAATTTTGTAATGCCGGCGGCTTCTTCAATGAGGACTCTGCGCTCTTCAGGCTTAGCCGTGATAATACGGCCGATAGCACCTTGCTCGATAATACTAAAGCCTTTGGAGCCGGCTCCGGTATCCATGAAAATTTCTTGAACATCTTTAAGTCGAGCGGTTTCTTTATTGATGAGATATTCGGATTCTCCACCGCGATGCAAACGCCTGGTCACCATGATCTCTGAATTTTTCATATACTGAACCGGAAAGGGGCCGCCGTCATTTTCAAGAGTTAATGAAACTTCGGCCATTCCCATGGGAGCATAACCTTCGGCGCCTGCGAAAATGACGTCTTCCATACTCGAGCCGCGTAAATGCTTAGCACTCATTTCGCCCATGACCCAAACGAGGGCATCGACGATATTGGACTTTCCACAACCGTTAGGTCCTACGACACCAGTAATACCGGCATCAAATTGAATGACAGTGCGATCTTTAAAAGATTTAAAGCCAACGAGTTCGAGTTTTTTAATTCTCAATTTTGATTCCCCTCTGCATTAAGTTCGTCGAGTTAATCGACATTAGCATCGTCAATATTTGCGGCTTCAATATCAGTGCGCTGATTTCTTTTGTAAGATGGCAGCTTGTGCGGCCGCCAATCTCGCAATCGGAACACGATATGGACTGCAACTCACATAGTCTAAACCGGCACTCTGAAAGAAATGTATACTCTCAGGATCACCGCCATGCTCGCCGCAGACACCGATTTTTAAGTCTTGTCGAGTCTTACGCCCAAGGTCAACACCCAATTTCACAAGTTTTCCGACCCCTGATTGATCGATACTTACAAAGGGATCGTGAGCGAAGATGCCCTCTTCTACGTAAGTACCTAGAAATCTTCCGGCATCGTCTCGTGAAAGCCCTAGTGTGGTTTGCGTCAAATCATTGGTTCCAAAGCTAAAAAAATCAGCGGCGCCTGCTATTTCATCAGCTACCAGAGCGGCTCTCGGCAGCTCAATCATTGTTCCTACGGTATAAGTAAATTTCAAATTGCTTTCTTTTTGTACACGCTCAACTTCTTCAACTGTAAGCTTGCGCAAAATATCGAGCTCTCTGCGAGTTGCAATGAGCGGGATCATGATTTCAGGAGACAGCTGCATACCCTCTTTGATTAAGTCGACAGCGGCCAGCGCAATGGCTCGCACTTGCATACGATAAATCTCGGGAAAGGTAATGGCCAAGCGGCAGCCCCGGTGTCCCAACATCGGATTGAATTCATGAAGTGATTTAATCTTGAGTCGCAATTTTTCAAAATCAACTTCAAGGCGAAGCGCAAGATCTTTTATTTCTGGATCGCTTTGCGGGACAAATTCGTGGAGTGGTGGATCAAGCAAGCGAATCGTGACCGGATAACCCTTCATGGTTTTAAAAAGCTGGTAAAAATCTGAGCGCTGCATGGGCAATAGTTTTTCAAGCGCACGTTCGCGTTCAAATTTATTTTCGGCGATGATCATTTCTCTCACCGAATCGATACGGTCAGCTCCGAAAAACATATGTTCTGTTCGGCAAAGTCCGATGCCTTCGGCCCCAAAGTTTCTCGATGTGGTCGCATCCTTTGGAGTATCGGCATTGGCGCGCACTTTTAATTTGCGAAATTGATCGGCAAGAGCCATCAGGCGTTCAAAATCTCCACCGAGTTGCGGCTCTAATGTTTTAACTTCGCCTAAAAAGACTTCACCCGTTGAGCCGTCTAAAGTTATAAAGTCACCTTTTTTCAAAAGGTATCCGTTGGCGCGCATTTCTTCTTTGAGGTAATCAATCTGAACATCTCCACAGCCAGCGACACAACATTTTCCCATGCCTCTTGCCACTACGGCAGCGTGTGAAGTCATGCCTCCTCTCGAAGTCAAAATGCCTTGCGCCGCTACCATTCCGAGAATGTCCTCAGGAGAAGTTTCAATGCGCACGAGAATCGTTTTAAGTCCCTTTTCCTTCCAGTGAACGGCATCTTCAGAGGTGAAAACAATTGCGCCGTAAGCGCCGCCAGGCGATGCTGGCAATGCTTTGGCAAGTTTTGTACGTTTCGCTTTCGGATCAAGTGTTGGATGCAGGAGTTGATCAAGACTCTTGGGTTCGACTCGCATAACAGCTTCTTCAGTGGAAATTAATTTTTCATCTAGCATATCACAGGCAATTTTAAGGGCTGCGGCGGCGGTGCGTTTACCGGTGCGGGTTTGCAGCATCCAAAGTCGATTTTGTTCAATGGTAAATTCCATATCCTGCATATCGCGATAATGCTTTTCGAGTTTGAGATAGGTGTCGACCAGCTCCTGGTAGAGCTTTGGCATTTTCTCTTCAAGTGAAGCAAAACCTGATCCGAGCGCAGCTTCTCGTGAAATGGGCTGGGGCGTGCGAATGCCCGCAACCACATCTTCGCCTTGTGCATTGATTAGGTACTCGCCATAAAATTTATTTTCACCGGTCGAAGGATTACGGGTAAATGCAACACCTGTCGCCGAATCGTCGCCCATATTGCCGAACACCATCGATTGAACATTCACCGCTGTTCCCCAAGAACTTGGGATATCATGCATTTGACGATAAACAATTGCCCGATGGGTATTCCATGATTGAAAAACTGCGGAGATCGCTCCCCACAACTGCTCAATCGGATCATTGGGAAACTTTCGCCCGGTGCTTTCAAAGATGAGCTTTTTATATTTGCTCACCAACAATTTCAAATCATCTGTCTGAAGATCCGTATCGTTTTTATAGTTCTTTTCACTTTTAAGATCCTCCATCATAACGTTTAAAAGTGAGTGATTCATTCCCATTACAACATCTGAATACATTTGCACAAAACGGCGATAGGAATCCCAGGCAAATCTTGGGTTACCAGAATTCTTGGCGAGGCCTTCAACCGTATCGTCATTCAAGCCGAGATTCAAAATGGTATCCATCATTCCTGGCATCGAAGCTCGGGCGCCCGATCGCACGCTCACCAGCAGTGGATTGGTTTTATCGCCAAACTTTTTACCAATAATTTTTTCAACTTTTTGAAGTGCTAAAAGTGAATTTTCTTTTACCGCCTCGGGGAGTTTTTCACCAGCCTCGTAAAAGGCCTGGCAAACATGGGTTGCAATTGTAAATCCTGGTGGAACAGAAATTCCGAGCGAAGTCATTTCTGCCAGATTGGCCCCTTTGCCGCCCAAAACATCTTTCATTTGGGCATTTCCCTCGGTCTGTCCGCTTGCGAAAAAGTAAACCAATTTACCATCGTTAGCCAAATTAGAATTCTTCATTTTGCCCCCCAAAGCTTCATTGATTTGCAAACCTAATATTAAAAGTTTATCGCCCGTTCTTTAATTTGCATGCGAACATAATTTTCAACTTGATCAAGTGATATTCGCTCTTGCTTCATACTATCACGCTCACGGATGGTTACCTTTTGATCGGAATTTGAGTCAAAATCATAGGTAATACAAAAGGGTGTGCCAATCTCATCTTGTCTGCGATAGCGCTTTCCAATACTTGCCGTGTCATCATATTGAACTGCAAATTCACGCGCCAATGAGTCGCGTAGTTTCATCGCGGGCTCAATGAGTTCGGCTTTTTTCGAAAGTGGCAAAACAGCGGCCTTGATCGGCGCAATTTCTGGATGAAAACCCAAGACCACGCGGGTATCGGCGCGCTTGGTTTCTTCATCAAACGAATTCTCTTCTCGATAAGCATCGCAAAGTGCGGCTAAAATGAGTCGATCGCAACCAACTGCGGTTTCGATAACGAATGGCAGGTACTTTTCTTTTGCCGCCTCATCAAAATATTCTAATTTCTTGCCAGAAAATTTTTGATGCTGACTCAAATCAAAATCGCCGCGATTGTGAATTCCTTCAAGCTCTTGCCAGCCAAAAGGAAATTCATATTGAACGTCGACAGCGGCGCGCGCATAGTGCGCAAGCTCATCTGGTCCGTGAGGTTTGAATCTCAATTTGGCTGGTTTGAGCCCGAGTTTGAGATAAAAATTCCAGCGGATTTCCTTCCACTTTTCAAAAAAGCCGGCATCGGTACCGGGTTTAACGAAATACTGCATCTCCATTTGTTCGAATTCACGAGTTCGGAAAGTGAAATTGCCGGGCGTGATTTCATTGCGAAAAGATTTGCCGATTTGTGCAATCCCGAATGGAACTTTCTTTCTCGATGTGGTTTGCACATTTTCAAAATTTACAAAAATACCTTGAGCGGTTTCGGGCCGCAAATAAACTACCGCACTTGCATCTTCAACCGGACCCATAAAGGTTTTGAACATTAAGTTGAAATTGCGAGGCTCAGTGAGATGAGCCCCCTTGCAATTCGGCTTTTCTTTGCACGAAGCTTCAAGCGCTTGTGGCAATTGGTCAGCCCGAAATCTTTGCTTACATTTTTTGCAATCAACCAATGGGTCACTGAAACCGTCGACGTGGCCAGAAGCCTTCCAAACCATCGGAGCCATCAAGATCGCAGCATCGATTCCGACCACATCGTCTCTTCTGGTCATTGCATTCCACCAGGCCTGCTTTACATTCATTTTTAAATTTGATCCCAGCGGACCATAATCCCAACACGAACCCAGACCACCGTAAATTTCGCTGCTCGGATAGACAAAACCACGACGTTTACAGAGCGAAACCATCGTCGCGAGATCGGCCAAAGTTTTATCTGGAATTGAATTTGCGGGCTGACTGTTTTCAGAATTTGACATGATGATTACTCCTGGGCCGAATTTTCAAAAAAACTACTAGCCTTTTGGGTAGCATTTTGATCTTTCTTTAGTCAAGAAATCCGGACTTGTCCAAGCGCATTGCCAGGCTGAAAATAGATTGATGGACGCCACGGGAGCGTTGAGGAAGACAAGGATGGACTTTTGAAATTTGGCCTGCAGAATTCGTATTTGAAGCTCTTATTTGTGGCCCTGCTGCTTTTCATTGCAGAAGGGAGGCTTGAGGCACTTCCTGAAGCGGATTCGGACCTCATTGTCCGCGAACAAATGCTTCAAATTAGCAAAGAGCTCGGTGTGACTTGCACCTTTTGTCACAATTCTGAAAACTTTAAGGATGCGAAAAACAAAAACTACAATATTGCCCGCGATCACTTTCGAGTATTGCGTATGCTCAATTCGGAACAGGGCCTCAACGATAAACCCAAAGTCAGTTGTTATGTTTGTCATCAAGGCAAAGCAAAATTCACTTTTGCCTTGAAAAGCAAATCCGAAAAATAATTTGGAAGTGGCGCTTGAAGTCGGGCCTGATTTTACAATTCAATCATTTTGTCTTTGAATGCGAATGGCCTCTAAGGCCGAAAGCATAAAAACCTTACTCTCCTCATCCATTGATTTTGTTAACTTTTCGAAAGCTAAAAAAGAGTTCTCGAAACTGCTGCCTGCAGGCACGCCTAATACTTCATAGGCATCCCATGAATGGCCATTATAATTGAACATGACGTTGAGTGATTTGGGAGCGTCGGGGCGCTTCAATCTTGGGTCATTTTCATCTAGCACAATGCGCTTCACTACGACTTCTTTATTCTTATAACTATCAGCCGATGGCCTTAAGCGCATCGATCTTTTTCCCGACGATCGGCGCATTCTTAAAAAGCTCACGACAAGAAGAGTGACAACGATCGCGTTTAGAACTATAAAATGTCGCGACACAAAATCCATATTACTATTATTTTGTTTTCACTAGAACTTTGCAAGAAATGAGATGCTTTAAAATGCAAAATCCCTTCGATCAACAAAAACCCATCGCTGGAGTTAAAAAAATCATAGCCATTAGTTCAGGTAAAGGTGGCGTGGGAAAGAGTACTGTCTCTGCAAACTTGGCTTCTAGTCTGGCAAAACTTGGGAAAAAAGTCGGGCTTTTGGATTGCGATATCTATGGACCTAGCATTCCAAGAATGTATGGAGTTTTGAATCAGAAACCCGAAGTTGGTCAGGATCAAAAAATTTTTCCGATCAAACGTCACGACGTTAGCCTCATGAGCATCGGCTTGCTAGTCGATGATGAGCTCGCAGTTGTGTGGCGTGGCCCCATGCTCTTCAAAGCAGTCGATCAATTTTTATTTGGAGTGAATTGGGGTGAGCTTGATTATTTGTTAGTTGATTTGCCACCCGGAACCGGTGACGTTCAATTGTCCCTTGCACAAAAGGTTCCGCTCCTTGGTGCAATTGCGATTTCAACTCCTCAGGATATTGCGTTAAGCGATGTGAAAAAAGCCATCGATATGTGGGCTCGAGTGCATGTTCCAATTCTGGGCGTGGTTGAAAATATGTCTTATTTAATGGTTAAAGATTCAAACGGAACTGAAACCAAACATCAGCTCTTTCCAAAAGGCTCTTTGGATCAGTTTCTGGCCGAAAAAGGGATTCCAAAATTGGCTGAGATTCCATTTTATCAGAATGTCGCAAAATCTTCTGAGCTCGGCATTCCGGCAGCGAACTCAAAAGAAGGTCCAGAGTCTCAATGCTTTTTAGAGCTCGCCAAAAAAGTGTGCGAACTTTAGAGCTCGTCTTAAAATTAACTTTGGATGCCACACTTTCCGATGAGGATTGAACGATGAATCTGGCAAGCATCAAAGTCAGAATTTCTTGACATCGTTAAGTTCATTGCAGTCCAATGAAATCATCATAGGAGCTCACAAATGAAAATTAAAAAACTCGCCTTCAGTGCCGCCGGAATAATTTTGGCCTCTGGCATTCTGACACCTGCTCATGCAGGAGATGAAAAAAAACAAGTTCAGTGTATGGGCACTGCCTTAAAAGCTAAAAACGACTGCGCCGGAAACGGCCATGACTGTGCTGGCTTGGCAAAAAAAGACCGCGACCCTAAAGAGTGGAAGTTTGCCGCTTCAAAACTAGAATGTGAAAAGGCCGGAGGACAGCTCCTTGAGGACACGCCCAAGAAAAAATAATCACTCTGAACTTGGCGCAAGTATCGGCTTAAGACCCGCTCTGAGCCAGCCTTTGCAGACGCTCAATTTGAAATGGGTCGAAGTCATAAGCGACGATTACATAGGAATTGATCGCCGCAATTGGCTTGATTTAGAAAAGCATCGTGAAAAATCTGAAATTGTCTTTCACGGCGTCGGGCTTGATATCGGCGGGACTGATCCTCTTGATTTAAATTATCTCGCCTCACTTAAAAGTCTATTTGCTCATTTTGAACCTTCTTGGGTTTCTGATCATATTTGTTGGACAAATGTACTTGGTCATCCATCTTTCGATCTTTTGCCTCTGCCTTACAACCAAGAATGCCTAGAGCATCTGTGCGGCCGAATTCATTTTGCACAAGACTACTGTGCTCGCACTTGGACATTTGAAAATCCCAGTCTTTACCTATTGCCAGAAAATTCTGATATGAGTGAAGGTGATTTTTTCAGTGAGCTCCAGCAAAAAACGGGCTGCAATTTTTTGCTGGATCTCAATAATATTCACGTCAGTTCTCACAATTTGAAACTCGATACACAAAAGATTTTAAAAGGCTGGCCATTTCATGCGGTCGTTCAATTTCATCTTGCGGGAGCATTAAAAGATCATGATTATTTAATTGATACTCATAACCAAATTGTTTCCGAACCCGTTTGGAAATTGTTTCGCGAGGTTTTAAAAATAACCGGCCCCAAGCCATGTCTTATTGAATGGGATCGTGATTTTCCGGAGTTTCAAGTTCTATTCAATCAATACTCAAAAGCCCAAGGGATTTTAGATGAATTTGCGCGCGTACCAGACTCGATTTTACCAGCAGCTCCGTAGTGGAAGCTGTCCGGTTCATTCGAACAATTATTTCTCAAAAATTTATGAGAGCTTGTCTGAAATCTTTTTGCTTAGTAAAAAGCTTTTGGGTGAACATGAATTCACCTCAATAGTTGAAGCCTTCAGTTTTGAATTTTCATTTCAATCTTCTAGCCGCTATTTCATCGGAGATCATTTCCCGAAATGGCTTGAAGAAAACAGAAAGCTTAAGCCAGAAATACTCGATTTGCTGCGTTTTGAGCTGTGCTTACATCAAATTGCTCTACATGGTAAGAGCCTTGAAGTTGACCACAGACTCATCGAAAGCTGGCTCGAGGGCGCCCCTGAACTGAGCGCCTCTCTAAATCCTACTTGTGTTTTTTTTCACTCTCATTTTGATATCGATTCTATCTTAGGCTCTGGTCCAAATTTAAAAGCCAATTGCATTTATCTCTTAGGCCTTACTTCAAAATATGAAGTAGATCGCATAAAGCTTGATGCTCATGAGCATCTCTTTTTAACAACTCTTAAGGACACCAAATATCTCATTTGGATCGAAACCCTGCCCAAACACTGCGCACTCAATCAAGCTCAGAACTTGGCCAGTTTTCTCAGTAAAATTATTAGCCTAGGCTGGCTCCAAATTGAAAGCGCCAGCGAGAATTGATTCAGCGAATTACGGAATGTTAGCTGGCACCTAGATCCTAGATTTCGAGGCGCGCACCGACCGCAAGCTTTTGGTGTTTTACAATCTGATTTTTTCGAATGAGTTTGGCAACGGATACATTATAGCGTTGGGCAATCTGTGCAATAGACTCCCCGCGCTTAACAATATGAATATGCCGACTCACCTTTGAGGGCTTCGCGACGGCAACACTTCGCTCAGTGCGTTTACGACGATGTTTTGACATTTCAGAATGTGAAAGCCCGACCACTGAATCGCCTGGAACTTTAATTTTCTTGCCAGCAACGATGCGAGATTTGGATCCCAGATTATTGAGCGCTCGAAGGCGCCTTGCGCTTGTGTGAAATTTACGAGCGATGCCGCCAAGAGTTTCTCCGTTGCGAACTCGGTAGAAGCTGATTTCATCGTCATCAACAACTTTTATTTGTGTGCGATCTTTCACTAGCGCGACTGCCGCGGCTGCTTTCGCTTTATCAGCTGAATCTTTTGGTACGCGCAAACTCAAATGTCCGGATTTATCAAGAGCGATACCTTTTTTATATGAAGGATTCAAATCTTTGAGTTCATCGTAATCAATATTTAATTCAGACGCTAATTTTTTTAAGTCTACCGAATGACCCAACTCAATTTCAGTAAATTCAATTGCGGGAAGATATTGAATGTCTTTGAATCCATATTTCGCGGGATCTTTGGCAATCATTCTGGCAGCTAAAAATTTAGGAATATAGTTTTTTGTTTCTTTTGGGAGCCTTCGCATTTGGGCAAGCTTCCAGAAATCGCGAGTGTGGTACTTCATCACTAAATTTTTGATTTTATTTTCACCGACATTGTAACTGGCAATTGCCAAATACCATGAGCCAAATAAATTATACAATCCTTTAAAATAATCTGCTGCCGCGACCGTCGCTTTTATGAAATCTCTACGTTCATCAACATAAGAGTCGCACTGAAGGCCATATCTCTTACCTGTTGCCCGCATGAATTGCCAAAATCCGACCGCATTGGCCGAACTTTTTGCAACTGAACTAAAACCTGATTCGATCAAAGCCACATAGACGAGGTCTTCAGGCAAACCTTCACGCTTAAAGATCTCTTTCATGAGAGGAACATATTTGCTAGAGCGAGACAAATAGGTCTCCATATAGTCGCTTCCACGCCCTTGAAAATATTCAATCCAATCTTGAACCAATTCATTCTCTTCTAGCGGGATAGAACTTAAATCTTCTTTTAAATCATTATTAGTTGGAGTCTCGAGCTTCGTAATATCAGCCACAGGCTCAGCGGCTTGATGATCCGTTACCATCACTTTATTATGTTCAGCAATTGCAGCTGCGGCTGCGATTTCATTGTCAGGAGTAGCATCTGAATGCGTACCCCGATGAATACAACCTGAGGTGAAAACCAGACCCAAAATCAAAAGCTGTGATCTGAATAAATTCTGCATTCTACCTCCGCTTTAACATTCGCTATGACTGAACTATGACTCAACATAGTGGCGCTGTTTTTATTATATAGTAAAACCTAGAATAACGATGCCAAAATCAAACTGCAACCCTAGTCTCAAAGCTTTTCTTTGGTTTCGGTCCATATTGGATTTGAAATAGAAACTCGACCTAAGTCAAAGCTTTGATAGAGAATAAAGTTTCGCAAAATAGCTTTGACATAAAAACTGGTTTCACTCCACGGAAGCTCATCAAACCAGATCTCGTCATCGGGATTCGAACTTGGATGCGCCATCAAATTGGCCAAACTTGGTCTGAGCTTTAAAAAACGCTCCATGCGCGCTGGGCCCGCATTGTATGATGCCAATGCCAACGGCACATGATTATTAAACTGCTTTAAAACTTTTGCCAAATAGTAAGTTCCCATTCGAATATTTTGTCCTGGGTTAAACATATCTTGTGGCAGCTCGAGATGCTCAATTTTTAAGTCACTGGCAATTTCTTTTGCCGTAGGAGGAATCATTTGCATAAGTCCATAAGCATTGCTTGAACTGATCGCCTTGATTTGAAATGCACTTTCTTGCTTGATGAGACCACGAACGAGATTGGGGGAGAGTCCACGTAGCTTTGAATTTTCTTCAATGATCACTTGAAACTCTTTTGGAAAAGCAATTCCAAAAAACATTTCCTGCCGCAAGCCCGGCTCTTCTTCCCAAGCTTCATTGACAAGTTTTATGGCTGGACCGTAGTTCAATGCCGCAGCCAAAACTCGAGCTCTTAAAACCTTTTCTTCGGGTGAGGTCGGTGCTGGCAATTCTTTGATATCCGCCTGTGCCTCTTCGATCCAACCGGCCTGAATAAGTATTTGTGCTCGTTCCCAATTCAATCTGGTTTTATTCGTAATCCAAATGCTGGCTTCAGTCTTCGCTGACTTCTCATATTTCATTTCAAAATAACCATTATTCAATTCGATACGTGCGCGAAGTCCGTAATAACTGAGTGGGAATTTTTCAACTAAAACCTGCGCCTGATCATGAGCTCGATCAGATTTGAGATTCTGTAAGCTCCGCCACAACCAATACCTTGCTTGCAATTCAAAATTTTCAGATTGCGGCACTGAAAGAAGTCTTTCAAGTCGATTCACACTTTGAGGAAAATCTCTTTGACGAAAGTAAATGAGCGCTGATTTAAAAAGGGCTTCACGAAATGCTGAGGTACCACTGTGTTTGAGAATGATTTCGTTATAAAATTTTAAGGCTTCATCGAATTGATCTTGAAGGTAAGCCGCATGCGCACCCAACTCCAAAAATTTCGTGGTACGTGCTGACGGCTCTAAATGCGAAAGGGCTTTTTTCATAAGCTCCAAAGCTTCGAAACTAAAGCCTCGGTAGTTTAAAGTTTTTGCCCAGTCGTACTGGCGTTCGGAATCGACCATAAACATTTGTAGTAAGATACTATGTTTTAAAACATCATACTTTGAATCATTGCGCTCAGAAATATTGAGGTATACCTCAATGATGCGCTCTTGAGCCCATTTAGCACGAACACTTCCCGGAAATCTTTGAATGAGCTTGACAGCCTCTGCTGTAGCGCCAAGATAATCGCCGCCTCTTATAAAAAACGCAATCCGAGAAGCAAGCTCCTGTTCTTCAGAACTTTGCTCATTTAACACATTTACATCGTAAATTGACAAGGTCGACAAAGACTGTTTGGCCGCAATAACATCGACAGAATCGCCCCCGTGTGAGGTCGTTTCTTTTTCTGTCGGCAGTGCCTTGTCGATTTTCTTTGGCTTTTTCAAAATGAGTGCGGCATCGATTTGACCAAGACGTTTTCTCAATTCATCGGAATCCGTTTCCTTCAAACTTCTCGAAAAATACTCTCGAGCGGCCTCTAATTTCTGATCCGAAAAACTTAGCTCTCCGATAAGTCTGTAAAATTTAGCTCGGGCCGCCTCATTAAACCAAGAGCTTTTGGACTGCAGATTTTCGACGCCCTCCCAAGCAAGTTTACGATTCATCTTCGATTCGATTTCGATAATCAAGAGTCGGGCCTCAACAAGACTGGTACGCAAACTCGAAGAATAGGGCCCGACCAATAACCATTCGGGATATTTCTCTAAGATACTCAAAGCGCCACTCAATTGACTCATCAATTTATTATTCTGCAAGGTTGAATGAATGGCGCAGTCTAAGCGAACCGTCATAAGCCACGGATCCAAACCTTTAAATTTTGACCAGGCTTTTTGAGCTTCGGTTACACAGTCCGAATACCTTGCCGTTGCCTGCGCACGCTTTATTTGCGCTAAACTTTGAATTGAACTCTTCAATCTTTTTATTTCAAGATCAGGATTGGACGCAAACATCCAGCGTCCTGCGCTCAAATTGTCTTCGCTACTTATCGCCAAAGGCTCGATCGCTGCAAAAGCATTTGAAGCGGTGTAAAAGAGTGCGCAAATAAGTGCTTTGTGAATAAATTGTAGCCTCATTTTTTTACCTCGGCCAAAGAGTGTGCTTGAGTCGCATCATGCTCTAAGGAATTTCATAAATTTCGTAGTCTTTAACTCTTGATACATTTTTCAAATTTAATTTCCAAGATGGAGCATTGGCAGAGCTTGCCGGAAATTCAAGCCGCTCACGAGGTCCCCAAAATATATAATTGGCTTTTAAATCGTGCGCAATTTCGAGCCAATGCTCTTCACCCGACATCAGAGCCAGCAACTTTTTCTTGGTATCGGCAAATGAAATGCCGTGCCCCCACAAATGCCCTTCGTAACCCATGACTCGATTGCGTCCCAGTGCCGTTAGTTCATGATTGTAAGTCGTGCCCGAAGCAAATATTGCTCCTGGCGCCAACTCCCTTGTCGCAGCCCGCGCTTGAGCAAGATCTGACATATTATAAATGCTTACGTGTTCGCTCACTGAAAATTGTGATCCGTATAGTGCATAAGCGCCGCCGTAAGATAAACTGACCAACAAAACGAACTGCGTCCAGGGAGCCCAATGCTTTCGTAAAACTTCGAAAGACAGAATCGACAAGCCCACATATGGCCAGACCAAAATTTTAATATTGTCCCAACTCCAAGGTGCTAACATCAAATTAAAAAACAAGAGAAATAAAAGGCTGTGAACTAAAAACTCATAATAAAGCGCTCTCATACGATGCCGAAATAAATAAGTTCCAACGCCAATAAACAACAATATATAGGAGCCAAAATTAATAGACAAATAAGATAAAATGTTTTGACCGGGCTCGAGCGTCCAACCCCAACTCCAATGTAAAACCCGAGGAGCTTTGAAAAAATCAAGTGAGAAAAGCACGAAATAGGATCCAATAATCAGTGGCCACAGCCAGACAAAATAATATTTTTTAAGCTCCAATAACATTTGTTTCAAATTTCTAGAGTGAAGTGCAAATCGATAAACAGAAGAAATTGCAATCATGAGACTCAATATAAAAAAACTATGCAAATGAAAAAAAGCGAGCCCTGCCCAAAGAATCCCCATAATCAATAGACTTCGTGGATGCACGGGCGAATCTTGATTTCGCCGGGCATTCAAAAATAGGAAGTAAAGCAAGAGCGTACCTGCGGGCAAAGCCCAAATGAATCCACGCTGGGTGATAAACATTGAAAGAAACATATTTTTCCAGGCCAAAATATTTTGCATATCTTGAGGCCCGCCCTTTAAAACTGCGACAAAGCCCCCACTAAAGAAAAAGGCCAACATTGCCATCCAACTGCCAGCTAGTCTCAAACAAACCAAACTCGCAAGAGTGCAGAACAATCCCACTAAAAAAAGATGACCGGACATAGCAACGCCCAAACATTCCCAAAGCGCGTTGTAAAGATCGATTCCGAATGGATAGCGCAAATATTCGAGCGAAAAATTGGGATTTCGAGGAGGAAAATCAATCCCCGAAGCCAAGTTTCGAATATATTGAATATGCAGAGGCAAATCGCCCAAATTGAATTGGTGAAGGCTGCGAATTTCTCCGTCGACCTGATAAAAAAGAAAGATAAAGTGTCTTGCCCCAACAAACATCACAATAAAAAACACAAGTTTCTCTAAAATTCCCGTGGTTGCGTGGCGCCAAGCACCCAATTTCAAATTTTGAAAATCAATAGATTCAAAGTCGAGCAGATATAAGCTCAATAGGGCTGAGCCAATAAGACTCGAAACTGCGATCCATTGGTTGAGCTGACCAAAAATCAAACTCAATAGATATGCGAGCAAAGAACTAATTACAATATGAAGTAGTCCAAATAATATCATTGAGTTAAATGATCCTTTGCTTCGACTAAAGTGAAATTCATACCACTAAGCTCCCCGCCGGTGGTTCTGGCTTGAGCAAAACTTAAATCTGATATTTGAAATTTGTCTGCATTTAAAAAGAGCGTACATAAATTATAAGAATCTCTCACTTTAAATTGAGATTTATAATATTTACGAGTTAATTGCTTTTCGATTTTGGACTCATCAACTAAATCGACCAATATGACATCTGAATTGCGAATTGATTTCTGTTGCTCTTCAAGTCCCGCCTGCTTAGCTGCTTCTGACGAATCGCCAAATATTTCACGGTAAGTAATATGGGTAAAGTTAGTCAGCAGCCAAGGAAATGGCCACGTCGCCTTCAATCCAATTAAAATACTCATATTGAAGTCCTCAGGGAAACTCTCAACCCGGTGATTGAGAATCTCAGAAATCGAATTGATATCTCCGGAGCTCTGTACATAGACATAGGGTTCACTCGAATCATGATAATGAAAAAAATTAAGCCGAATGGCCATCCCCAGAGATACTATACAGATTAGAAGCGCAAGAAGAGCGCTACCGCGTTTTGAACGATAGTGCCCATCAGCATCCATTTTCACTTTTGAAATGCTAATCGCCTGAACAAATTTAAAAGATTGCATTTCAGACATCGCAAAACCGATCAGAAAATAAAATGGCCACGCGATGCCAAGTATGCACCACGGAGTTTTATAGGGAATAATCGCATATGCGATGAGATTCCCAAGTGCAAAGATTCCAAAAAATCTCGCAGGCTTTGAGCCGAGAAAAATCAGCAAGGGCGAAAGCAGTAGTCCAACAAAGGCCGGCCATTCATAGCGCACCAATAACTCAAACCAATAAATAAATGGTTTTTCATGTCCCGAAATATGCTGCGTACCAGTTTTCGTCCAAAAGAAATAGGCCTTGAAAAAATCTAAAATGCGATGTGCGTCCGTTCCCAAACCTGAAAAGATAAAGCAAATAAAAATGACAAGTGAAATCAATGCGATCCAGAAATATCTGAGATTTGCATTTTGCGGACCCAGAAGATCTTGACCAATCTTGTGAATAAACTCAGACCTATCTTGCTTGGTTTCGTTCAAAAGTTTTACGAGAAAGCTTGCTCCTAAAAAGCAAAATAAAAAAATCACCGTGGTTTCTTTTGTGGCAAACATTAGAGCCGCATAAAGTCCCAACTTCCAGGCCGAATTCTTATTGGGCATCTCTAAAAAGTCAAAAAAGTGATACGCAAACAATATTTGGAATAGAACAAACATCGACTCATGCATGGCATAGCGCGAATAAAAAACAGCGGCCGGGCTCACAGCAAGAGCCAAGGCCGCCCAAATTGCAACTTCACCAAAAAATTTATTGAGTCTCCAAGTATAATAAACGCTTAGTATAGAAAACACGCCACTTATAAAGCGAAAAGCAAAAACTCCGCGCCCAAAAATTTGTTCTGACCACTGAAGAGCATAATAATAAACTGGCCCGTGAAAATTAGTCGGATCATAAGGAAAAAAACCACGTCGCCATATTTCTTGAACAAAAAAACCATAAACGCCCTCATCAAAATGGGGCGCTTTG
This sequence comes from Bdellovibrionales bacterium, assembly GCA_043739185.1. GTDB lineage: Bacteria > Bdellovibrionota > Bdellovibrionia > Bdellovibrionales > JAMPXM01 > JAYTQQ01. Next base: position 27,001 of record JAYUEN010000267.1, read on the forward strand.
ATGTTCAAAAACAAAAATCTCAAAAGGCCAGCCACCAAAAGGACACTCACCAATCCTAAGTTTTCCCGTAGGCGTTTAAATGTTTGCAAATCTCGGACTATATTCATCAACTTCCTTTTTAAAAATGCTAACTTAGATTAGGATTCTTGTCATGAGCGAAAATTCATTGGATCTCAGCATTTTATTGACTGGTGCTAGCCAAGACAGCCTCATCAATATTGAGAGTTTTTTTAAAAAAATGCCCATCCGCTACGAGATCATACTTATCGGGCCGACACCATCTGAGGTCGAGTTTCCGTATCTTAGGCTGGCCTCTTTTAAAGAGGCGGCAGCAAAACTTAATGGCAATCTCATTTTTTTTATGGATGCAAAACTCAGAATACCGCTTGCAGAAATCATCGCCTTTATGATGCATTTTCAGAGCAATCCCGAGCTGCAATTCCTAAATGGTGATCGCTTTTTGCCGAATAAGAATCGAAAGCGCATAGACCAAACCCAAGATATAAAAACAGGCTTTTACTTCGAAATTTTTATTCAAAAATATTTTGGGCTTAGTCGATATGATTACTTTTGTCCGATGAAGGCCTTTCGAAAGGAAATCGGCACAAGGCTCCTGAGCCAACTGAAATTTCGCAATTTAAACGAAATCGAATTGTTTATTCTAGCGCATCGCTTTGAAATTCAAATCGAATCTCTTTCGGTGATCTGGAATGAACGCCGCTCTCTCACCTCGGGCCCATCCAGGCACTGGTCTCAATTTATTAAATTGATTTTTGCACTTCTCTATTTTCGGCTGAGCCATTGGCGCCGAGGTCCGATTGACTGAGCGATAGATGAACTGCTTTTTCAAGAATTTTCTCTAGGTCAAAAATCAATTTCTTAACCTGCTCTGGCTCTTTCAAGTTTCCGACCACAGAGTCGGGAGCAAAGCTCAACATTTGCAATTTGTCGATTGACTTATGAAGTTCGCCACCTAATTCGGCCCTCACGCTGGGAGGAATCAGCAATAATAGTTTTTCAATTTCTTGCGTGGCACCACCCTCATCAGAAAGTTGGCCTAAAATGAAGTAAACAGCATTTGTGGTTTCAACTGCTGCTTCGCGTGCACTCACCTTAGCAATTCGAGATCGAATGCGCTTAAAGCGCCATTGCATTTGCTTCAGTAAATTGCGCTTTTTCTCTCCCCATCCCAGCTCACTTCGCGCTTTCATCAAGAGCACAACTAAAACCGAGAGCAAAATAAAAATGCCAATGACCAGCTCCAGTTTTCGTCGATGCTGGGGCGCCGGACGCCAATTGGTTTCGAGAATTGGTTTGAATTCTTTTGGGGCCTGTGCTGCTGAATTATTTTGCCCTTGAAAGAGCGGAGAATTTTTAACATTTGGATCTTGAGAACCGAGATTGACATGGATTTTAATTGGGTCGGTTTTTTTCGTCACATAGGTTTTTTTAACCGGATCAAACATACTCACGCTAATAGCAGGAATCACGAAATCGCCCTGACTCCTCGGCACCAAAAGAACATTAAAATCTTTATAGGAGGTGCCATTCTTAAAAAACTTTGCCTCTTTCTGGGTATCATAGAGCTCAATACCTTGAGGTGCTTCAAATGGCGGAAGATCAATGAGTTTCGCATTTCCTTTGCCTTCAAAACGAATGTGCAGTGAAAAAGGTTGATTGGTTGAAATATTATTCTCATCAATTTTTGTTGTGACTCGAAAATCACCCACCGCTCCTGAATAATCACTCGGTCGGCCCACGGCAGGAATCGGCCGAACATTGATTTTAACTTCTTTGCTTACTTTTGTATAAGTATAGGCTTTGCCACTACCAAAGCCAAAAGTATCTGCCATCACAGAACATTTTGCTTTGTATGTATCAATCAAACTCTCACCTTCTTTAATAGGAAAGAGCGCGTAAGAAGCCAATAGAGCCTTTCGATAGGGAACACCATTGATGATTTCTTGGGTAAAATTTAGATTGGTCGATATTTCAATGTCTTCTTTCCAAAAACTTTTAAGATCGGGATACTTAAGAGTATCAAGATCTCGAATGATTCCCCTCGTATAAAGATACCAAGCGGCGGTAACTTGCTCTCCGGCAAAAACATCGGCTTTATCTACTTCGACCTGAATAAAAAAAGCATCTTGAGGATTAAAGGGCTGGGTACGAAATCCTCCGTTTGGATTTGGCATGAGGCCGTGACGCTTCAGCAGCTGATTAAACAGATCCTCAACATCGTCTTGTTGGTCGCCTTCCCATTGCTCAAGAGGATTTCCTCTTTTTGGTTTCGCTCCCCGGCCCCTTGCGTTTTGGTTTGCAGCGCCACTTGCGCCTTTTTCAACTCGCAATTCAATGCTCGAGGTGCGATAAGTTTTCCCGCCAAGTTTTACTTCGATGGGATCGATCTTAAACTTTCCGATTTTAAGAGCCTGGTAAAAATAACTATAGGTGGTTTGATTGGATCTTTGATACTCCGGCGCACCACCCGCACCCGCAACCACACCGGCCCTCGCCGAACTGCTCGTCCCTTGGTTCACTAATTCAAAGCCTGCGATATCAGGAGCGCGATCAACTGATGGAGTTTGATCACCGTCACTATTGACATCGACTCGAAGCTCAAAAGTATCACCGGGATCCATGGCATTGCGATCGACACTCGCCTGCACAGTAACTGTGGCCCGACTAGTACAAGAAAGCAAAATCACAAATAGGAAGGCACAGAAGCGTACAATTGGTTTTTGATAGAATGTGAATCTAAAGCTGTTCATGATTAATTCCCTACTACCAATCTTTTTCATTTTTAGAATTGTGAACATTGCGATTCTCAAACTTTGCTCTGACATTTTGCTCTTGCTGTTTGAGCTCATCGAGGATTTTATTTACATTTTCTTTTGAAATCTCTTTTCCCTTATAGGGCTGAGGTTGATTTTTAGGGGGCTCATTTTGAACTTTCTGATTGGGATCATTGCGATTGCCTTGTTTTCCTTTGTCATCCTTCTTGTCGTCTTTAGAGGAATCTGGGTCTCCAGCTCCGTCGCCCTTTCCACCTTGTTGCTGTACCAACAATTCGATATTGGTTTTGGCTTCAATTGAATCAGGCTTAACCTCTAAAGATTCCTGATAAAATGCGAGCGCAGGGTCGACTTTCTTCAATTGTGAGGCGGCCACGCCAGCATTGAAATAGGCATCAAACTTCATTTCAAGATTGAGAAGAGCCAAGCGAGAGGCTGTGCCAAACTCTTTTTCAGCTCTTTCAAAATCTTTATTAAGTATGTAAAGGTCACCCAAATTAATATGCAATTCAGGCGCTAAGGGTAAAAATCGAAGTGCTTCGATATTCTCACTCAAAGCTTCATAATTCATTTTTTCAGAGATTTTTAAAATGCTTTGATTATTGTGATAAATCCCTGCGATAAAATTTTTATTCAAAAATGCATACCCTATTAGGACAATTATTAAAATTAGGATCAAAACTCTAAATGCTATTTTCATCCCAACGCCTTTGTTTCAAAACGCCCGCGCCAAATTTTTTCTCCTGGCTTTTTCTCACCCAGCAATAAATCAAGAAGGGCAAAGAACAGGCCAATACAAAGAAATATTTGAAATCTCTCCTCGTAGGTTGCTGAAATCTGACTATCAAAGAGAGCTTTTTGAAGCTTATTTATGTCTTCTCTGACTAATTTGGTTTCATTACCGCCAAAGCTTGCATGATAAAAGCTGCCGCCACCAGCTTTCGCAATAGAACGTAAAACAGCGTCATCCACTTTAGTTATAACTTCGTGATTGCCTCTGTCTTTTCTGTAGCTCCTTAAATTTCCGAATTCATCGCGACTTGGTATTGGGGCTCCCCTCTCCGTACCAAAGGCAATGGTGAAAATCTTTATGCCCTTATCTGCCAATTTTTGTGCGGTATCAAGGGCGCCCGGCTCTTGATCCTCGCCGTCGCTCGCGATCACAATTACTTTTGTGACTTTAACGCCCTCATCTGGGTCAACCCCGCCTCGGTCAAATGCTTTTTCGGCCTCGAGCAATGCCTTACGAAATTCAGTTCCTTGGTTTTCGACCGAAGCTGGCGATAGTCCCTCAATATACATAGCCAGTGCCGATTTATCTGAAGTTAAGGGTGAAAGTAAAATAGCACTCCCTGCAAAAGCGATAAGTCCGACCTTATCACCGGTTAACATTTCACTTAGTTTGATCATTTCTGATTTCGCAAATGACAATCGACTTGGCTTGACATCTTCTGCGAGCATACTATTGGAAACATCAAAGAGGATCATCATTTCAACACCCTCTGCTTTTATGGTTTGCGTTCCTCTGCCAGCCTGCGGTCTTGCCATCGCAATCATAAAAAAAGTGAGTGCTAGAAGCTTCAAAACAATTTTTAATTTTCGGCGCGGAAGCGAAACATTGTTTGTTAAAAACTGAGAAACTCGGTGCCCATAATATTTTTCAAACTTTTTGAAAGCCTGCTTTTCGATGGCATATAAAAAAACCAATAAGACCGGAATGACCCATAAAAATTTCAGCCAAATCGAATCTGCGAAGCGAAACATCTTTAAACCTCTGCCTGTAATCTGACCTTTGAGTTGTGGGCCTCTGATTTTTGACTAGAATGCTTTTGTACCATCTCGGCGGCCCCACGAACCATTTCAATTAACTGGCCCGCATCTTCTAACTTAATTTGCGATGGGCGATTTTGCCAGCGTTCGACTTCGATCAGTGCGAGCGACAAAGTATGACTTACTTTTTTAAATAAATTCTCGTCTTTTTCTTTGATTGCCCTCAAGATTTGAGATGGACTCAAATCAAAACAAGAGAACATAAGCTTTCGCGACAAAAACCAACGAAAACTTTGATGCAAATCATCGATTAGCTTAAGCGAAACCTCGCTCGTAAAACTCGAAGGCCTTAAAGCTTCTTTTCCGAACTGTCTGAGATCTTTAGTAATGGCATGATAAGCTGACAAGGCTGGTGGATTACTAGCCAAGAGTTTATAAAATCTTTTGCGCTTTATGATTTGAATGAGCTTTTCAATTCCAAAAGAAGTCATAAAAACAAATAAGATAACAAAACCCGCCCAAATCCAAACTGGATAAGAGAAGCCAAATGGTCCCCACGGCGGATAGGCTTCATTTTTTGGATTATTCTCTTTTGTAATCACGCTTTTAACTTTGAATTTGATTCCATCAAGCGCGATACGCGATTTACCATCGGAGAGAAATAAATTCTGAAATTGATGTCCTCCCGGATTCACCGAATATGAAGTCGCCACAAAGCTCGCCTTATGTGAATCCATACCAAGGTTTTTTAAAATTCGCAGCGCATATTGCTGCTCCTTCGGAAGTTCAATCGTACTTGCGCTTGCATTGATACCCGCCACCTCTGGCCCCTGACAATCGAGAACAAATTTTTCACCAACCGTAAGGGAGTCGGCATCGGTCAAAGGGGCCTCAGTGAGTCCACTTGTCAGATTTAAATGATTGAGCTGACACTGCCAATGAACATCTGCCATATGATTCTCTATGCCCTCTGACTGCGTTTTCGAAAATAACTGATCAATGGATCTACAAAACTATCGCCCACCATAATTTGAACGCTATCCACTCCGGACTTTTTGAGTTCATCGGTTCTTTGCTTCTCTTGCTCTCGCATTTGGCGTTCATACTCGGTTCGAAAGCCAGCCGACCCGGTATCAACAAGTAAGGCTTCACCAGTTTCAGGATCATGCATTTCAACCAAACCCAAATTAGGCATTTTCTTTTCGCTTGGATCTTGAACCACGCACGTGATGACATCATGTTTGCGCGCCAAATTTCGAATACTGGCAGAATAATTTTGATCGATAAAATCGCTGAAAATAAAAATAGTGGCGCGTTTTTTCAATATTCCCTGCAGATAGTTTGCCGCCACTGAAATTTGCGTGCCACGATGTTTCGGTTTTACAAAATAAAGGTCTCGCAAAATTCTCTGAATATGAGCACGGCCTTTTTTTGGAGGTACGAAAAATTCGATTTGATCTGAAAAAAGCAAGAGTCCGACATGGTCATTATTTTTCAAAGCGCTAAATCCTAGAACTGCGGCGAGATGGGTCATCACCTCACCCTTAAAGTACTTTTGACTTCCATAATCAACGGAACCGCTGATATCAACAGCAAAAATCAAAGTGAGCTCGCGGTCTTCGTCAAATTTTTTGATGAAAGTTTTGCCGGTTCTTGCGGTGAGCGGCCAAGAAATTGCGCGCACATCATCGCCAGGTACATACTCGCGAAATTCGGCAAAGGTCATACCTTGGCCTTTGAAGGCAGAATGATACTGGCCAACCAAAACCGAATTCACCAGCTTTCGTGTGCTGATCTCAAGAAGTTTAATTTTCTTTCTAATTTCTGCCGGTAGCATCAAGGCTCCTAAGAAAATTTCCTACGGCACTTCAATTTTGGCGAGAATTTTTTTAATGATCTCATCACCTTTAATCTCTTCAGCCTCCGCTTCAAAACTCAAAATCAAGCGATGGCGTAAAACATTATAGGCAATGGCTTTGACATCTTCTGCGGTCACATATCCACGCCCACGAATAAAGGCATTGGCTTTAGCAGATCGTATGAGATTAATTGTCGCCCGCGGACTGGCGCCCACATTAATTAAGCCTTCAAGCTCATCTAAGCCATATTTTTTTGGTGTACGCGTCGCCATCACGAGCTCGACAATATAATTGCGAATTTTTTCGTCGACATATACTTGATCAACCCGCATACGTGCTCGAGTCAGTTCTTCGCGTGTGATCACAGCATCTATATGAGGCTGACTGTCTTGTCCCATGCGATTCATAATTTCAAGCTCTTCAGCCTTGGTCGGATAGGTGACTAAGATTTTAAACATAAACCGATCGAGCTGGGCTTCAGGCAGCGGATAAGTTCCCTCTTGCTCGAGTGGATTCTGGGTAGCCAATACCAAAAAAGGTGCTTCTAAAACATAACTCGCATCTCCGATGGTCACCTGCTTCTCAGCCATCGCCTCAAGCAAAGCACTTTGCACTTTTGCTGGCGCGCGATTGATTTCATCAGCCAAAACGATATTGGTAAAAATCGGTCCTTTTTTAGGAGCGAATTCGCCTGATTTCGGATTGAAAATCATGGTGCCGATCAAATCACTCGGAAGCAGATCAGGAGTGAATTGAATGCGACCAAAATTAAGCGAAACAGATTTTGCAACAGATGAAATCGTGAGAGTCTTAGCCAATCCCGGAACGCCCTCAAGTAAAACATGGCCTCCGGTTAATAGGCCCATCAAAATGCCTTCAAGCATTTCTCGCTGCCCGACCACAACCTTGTTGATCTCTTTCATCATTTTTTCAACGAACTGACTTTCATTTTTGATGGCCGCATTGAGCGCTACTACATCGACTTCCACACTTAAGTCCTCCATTTAGGGTCCTAGAACTTTGTAAGCAATAAGTAGTCTGAACCAGACCATAAAAAAATGCCAGCTCGAAAATTTGGTTGAATTTTAACTGGTTGCGTAGAGGCTTTTTTGTAGCCTGCTCAAAGACTAACGCAGACCTGCCCTCGAATATGAAAATTGAGTTGGCGAATGCTCCGTAAAATCCTATTCTAGCCTTCTCAAAGTTGCTCAAAATTTCAAGGTGGGATCAGCGCTTGCTTAAAAAAACACTTGCTCAAAAAATTCTCAAAATTTGGGTTTTAATTGAAGGCTTAGGCTTGGGATCGATGATTCTGGTTCATATTTTATGGGGACGTTATGCGACCTTGGCTGCCTTTATTTTTATGATCTTCTTTAATGTACTTATATTGTTCTTTTCAAGGTCGCATATCTTTCAATTCTTTGAAGTGATTCCAATTGAAGGAAACGATGCTTGGAACTTAGTAAATCGTGCCAAAAAATTTGCCATGCTTGCGGGCATCGAGCCCCCTGAAATTTATTTACTCAATATCGATGCCTCATTGAGCTATTCGTATTCTATTTCACCGCATTACTCGGCCCTATTTTTGGCCGAGACCTTAGTCGAGGACCTGTCGGCTGAAGAGCTTGATGGCCTTATTGCCTATGAAATCGCGCGCATTTCACTTGGACAGAGTTTTTCAGCAGTAATCGCCAGTAGCTTCGGCTATGTACTCAATCTCATTGCTGAACTTTTTGACAAAGTAATTTTTTTGCAAGCTTTTGTTACGCCTCCCAAGCGCAAACATTATGCTGAAAATTTAATGGCTCCATTGGTCATGCTGTTTGCCGCTCTACTGGTTCGAAAATCCCAAAATTTAGTTGCCGACGAGCTCGCGAGTGAGTGGCTGGGAAATAAGAAAGTTTTGGCGCAGAGCCTCTGGAAGCTAGACTCACTCGTTGCGACCCGTCCTCAACATATGCGGCTTTCAGACTCTTACCTTTTTAGCATCAGCCCCTTGACGAACCAAAGCTGGAACCGATATTTCTTGCTCCAGGCTTCGGTCAAAAACCGAATCCTCAATTTGGTCGGACACTATCCTATTTAAAGGTCTCGATTAAATGCAAAATACAAAGGCAAACTTATGACGCAAACATCGCCCGATTCAAAATCTCAAAATCAAAATATGGAAGCCAATTTTTCGACTCTCATTTTGTCGATCGGCTCGTCCGCGGCAATGTCCTTGGGTATTGCCCCAAATCCTGCGACCGGCAAAATCGAAAAGAATCTCGAGGTCGCAAGATTTAATATTGAACTTCTCAGAATGCTTAGGCAAAAAACTGCAAATAATCTGACTGGCGACGAGCAAAAATTTTTAGATTCTGTGACCTCTGATTTGCAATTAAAATTCGTTCAAATTTCAAAGTAAATTGACCAAGGAGTTTCAAATGAAGAAATATTCAAAGCACCACTACGTTTTAATTTTGGCATTTGCATTAGCCATTGGAGTTGGCCATCAACTGAAGGCTCAAGGAAGCCTTGCCAAGGCTGAGCAAATTGATCTTTCAGAAACCAAAGCACCGCCCTTGGATCCTAAAAAGCTAGATGCACCTCTTCCAAAAAATTTATTCGTTGAACTTTCTAAATTGATCAATCCCGCTGTGGTTTTTATTTCAACCACGCAAAATGTGCATATGCGTGGTGGTCAAGGCCGCGATCCGATGCAGGACTTTTTAGAACAATTTATGGGTGGCGGCCGAGGCGGAGGATTTGCGCCACCACCTCAAACTATGCAAGCTCTTGGGACAGGCTTTATTATCAAATCAAATGGCCTGATTGTGACCAATAATCATGTGGTCGAACAAGCAGATATTATTAAAGTGCAACTCGATAATTCTTCAAATGTGTTTTATGAAGCTAAAATTATTGGCCGAGATAAGCGCACCGATGTGGCCCTCATTAAAATTGAGTCGAAAAAGCCCCTGCCGGTCGCGCCACTCGGTTCGAGCAAAGATTTACAAGTAGGAGAGTGGGTGGCCGCTTTCGGAAATCCCTATGGTCACGCACATACTATGACCAAGGGAATTATATCTGCCATTGGCCGAGAAATTGGCGAAATAAATAAAATTCCATTTATACAGACTGATGCCAGCATCAATCCGGGAAATTCGGGCGGCCCCTTGGTGAATACTCAAGGCTATGTCATTGGTGTTAATACCGCGATCGATGCCAGGGCTCAGGGCATTGGCTTTGCTATTCCAATCGATAACGTCAAAACAATCGTTCAGGAACTTGAAACCAATGGGCGTGTCAAGCGCGGCTATGTGGGCGTAGGCTTAGGTATTTTGTCTCCCGAAATTGCAAGCAATTTGGGTCTTGAAGATGCCGAAGGAGTGGTGATCACGCAGGTCCTCCCCAATGGCCCGGCCGCTGCTGCTGGCCTGAAAACTTACGATATCATCGTCGAATTTGATGGTAAAAAAATTCAAACCCCAACTGATTTAATGAATGCCGTTTCAGACTCAGCCATTGGCAGCAGAGCCAAAGTTAAAATCATTCGCCTCAACAACGAACAAGCCACTAATAAGACACTCGAAGTTACTGTGAAAGAAAATCCCGGGGATATTAAAACCAAAAAAGAAGAGCCGAAGCATTATTTTGGTCAAAAGGCCCCCTTCGATTTGGGATTCCGAGTTGCTGACGATACCGCAAAACTTCGTGGGGATTTTGGAATAGAAACGAGTTCGGTTAAACATCCTATCATCATAGATGTCGAAGCAAATTCAATTGCCGAACATTCCGGTCTTCGCTCTGGAGATATGATTGTTGACGTCAATCGCAAATCGGTCAGCCAAGCCACCGATGTTGTGAAGAGCTTAAAACAAGGTAAAAATATTCTTTCAATTGCCCGCGGCGATGGAATCTTATTGGTTCCGCTGAATTCAAAGTAGATCCTCAGACCCTGGCAAGCCGTATTGCTGATCAATTGAGAGCTTGCCTCGACAAACTGACGCACGAAAAACTGAAACCCAAACTGCTAACAGTTTACAGCTGCGGCTGCCGTTAAAACCGACCCCCCAAGACGTGTCCCTCCGCCGCCAGTGGCGGCGCACTCACTTTGCCTCATTATGAAACAAATATTAGTCCACTTTATTAAGGCTGGGTTAAAAACTTAGCCCAAGGTCTAAAGTCACGCTGAAAATTAGCCGAAAGTCTATGTAGGAACCCAATTCTATTGTCCGTTTTCATCAAGGGTTTTCTGAAATTATAAACAACATGAACTCAGCTCTTGGAGGCAAAAATGGAAATTACAGAAGTCAAAGTATTCCCCGTAAATGAAGATCGTCTCAAAGCTTATGTATCGATCACCATCGATAATTGCTTTGTGATTCGTGATCTTAAGATAATTGAAGGCACTGGCGGCTTATTCGTGGCAATGCCCAGTAAAAAGCGCAAGGACGGTCAGTTTAAAGACATTGCGCACCCACTCAATCAAGAAACCAGGACTGAAATTGAAAACAAGATTTTTGAAGCCTATGAAAATGAAATTCGTTCGATGGGCGAATCGCTTAATAGTTTACAAAGACAAAAGACTTCTGACACAGACTATTAAAGGATTTGCGGGCATTTTGGTGCGAGGACGACTGAGCAGAGTGTTATCAAATAATGCATATGAAGATGTCGATTTAGAATTGCAAGCAGGGAAGATTCTAACTTAGAATTTTTCTTTAAAGAAACCTAAGGGGGCCCTAGGTGTCTTGGTGAGAGGTAGCTCAATTGAGCCTACCTCTTTTTTTTGCTTAATCTAAATTCGCTTCAGCAGCTCTGCTTTTTTCGCGAGATATTCGGCTTCTGTCAAAACACCTTCGGTGTATAATTTGTGGAGTTGGGAAAGAGCCTCAACCGCACTAGAGTCCTTTGCCTTTCCGGCCATTCCCGAAGGATTTGCTCCACCGGCTCGAGTTTGATTGCTTGAACCAAAAACATCAGTTCCGCGGCCAAAAACCGATCTCATTTCATTTAGCCAAATATCAAAATAATTCTCTTTTGGCATTTCTTGATTGATCACGATACTGCCAGCAAGAAGATCGTGAAGAGCCTGATGGCGCCCTGTAAACAGACTCATTAAGTAACCGAGACAAAGAAAGAGCATCGAAGCAAAGGACATCAAACAGCGAATGAGTGCCTGTTTGTAGGTCAACCTATTGCCCTGCTCGCTTACCACTACAATTCCCATTAAAGACTTTCCGGGAGTAGCAAGCAGCGGAGAGCTTTCAAAAATTGGTTTATAGAACAAGAAAACCACTACTGTGCCGAATAGAGGGGCAATATGGTTTATTATCATCATGGGAATCAAAAGAATCAAAATATCAATGAAAAGTGCCACAAATCTATTCCAAAAGCTTGCATATTGGAAGTCGACCTGCAAATGCTCTGGCGGCGGCTGAATTTCTGACATATTTCCTCCAGAGGGATTTATTAGCTCGGCGTTTAATTTAAGCAAGTATTTTATTTTACTTGCCTAAGCTCAGCATGTTTTTTATTTTGGGGATTCTGTTTCAAGTCCGAAGTTCGAGTCTTGTTGGGGTGTCGTCAAGTTGGTAAGACAACAGATTTTGATTCTGTCATTCGCAGGTTCGAGTCCTGCCACCCCATCCAAAAAAAGCCGATGATCCCAAAGGGGTCAGCGGCTTTTTTTGTTTGGGCGTGGGCAGACGAGAACCTGTGCGCGAGCCAAAGGCTCGGCTTTCGCAGGTTCGACAAAAATAGCAGAACGCTATTTTTGCACTCATTCGTAACCGAATGAGCCCGAAGGGTCGAGCACAGGAAGTGCGAGATGCGTCCTGCCACCCCATCCAATTGTCAATCTGGTCGAACCACCAGAATAAACTATTAAAAAGACTTGTTTATTCAATATTCCATATCGGAATATTGAATAATTTACCCGTTTCGCCGATGATATATGTATGCAACAACCACTTTCACTCAAACCACAGGACATTGCTATTCTGATAAAGCTCCTCGTCAGTGAGCCTGGGATTTTGCAGGTTCAACTTGCGCAAGAGCTCGGTATTTCACAGGGCGAAATCGCTAAGGCTCTCTCTCGCCTCAACAAGGCAGGACTCGTCAATAACAGACTCGTCAACCGAAGTGCTGCGCTCGAATTTATTCTTCATGCAGTTAAATATATGTTTCCGGTAGAAGTCGGCGCCTTAGCCGTCGGCGTTCCAACTGGGATTTCATCACCAACGCATATTAAAATGGTCGTCCAAAATGGCGATGACATATACGTGTGGCCGCACTCTCAAGGAAAAAAGCGTGGCCAAATCATAAAGCCTTTTTATCCAAACCTGGCAGACGCGGCACTTAAAGATCCTGAGTTTTATGGGCTTATGTCAGCCATTGAAATTCTTCGTGTTGGTCGCGTTCGCGAGCGCAAACTCGCCGAACAATATTTAGAACGAAAAATTAAAAAGTCATGAATGCTCACCTTGCCAGTATTGAAACAATAAAAGTAATTGCAAAGGCTCTTGCCGAACTCAATGAGCACGCTGTTTTCGTTGGCGGCGCGACACTTCCCTTCTATTTGCCAGAAGTATATTCATCTCAAGCTCGCCCAACAGAAGATGTCGATGTTGTTATGGAAGTCATCGGTCGTAATAAGACATGGCTCAATGAAAAATCCTTACGTTCAAAGGGCTTCACACATGATACGAGCGCAGGGGCGCCTACTTGTCGCTGGCTCTATCAAAATTTTAAAGTTGATATCATGAGTTCGGATATCTCTGCTTTTGGATTTACCAACAAGTGGTATGAGGAAGGAATTGCAAGGGCAATTGAGGTCATAACTAAGCCTTTCTCTATTCGAATTTTTAGCCTCCCCCATTTTTTGGCTTCAAAAATTGAAGCGTTCAAATCTCGAGGTGGATCTGACTTTATTGGATCCAAAGACATCGAAGATATTATTTCTGTACTTGAAGTCTCATCACCAGAAATGTTCGAAGGAGTTTTGTCGACATCTTCAAAAATCCTCCAAATATATCTGAAAGACGAATTTGCGAGCTTATTGAAAACTTCAGACTTCACCGACGCCATTCACGGCGCTGTTTTTAATAGAACAAATACGAATGAAGCCGTTGCATTTATAAGAAGTCGTATGGAGAATATTGCAAAACCCACCCTTTAATCTACACGACATGAAACTCTCGCGACATTCCAGTAGCAAAACTCATTGCAGGACTTGCTAACAATATCAAAATTAAAAATCTCAACTTTAATCCTTACTTCAATTTTTCGAAAAACTATAATTCCTGCACGGTCACCGTTGCATCACTCGAGCTAGTAACCAACTCACGCTTCTCATTTTCTATTCGATATCCAAGCAAGGTGATATGAAGCTTCAACTGAGATGGTAAATTGAGCGGCGAGGCAAAGCCCACCCCACCGACCTGAATCGGACACCCAGCATTTC
>JAYUEN010000268.1:0-1530 GCA_043739185.1 Bdellovibrionales bacterium
AGCGATTAGTTCGGCAATCGTGATGGCTGTTACAAAAGTAAGTCGCAAGAAAAAGCTCAGCAAACACTTTTGGAATTATCGGCCCTTTACGAGAGTTATTTCGAGCTTTAAAGAGTTTTTAAATTTAAAGGACTATATTAGAATCAATCAACTTGAGGGCTATGGCTGGGCGCGGGCCACGGCAATTAATATTGTAAAAAGGCCCTCTGGATAACTTCTCAACTGCAGGGGACTCAATTCGCACTCTAGGCCCAAACGCTAAAAGACTCACGGAGAGGCCAAACACCAAAAGCCGCGCAACCCCCAACCAATTTCAAGCCAATATCTACCCATAACCCAAGCACCAAGATCTGCCAAAACAAAATCAAGATTTGGCTCGAGCAACAGCGCTGCGCCACTGCGCGAGGCGCTCATCACGAACTTTCTCAGACAAGCGTGGCGTGAATTCGTGATCGACTTTCCAGATTTTTTTGAGATCTTCGATTTTCCAGAAGCCGACGCCGAGGCCGGCTAAATAGGCTGCTCCAATTGAAGTCGATTCAATATTTTTAGGACGAATGACGTCGGTCCCAAGATAATCTGCTTGCAATTGCATGAGAAGATTATTTGCAGAGGCACCGCCATCGACGCGAACGCTTTTTAAATTTTTGCCGAGATCAGCTTGCATTGCGATCAAGATCTCAGTGTTTTGCAGCGCCATGGCTTCGAGAGTTGCTCTGGCAATATGAGCCCTTGTCGATCCTCGGGTTAAGCCGCAAATGATTCCGCGTGCGTCGGCATCCCAATAGGGGGCTCCGAGTCCGGTGAGCGCGGGTACAAATTCAACGCCCTCCGAGCTTTTTACTTTTTTGGCTAAACTTTCAATTTCTTTTGCACTCTTTATAAATCCGAGTTGGTCGCGTAAAAATTGTACGGCGGCTCCGCATATAAAAGCTCCGCCCTCAAGAGCGTAAATTGGTGCCGCATAGTCGGATAGGCGCCATGCGATCGTCGTTAACAATCCGGCTTTTGAAACCACTTGGCTTTCACCGCTATTGATTAGTAAAAAACTGCCGGTTCCAAAAGTGCATTTTGCCTCACCTTCGGATAGGCAATTTTGTCCGAAGAGAGCCGCTTGTTGATCACCTGCAATTCCTGAAATTGGAATACCGTCTGGCAGAGATTTCAAACCATAGGTGGTGGCTAACTTTCCGCTCGAAGAGACAATTTGGGGGAGAATATTCTCAGGTATTGAAAAAATCTTGAGTAGATCTTCATCCCACTCGCAAGTTTCAATATTCATAAGCTGAGTTCGCGAAGCATTTGAAACATCGGTTATGTGAAAGCGACCACTCGACAATCGATCAATTAAAAAACTATCGATAGTACCCACTCGTATATTGAATTTTTGAGATGCATAAACATTTTTAAGTAGCCAATTTATTTTACTCGCAGAAAAATAAGGATCAATTACGAGGCCGGTTTTTTTCTTTATTAGCTTTTCATGCCCTTCGCTCTTTAAAGATTCGCAAAAAGCAGTGGTCCTGCGAT
>JAYUEN010000269.1:0-1529 GCA_043739185.1 Bdellovibrionales bacterium
CACAAAACAAACCGCGCAAGATCTTAAAAGTATTTTAACCGTGACTCAAATGGCGCGCGCGGTAAATCCCATCTCAAGTTATTCTGAGACCTGCCAAATAGCTCACTTGATTGCAAAAGGACAATTAAAAGATGCGCGGGGTTTAGTCGAGAAAACTTTAGATCATATTGTGGATGATAAATTTAGTTTGGGACCCTTTTTGTACATGATTAAAGGCGAGATGCTGGAATACGATCAGAATTTTATTAATGCAGCTGCGTACTTTGATCAGGCCGCGCAACTTTGGCCCCAGTGGGTCTGGCCAAAAATTGGATTAGCCAGAATGAATTTGAAATTAAATGAGTTTACCAAAGCTCGGGCTGAATTTCAGAACGTTTTTGACTTAGATAAAGAATCTAAAGCAGCTTTATATGGATTAGCTATGACGGAATATAAGGGCTTTCAAAATAATGAAAAAGCTTTACAGTATTTTTCCACGGGTAATAATCTGAAACAAATGCTTCCCAAAAATTTTCACATCGAAGCTTTATTTACGTACGCGCAAATTTTGTATGAAAAAAATGACCGCTCGAAAGCGCTCGAGGTGGCTCAACAGGGCTATCAGATGAGCCCAAGCCACCGAGGTCTTAAAGAACTTGTTATAACTCTTGGTGGTAGCGACCGGATCGATAATGCACCTGGGGAAATTGTGCTGCTAGGTGATCAGTTCGCGCGCTCTTCCGATCATTTAGCGGCCGTGGCCCAGTATAAAGCGGCTTTTGAAATTGATCCTAAAAATTCGACCGCAGCGCTAAAAGCTGCAAAAAGTTTGTGGGCTTTAAACCAATCGCGTGAAGCCATTAACTGGTTACAAAAAGCGATTCAGGCCGACCCAAAACTAATTCAGGCTTACACCTTAAAATCAGACTACGAATCCCAACGATACAGTTTTGTCGAGGCTGCGCACGTTGCAAGAGGCCTCTCGCAGATCGCCGCAAAGTCATGAAATACTTAAAGGGCAAGCACTTTTGGAATTTAGAAAAAACAATATGGTCAGCGCCATTCAATTTGGGGAACGTGCCGTCAAAGCCTACGATGCAGATGTAGAGCTTCTGACTTTATTAGCTCAAGCGCACATTGCGTTTTATTTAAATTCTCCGGGAAGCCAAAAAGAGGATCAAAATCGAAAAACGAATTCGTTAAAAGAGGCTCAGCGTTACTCGGGAAAAGCCATTGATTTAGATCCTATTTGGCCCGAGTCCCAGATTACGTACGCGAAGTTTCTTGCGGCTTCGGAAGGTCCTATTCGCGGCGAGACTTATCTTAAAAGCTTAATTAAAAATTTTCCTTACACCAATGAATACCGCGTAGCCCTTGCGGAATCTTATGCCCAAGATGAAAAGTACATTGCGGCCGTCGAGGTTTATTTACAAATTATTGAAATCGATGCCAAAAATAAAAAAGCCAACTTTGGACTTGCCGAAAGTTACCGCCTTTTGAATAAACCTGATTTAGCTCAGCGTTATTACAATGCGACGTCGGCGTTAGAC
>JAYUEN010000270.1:0-40867 GCA_043739185.1 Bdellovibrionales bacterium
GAATGTACCTGCTTAGTTTTGGAGGCGCGGCGTATTGAACGCCGTGCGCCTCCAAAACTAAGCAGGTACATTATGGCCCCCTCCTCAGCACGGTATGGCCTAAAAACATTGAAATAAAAATGAGAGAAATTCCTAGCTTTAAGAACTTTTGATAATGCTCTTCGTATTTGACATAGGTTTGAGATTCAACCTTAGATTTTTCGAGTTTATCAATATTTTCAAAAACCCTGCGCAATTTATTTCCGGAATCAGCTTTGTAGTATTCGCCTCCGGTTTCGGTCGCCATTTTTTTTAAAAGAGCATCATTTACAGAGCTATGAATTGGTTGATAGCGTTTGACGGCGCGGCCGAAGGCGTCTTGACCATAAATGGGTAGCATCGATTCGCCGTCTTTACCTAAGCCAATTGTATAGATGCGAAGTCCAAAGCCTTTTGCGATTTCAAGCGCACTTTCGGGATCGATCATTCCCATATTATTTTCTCCATCGGTTGCGAGAATGATGACTCGCGAGCGGGCGGTAGAGTCTTTAATGCGAGCTACACTCAAGGCTAAAGCCGAGCCAATTGCGGTTCCGTCCCGAATATTGCGATTGATCGGGTCAAGAGCTTTGATGTTCTTAATTAAAATTTCATGATCGAGAGTCATTGGCACACGTGAAAAGGCTTCGCCCTTAAAGGCGACTAAGCCGATACGATCACTTGGGCGATCTTTAACGAAGTCGACTAAAACCTTTTTGGCGGCGTCGATGCGACTCATGGGATCCATGTCCTCGATCATCATTGAGTCTGAGATATCAAGAGTGAGCATGATGTCGATGCCTTCAGAAAAACGCTTCACTCTCTCGTCGCTTACTTGTGGCCGCGCAGTCGCAAGGATTACAAAAAATAGGCCAGAGGCAAGAATAAACATTGGCAGCCAAGCAAGTCTTGCGCGCACCGAAGGCGAGATTTTTTTAATCAGCTTCAAATTACTAAATTGCAAACTGGTCGATTTGCTTTTGGCAAACCAAAGATTCACTAAAAATATCGCAACTAAAACGGGGATCAGCAAAAAAGCCCATGAGGATTCCCAAAGGTAATTTGTCATGTATTATCCTGACCCAAGTCGAGATACATGGTTTGAATATCGGCATTGTATCCGAAAAGTTCTCCGTATCTGGCCCATTGAATGAGGGTTTCAAAGCTTGTGCTTGAATCTTCATTTGGCTGCCATTCGTGCAGCAATTTGATAACATCATCGTAGTGGAGCGAATATTCTTCAGACTTACGCAGTTCTTCTTCAAGCATTTGACAGATTTTAAGACGACGAAGAGCTTCGTTGATAATTTTTTTGCGGCGATTGACGTCTCCATTTAAGAATTGCCGGCCAAGATCAGTCAGCACGATAAAGTTCTTAGGTGTATCAACTAGATCTAATATTTCTGCAGCTTTGGCTAAAAACAAAACTTGGGAGAAATCCTTTCCGAGATGGTTTGCCATTAAGAATGAATCGGCACGTCCGCCTTGACGAGCTATGACTTCGACCAAGCCAACCACTTCGTTGATTGGAACATTTGGAAGGGTTTCGACTGAAGAACTTAAGAGCGCAGGCGGCACCCATTCTGGAGTATCGGGAATCAATAACTCTGTAATCACATCATGAAGATTTTCGACCAAGGCTTTGAAGCCATTGGTTTTTTCATCTCGTGGATAAGGCAAATCATTTTTCACCATGACACGAATATGTCCGGGGTTAGTCCCCATTACCAAAATGCGTTTTCCGAGTGAGGCGGCTTCAATAATATTATGAGTGACCAAGACGACGGTCTTTGCGCCTAACTGACCTGAGAGCCAAATATTTAAAACCTCTCGTCTGAGTGTTTCGGCAGTCAGTACATCGAGTGCTGAAAATGGTTCGTCCATACAGAGTATTGGTCTTTGCATAGCAAGAGCTCGAGCAATTCCCACTCGTTGTTTCATTCCACCAGAAAGTTCTTTTGGATAGGCTTCTTCGAAACCTTCAAGGCCCACAATATCAATCGCTCGTTTGACCCGCTCTTTAGAATCTTCGGGGGATAACTTTAAGGACTCAAGACCTAGCTCGACATTTTCGTTCACCGTAAACCAAGGAAGTAAAGCAAAGGACTGAAAGACGAGACTGACTAAGGGATTGGCGCCATGAATCTCTACGTCGCCGGTTAAAACTTGCCCGCTTGATTGCTCTAAAAGGCCAGACAAAATACGAAGTAAAGTTGATTTGCCACTGCCACTGGGCCCAAGAATGGCGAGAATTTCTCCGTTATAAAGACTGAGATCAATGTCGGTTAAGACTTTAATTTTTTGGCCACTGTCGAGCACAAAGCTATGGCTTATGTTTTTAGCTTCTAAGACTGTTTTATCCATAATGAATTCCTAAGCAAATTACCTATCATATTTAAAGCGATTTTCAGCAATATAATAAAGCTGATGCCAAACACTGCGGTTGAGTCCTATCACAGTTGAGCACATAACAAGTAAGCAGCCGGTAAGCATAGCAAAATCTCCTGAGTCGGTGGCCTTTGAAATCATGGCGCCCAAGCCCAGAGTTGAAAGAGTTTTGCCTCCGTACTGAAAGTATTCGGCAACGATACTTGCATTCCAGGCGCCGCCCGCAGAAGTAACCCAGCCGGTAACTGTAGCTGGGAAAACCGAGGGCAAATAAAGTTTCTTCCATTTTGAAATGCGCGATAGGCCCATGAGATTTACGGTATCACGCAATTCTTGAGAAATGGTACTTGCGCCTGCCAGCACATTAAAAAGCACATACCACTGCACACCCAAAAGCATTAAAAACATTGAACCAAAGCCAAAGCCGATATGAAGCTGAGTTAAAACCAACATGACCAGGGGATAAAGCATTGGGGCCGGAAAACTTGCCGCTACCTGCACAATAGGTTGAAAAAACTTAGTAAGTTTTGGAGAAGAGCCAATCCAAATTCCGACTGGAATGGCCCATAAAGAGGCGAGTACAATTGAAGCAACCACTCGCGAGGTTGTGGCAAGGGTCCCTAAACCAATTTGCTTCCATTGAGAAATATTTAAAGGGCGCACCAATTCATAAACATAAATCATGCCGACTAACAACAAAGTCACAATCAATGCCTGTGGAAGTTTATCAGTTACCGATTCAGGTATATATTTTCCGATTTTTACAATTCTCAACGCCCATCGCCTAGTATGTCGATTGCTCACTTTTAAGTTTGAAATTTTTCGCGGGATAATGGGAGAAGAAATATTTGGAGTTTTTCGCCAATTTGAAAACTCATCATACTTTAAAATAAACCAATTAACTAAGTTTGAATCCTTAAGCAGTAACATCACAAAGGGAATATCTTTGGTCTGATCTTGCGCATCTTCAAGTCTAAATTTTTGGCTCCAAGCTAGGATTGGCCTCCAGAACAGAAAATCGATTGTAACAATGACTAACATCATCGCAAGCACACCGGCCCACATCGCGACAGTATCTTGTTTGTCTATGGCCAGCTTCATATAAGAGCCAAGACCAGGCAGAACAAAATTTCGATCACTTAAACTAAAAGATTCGCAGATGGTTAAGAAAAACCAGCCGCCCGCCATCGACATCAAGCTATTCCAGAGTAGGTTGGTGAAGGAATAGGGGAGTTCAATGGTTTTTAATTTTTTGAGCCAACCCAGATTCAAAACTTGAGCGAGCTCATGAAATTGAGTGGGGACGGCTTTTAGCGAGGCGTAATAGCTAAAGGTCATATTCCAAACCTGCCCAGTAAAAATCATGATAATACAGGCGAGTTCAAGTCCGAGGTTATTTTTAGGAAAAAGGCTGATCAGTCCTAAAACCAAGCCCGGCAGAAAGCCTACAACGGGAATACTTTGGCCGATATCTAAGAGCGGTAAAATGATTTTTTCTGCGGTTTTATTTTTGGCGGCAAAATATCCAAAAACCAAAGTAAAGACCAACGAGCAAAAGTAAGCAATTAGGGCGCGAATGAGTGAGTAAAATGAATACTTAGGCAAAGCACTTAAAGAGAGTTCAATTGCAACATTGGTTTGAAGCGGGCTTATCCAATGTCTGGCCAGAGATACGAAGAAATATAAAAACACTAAAAAAATAGCAAGCAGGAGTAGATCCATCCACAAATTTCGTACGCTGGATAATCGAATATCTACTTCGCTAGAGCGGTACATGAATGCGACTCTCTTTAATAAAAAAAGCGAGCCAATAGGACTCGCTTTTAACAGTTATACAAGCTTATCTTAAGCGTGCAACAATCGCATTTAGAATTTCATTAAAATGCACAGTTACAGCACCTAAAATTGTTTGGTCATGTGAAGCACGAACATCGAGATGTTCTGGGTTCCCAAGTCTGCTCCAGAGTTCGAGCTGATTTTCAGCAGGGACATAGACATCATCAAGATTCATTAACATAAAATACTTTGAAGTCGCTGGCGTTCGCGCCATTAAAATCGGATCGTAATTGATATTTGCTCTGAGATAATCCTCATAAGCTGAAAGGCTAGTATTATTAATTGCTTTCATACGCATTTCGCGTAAGCGTACCGGAAATTTTTGCTGACTATTTGTTAAAATAGCAGGCATATTGCCAGCTGTTGCAATCAAGGCCACTGCTTTAATGCGAGAATCAACGGCGGCTAAAAGGCTCATGGTAAATCCGCCCAAACTTAGGCCGTATCCGGCAATCTTTTTTGCATCTACTTGCGGATGACTTTCAAGCAGGTCAAGCAAGGTTCTCAAATCAATTAGTGCTGATCGGTTCATGCGATCATGCATTTCCCAGTCAGGCAAACTTGCTGGAGCCGCAGTTGAATTAACATCTGCTATGACTGAAACCATATTGGTCATACAAAAACGATAGGCAACGCTATTTTCAATTACAGTTCGACCCAAAATTGTCGGAATAATAATCACAGCTGGCAACTTGACACTGACCGCGGGTCGATAAATTGCAACCTGCAAATTATGACTGATATTGGTGACGGGATCGCGAACTTCGAACTGGGTTTCATCAATCACACAGCCTTGAAAATACTGTGTAGAAATGAGTTTTACAGTCTTGGGATCTAGACTTGAATAGCGAAGTTCATTGAGGCGAAGTAGATATTGGATGAGATTCAAGGGTTCTAAAGGCTTTGCACTTACAATTTGCGCGCTTAAAATGACGACAACAAAAGCTAGAATCCATTCTCTTGGTTTGAATTGAAACAAAAATCCATTTCTTGTTTTCATATATGCCCTTTATAAAATTTTAGTTAAAAATGATCATTTCTCGATTAATTACCAGTGACAAAATGCTTTCCTAAGTCTCTGATAATGTCAATGTTTGATCGCTTAAAGCTTAAGGTCAATTGAATAAAGTTAATTGAAAAAGGCGGGGAGTTAATGAATCTAATTGAACTCAATAGCAGTTATGAACGCTGGCTTCGGAAGCAAGTTCCTATCATCGAAATTGATTTGCAACTCAAACACGAACGCATGCGATCGAGTCCCTTTCCTTTTTTAAGGGCAAGTTTTTTTAGATGGTGTGATCTTTGGCTTAAAAATATGAAAGTATTTGAAAAAGCCCCAAAGATTTTATGTATTGGTGATCTTCATATCGAGAATTACGGAACATGGCGAGATCTTGAAGGCAGACTCATCTGGGGTATTAATGATTTTGATGAAGCCTATGAGATGCCTTATGCAATTGATTTGGTACGACTTGGAACCAGTGCTTTAATAGCAAGTTCTTGCGATCATTTGAAGCTCAGTGCAGATGAAATCATGCAAAATATTCTGACGGGTTACGAGGATGGTCTTAGACATGGTGGGCGTGCCTTTGTGCTTGAGGAATGTCATACGTTTTTAAGAGATCTTGCTCAACAGGCCCAGCATGAACCAAAATTATTCTATCAGAAAATAGATGAACTCTTTCCTTCAAATGTAAAGGCCCCTGCAATATTAAAAAAGTTGCTGATTGCGACTTTACCGAAAGGTGCCACGGATTTCAGTTTTGCGCACAGACCGGCAGGACTCGGGAGTTTGGGTCGTGCACGCTTTATCGTGAAGGCTCAGCTAAACGGCGGTTTTGTGGTTCGCGAGATTAAAGCTTTGGCGCCTGCGGCCTATAGTTGGATCTTGAACAAGCCATCCAAAGTGCTTAAATGTCAGAAACTCATTGAGTCCTCGGTTCGAATGCCAGATCCGATTTTAAGTTTTAAAAAGAATTGGGTGATAAGAAGACTGGCGCCTCATTGTACCAAAATTGAGGTTTCAAGACTGGATCGCAAATTAGACGAGCTGAAGCTCATGCATTCAATGGGCTATGAACTTGCAAATATTCATATGAAATTCAAAAATGTGATCTTAAGCGATTTTAAACAGCGTAAGAAATCAGAGTGGATAAAAGCAGTGGAGCTCATGACTGAGCTCACACTTAAAGACTGGCAGGATTGGACAAAACAGAAGTCTTAAAACTACTTTTGATTCACAGTTAAAAGTAGAACTTTAGTTTGCGCATTTTTGTAAACTAAATCTTCCACACAATTGCGTTCTGGTTCGCCACTTTCGCCAAAGACGCGGCAAATTTTAGAGCGCTTCATGTCTACGATTTGAATGGTTTTAGAAGTACCAGCAACACTCAAGTTAAGGTGATTTCTAGCGAAATCTCTTTGGATAGTTGAGAAAGGGTGCTTCCAGCCTGGATATACAGACATCAAGACAGAAACTTGTTGGTTAGAAAAATTGGTAAGCTCGAGTACTACCGAAGTATATTGAGGTTTGCCGCCTTCATCCATAAACATTGGGTCAACATAAGAAATATTGGCGCGAATTGCGGGAGCAGACTCAAGGACTACAGTTTCACTGCAAACGCGTCCGGCTTCACCGCCAGAATTACAATTTGGAATTTCTCGAGTCATGGTTTTAGTTGGTAAGATGACATATTCGGCATCTACTAGCTGAACATTGCGAACATTGGCAGGAAGTTCAATTTGGTTGTAAAATTGAATGCCGCTTGCTCCGGCCTGTTGAATAAAAAATAAAATCCCCAGTGCGATCGCTGTTTTCATCATAAATCTCCTTTGTTTGGTTTTGCGTTCTGAGCCCTCTCTCTTAAACCTATTTTCGGAATTAATGAATAGAAAAAAATCATTTTGACAATGGGATGCGCCAAAATAAATAAATTTAAATTGAGTCACAAATGAAAAAGAGCTTGAAAAATAACGAGCAAATGCGTAAATCTTTGTCTTCAATTGTTTTAATTAGGGACCTTTCATGAGCTTTGATAGTTATCTGAAGATTGCTTGGGATACCCACGCCACAAATGCTCAAAAATTAGCAGATGAGTTCACTGAAAAAATGGCGCTAGTTGAAAGCAATGAGCAAATTGCACAATTTGCAGCGCTTATTACTCATATATTTGGTGAGCATTTGGGTCTTTGGGGAGACGGAATTTCGACTCTCAGATTGCTTAAAAATAATGCTAATCTAAAAGCTCAGAGTGAAACTGAAAAGCTCTTCAAAGTTTAATGAGCTTGAGTGCCTGACCCCATTGCGTTTTTTCAGTAGATAGGCCTTTTGACATTATGATCTGACGTTTTGGATTAACAATTAAAACTTCAACACCCTGACTTTCGGCGTAAGTTTTGCCCTTTTCTCCACCCAGAATGAAGGCACCATCGTCTACAAAATCACAAAGCGTTGCGGTTTTACCCACACAAGTAACTTGAATTGATTGCTCAGCGCTATAGCCGGTTTTTGGATCAATAATATGATGGTAGAGCCTGCCGTTTTTATAAAAAGATTTTTCGGTGTCGCCAGCAGTTGTGACTGAAACATCAGTGGCATACAATTTATAGATAAAATCTTTGCGTAAAGGGTCAGGATTCATGGGTCTGGGGTCACCCACTGCAATTACCCAGAGCTTACCGTTTGGTTTGACACCCCAGACACGAACGGCTCCGCTGGCATCAATATAGCCAGATTTTATTTTTCGCGGTTTTAGGAGCTCATATACTTTATCTACGGCCCAGCCTTCGCCCATTCCACCCAAACCGATTTTCATTCCCTTGTTTTTGAGAAAAACTGTTTTTTGGGTTTCATCTAGAATAATGTTTTTGTAATTTACCAAAGGCAAAAGGCGTTTGATTTCGTCCTCAGTCGGGAAGCGCTCTGCACCTTTCTTCCAGCTATAAAGGCCAAAGAATGCATTGAAGCTAATGTCAAATGCGCCGCTCGTGAGTTCACTGTGATGTATCGACTGTTTGATTGTTTCAAAGGCTTCGTCGCTTACTTTAATGGCCTTAACTCCAGCTGAACTATTAATTTGCGAAATCAGACTTTCTGGTTTCCATTCGCTCATCCATTCATCAATGCGATGAATTTCTAAGAAGGCATCAGCCATCGCTCGCCGTAATTCTCCGGGCGTCTTTTCATTATCGAAAAGGCAAAGCGTCCAGGGAAGAGTCATGATCGATTGGGTTTCGCAAATTTCTCCAGCATCTAAAGCAAATGCTTTGAAATTTAAAATTAAAACTAAAATTAAGATTGCAATTTGAGACATTAAGGCAAATTTGAGCATAAGATTGGTCTATGCTCAAAGCCTTTTTGGGAACATTATTATTTAATCGTAGTTGGGTCAAAATTGATTGCGATATTTGCACCTTGTGGAGGAATCGAAGAGCCGTGAAAAACAATTGAATTGGCGGTTGAATTATAAGTCCAACCATTCACGACATCCTGTGAAATCGAAGCACCATTAACCACTACTGTAATCGAAGCAAGTATCGGAGTGCGTTGCAAAAAGAATTGTGAGCTGAGCTCTAAGATATTTTCTTGAATTTTGGTGAGAGTGGCCGCGAAGTTTGTATCGCAAAGGCTGCCAACCGTACCATTGGTCTGAGCTGCGATATCCATATAACGTTGACCAACAATTGAGTTTGGTGAGCCGGCGGCATTCTGCGCTGATTGGCAAGCGCTATCTAAAACCGAAATTGCTGATACATTATAGTGTCTATTTGAAGGCGTGCTACTAGTAAAAGTATCGAGATACGAAATATAAGTGGCCACTGAGTCAAGCGTCGGCGCCATATAGCTATGATCAGGAACATAACGCGCTGCAAATTGCGCATTAGTTTCTCCCGGCAACTGCCCAATCCAGCTGCCTTCAATTCTTGAATCTCCGCTAAAGTCATCTTCATCAGACAAAATGATAACTGCTAGATATGCATCAGGTCTGTGAAAGCCAGCATTTTGTGAGTTATTGAGCGTGATTTGCAAACTTCGAAAAGCACGCTCGTCACCACTTCCTTGGTCCCCTTGGTAAGCATTGGTAATAAAGGTATTGATCAAATCAGGCACGCCCGGAATGATTGTAAAAATTCCGGAATATTTTGAATAAGAAACGGTAGAGGTAGGGCGTCCGTAAGCATCTAGTTGATAAAGAGTGGCGCCATTACGAAATTTAGAATAGGCGACATTATTGGTATAATTAGATCCCGCAAGATAAGCCTCGGTTGTAGTTACTGCCAATTTAAAATCTAAATTTTTAGACTGAAAATTAGTCATAAAGGCTGCAATATTACTTAAAATATTATCTTGGGCAGGTATCATTGATGGTGAATTGTCTACGACCCATAAAAGATCTACCTTATTGCTGGTTGATGAATTTGACTGTTGAAAGTTTTGGCTTGCTGGCAGTAATGAAAAACTAGACTGATTGCTCGTGCATGCAGTCAAGGCTAGAGCTGAAACCGACACCACCATCTTCAATAATTGGGTACCTAATTTCATAAAAACTCCTCTGGTAAAGCAAAAGGCCATAAACGTCCATACATTAACTATTCGGACTAAGGTCTGGTCCCATAAAGAGGGAGAGAAACTGGCGATCTTTTTTACTATGCAAAAATTTTGTATTTTTTCGAAACAATCTAGGTAGCTTTTACGCCTTCATACCCAAACTGAAAACTAATTCGACAAGAACGAAAACTTCGTTCTCAATTGGAGATTTCGAAAAAGTGATGAAATTCTCGTTTTTATACATTCTCGCTTTACTATTTGAGACCAATATTGTTTCAATAAGGAGTGCCTGCTTTTTCTGTCGTGATTCAAGGGGGCTGCGTCTCAATTTAGTAACTTTTGTTAAGGAAAAAATGATTTTAACCAATGCTGAGTTTCTAGCCTTTATCTATCCTAAAATATTTTTTGCGGTCTTCACTGGTTCTATTATTGGCTTTGAAAGAGCAGCTCGAAGGGCAGCTGCAGGCTTTAAGACGCATATTTTAATTTGTTTAGGAGCCATGATCTATACAACCGTACCCGTAATTTTAAAGGGTGAAGGACAAATGTTTGACCAACACGTCATCGCTCAAATTGTAACAGGAATTGGTTTTTTAGGTGCTGGCGCCATTATTCGAAATAATGACCATTCAAAACAAGTTCAGGGACTCACAACTGCCGCCGATATTTGGTTGGTGGCGGCACTCGGAATTTTGGTTGGTTTGGGATTCGGATGGTCAGTCGTTTTAATTTCTGCAACTGTGGTTTCAATAACGGTTACTTCTCGGGCCATTGAAAAACGCTTTTTGGGAAGACACAAACATGGTGCCATTTATGGGGGCTCAGATATCGAAGAAACGAATCCAACCTTTAAGGACTAGCTTCGAGCCGAATTTGTTTCAAATTAAAATTTAATTTTATAGTCATCAAATCTGTATATTTTTGATTTTAATAATTTAACATCTTGCTCATCGTGACTCACGACCAGAGTCGGAATTTTCATTTTTTCAAGCCAAAGCGCCAATTTGGGTAAAAGCAGTTCCCGTGCCTTGGCATCGAGCGCTGAAAAGGCCTCATCTAGCAAAAGAAGTCGAGGGTGAGTGGCAATAGCGCGGGCAAGTGCTACTCTTTGTTTCTGTCCTCCGGATATTTGGTCACATCTTCTTTCAAGTAGGTCTCCAATTTGAAATAATTCATGCGCCTCTTCTAGACGTCGCAATTTTTCAGATTCAGTTAAATTTTGTATCCCATAAAGAATATTTTCGCGAATATTTTTAAACCTAAATAGGCACTCCTTCTGAGGTACAAAACCAATTTGACGACGAAAGCTTGGGAGAAATATTTGTGAATTGGCGCTTTGCCAATACTCATTATTAAATTCGATTGTACTCTGACTATTGGCAATGCTGCCTAAGAGAATTTTTAAAAGGCTTGATTTGCCACAGCCTGAGGGGCCAAAGATCGACTTAATCAGGTGAGGGGGCTCAAACTCTAAGGAGCCACCGGCTTTTAGCAGAATTTGATCGCTTAATCTATGTGCTATTTCAAAATTCAAAATGCTTTTCATTTGCGCGCAACTTCATTTTTATCTTTAAAGTAATTAATTAAAACCAAAATGAAAAAACTAAAAGCCAGCAAAAATATCGAAGTTCTTTTCGCCGATTCAAAATCAAGAGCTTGAACTTGGTCATAGATCGCAATCGAAAGAGTGCGTGTTTGTCCGCGAATATTGCCGCCGATCATTAAGACCACGCCAAATTCACCAAGAGTATGAGCAAAACTTAAAAGAGTGCCGGCAATGATTGAATTTTTCGCCATTGGCAGAGCGACTCGAAAAAAACTCTTTGTGGCCGAATCACCTAAGCTAGCAGACACTTCAAAATACTCAGCTTCAATAGTTTTAAAACCGGCAACAAAACTTTGAAAGGCAAAAGAAAAGCTATAAATAATCGAACCAACTAAAAGGCCCGCAAAACTAAATGCCCAGCCAATTGAACTCAAAGATATGAGAAGATAAAAACCTAAAACACTTGGTGGTAAAACAATTGGGAGTAGTAAAATGGATTCAAGAAGCTTGATCCAGCTAGACCTTGAGCGCGCAAACATATATGAAATTGGCAGGCCTATTACGAGTACGATAAGACTTGTCAGAAATGCCAATCTTAAACTCAGGTAAAGAGCATCGATTTCAATCATTGAACTGAGTTGAATCCATTAGCTCTAAAGATTTCTTGAGCGGCGGGGCTCAATACATACTTTGAAAACTTAAGGCTCGCATCATTGGGTAGCTTTTTCTTTAAAACTACAAAAGACTGTTTAAGTGGATGATAAAGTTTATTTTCAACTTCTTGGCAGTGAAAGTTTTGCGCTTGTTTGGAGTATAAAAGTGCTTTTGAAATGAGACCACCCTTTGCTCCATTGCTCAGAATAAATTGTGCGGCTTGAGAAACATTTTCGCCAAAGACCAGTTTTACTTTTAACTGATCGTAAATTTTTGCAGACTTAAGGCTTTCAAGTGCAATGCCGCCGTAAGGTGCGTGCTCAGGATTGGCAATTGCGATTTTGTTAAATTCATTCTTCGTAAAATCCTGCAGCTTTTCAGCGCCACAAAAAACCAAAATTCCTTCTGCATATTGTTTTGGAGGTCCATTGGTAAGTTTTGCTTTCTCTAATACTTCGGCGTATTGCGTATCGGCTGAGAAAAACATATCAAAATCTGCACCACTTTCAATTTGCGAAACAAAATTACCGCTTGAGCCATAGTTTTCAGAAAAATTGATATCAGGATTTTCTTTTTTAAATTGCAAGACTAATTTTTGCATAACAAATTGTAGATCAGAGGCTGCGGCTATTTTGACAAATTTGCTGGCGCAAGCATCGGGCTTAATAAAAAACATTGAAATAATCAGGGCCCCAACCAAATTGGCCCCAAGATGCCTAAACATTTAGACTTTCATTTGAATGTGAACAAAGTGCGTGGCCCTTAAGCCAAGCGCTATTGCCGTCTTCATAATGCTCCATTTTCCAGATGGGGGCGCGGTTTTTAAGTTCTTCAATGATATATCGATTTGCCTTAAAAGCTTCATCGCGATGTTTTGAAGAAACAATGATCGCAACACTTAAGTCCCCCACGTCGAGGCGACCGATGCGATGCCAGAGTTGAATTTGCAAATCTGAGCCGAAGCGAGCCTGAGCTTCTCTGCAAATTTTCTCAAATTCTTTATGGGCAAGTGGGGCAAAAGCATCATAGCTCACGCCCAATACTTTTTTCCCGTGATTGTGATTTCGGACGATGCCAGAGAAAACACTTTGCGCGCCATGTGAACTAGGGGTTTGAAGATCTAAGAGGTCGATCAGGCTGAATTTATTTTTTTGAATGCGGACATCAATCATCAAACTAAAGCCTCGCTAGTATTTGAATGTTGATAGTAAACTTGAATTAAACTTTTGGCTTCTGCCCCTTCAGAGCCTTCCTCTAAAATTGCCCAGGCATCGGCCTTAAGTAAACTTGAAAGTATTGAAGACATTTGCCCTTCAAGAATTTCGACCTCTGGCGGAGTCTGAGAAAGATCAAGCTTAGCTTTTAAAAAACATTTAAGCCCCCGGGGCTTTTCGTAAAGCTTTTTGATTCGAGCAAAAATTGGTTTTTCGAGCTTTTGTGAATAAAGGCTCCTTAAATAATTCTCTATAAAAAATCTGAGTCCAACGACACTTGAAATTGGATTTCCGGGAAGCGAGAATATTACGGGTCCATTTTGTAGCTCGGCAAACAAAATTGGTTTACCTGGCCGAATGGCCACCTTATGAAAATAAATTTTACTATTGAGCGTCTTAAGTACTTCGGGGATATAATCATATTGGCCCATCGAAACGGCCCCGGTAGTGAGTATAAGATCAAATGAATTGATTTTGGGGCTTAAAATTAGCTTTGCGAAATCTTCCGGCTGGTCTTCTTTTAAATGAAAGCACTCGGTAGTTGCTCCCAATTGTTCTAATGCTAATTTTAAAAAGACTTGAGAGGAATTGCGAATCTGATTTGTTTTTGGAGTCTCTTCAAAATGCACGAGTTCTTTACCAGTGGCTATGAGTGCAATATGAAGTGGAGCATAAACTTTTACCGAAGCAATTCCGAAGGCTGCCAAGGCTAGTAAATCTTCGGCCGCAAGTTTTTGTCCTTTTAAGATAATGCGAGCATTTTTCACAAAGTCTCCGCCGGCAGGGCGTAGATGCTTTTGGGTTTCAATCGGCTCATATATTGTCATTTTTTGAGCCTGACCCAAATGATCGCGTTCGACTTTGCAATCCTCAATCTTAATGCAGGCATCAAAGTTCTTCGGAAAAGCAGCTCCGGTCATAATTTCAAAAGCCATATTTTTAAGGAGCAAAGCTCGCTCTGGTTCGTTGTAATCGCCTGCTGCGATTGATCCCAGGACTTTGAATTCTACTGGCTGAGTTTGGCTTGCAGCTTGAGTATCTTGAGACCTAACTGCAAAACCATCCATTGCTGAATTATCAAAGCTAGGCATGGCTTCAGGAGCTAAAATATCTTCGGCAGCAATTCGTCCCATTGCTTTGAGCAAATAAATAACTTCTGTTTTTAAAGTACTGCGTTTGGCAATGGCGACTTCACAGATCTGATTGATCGCTTCACTATATTTTATCATGATTGCCGCCTGAAATAGTATGAAGAGCATGCTTTAATATCGGAAGCAAAACATCAAGCGCCTCAGCACAGGCCTTTGGACTTCCTGGCAGAGCTATAACAAGAGTATCCTTAATGATACAAGCGGTAGACCTACTGAGCCATGCAGTCGCAATATGTTCGGAGCCACTTTTTCGCAAAAGCTCTCCAAAGCCAGGAATGTGGCGGGTTGAAATAGCTTCGATGGCTTCAGGAGTGACATCTCGGGGACTAAGCCCTGTCCCGCCTGTGCAAATTATGAGCTGCGCATTTTGAGTTTCAACTGAATTTAAAATGAATTTTTGAATTTCCTTTTGATCATCTTTAACGCAAGCATGGTTTAAAATGTTTGCACCTTCTAATCTGAGTCGATCAACTAAGTATGGGCCAGATTTGTCTGGGCTTTGGCCGCTTGAAGCTCGATCGCTAATGGTGAGTACAACTACAGGGACCTCATTAAGCCTGAGCATTGGTGAAACTTGGCTTGTGCTTGATTCAGAGTGAAAATTGGGATTGGTCCAGACTCCAGATTTTCCGCCTTCTTTGAAATTAAGGCGGATATTTTTAATTTCGATTACAGGATCGACTGCTTTTGAGAGATCATAAATAGTAAGTAAAGCGCCATTGATTCCGCAAAGGGCCTCCATCTCGACGCCTGTTTGGGCCGTGGTGCGCACTTCACAAAAAACTTGAATACTAAAATTAGCATCAAGCAATTGAAATCTAAAATGAACCGAGTGAAGTGGCAAGGGATGGCATAGCGGAATCAAATCACTGGTTTTTTTTGCAGCCATAATGCCAGCTGCTTCAGCCAAAGCCAGCACATTACCTTTTGGGTTGCGATTTTCTTTTAATGCTAAAAAGGACTGTTTTGATAATTGAATTTCACCTTGCGCCTCAGCTCTTCGTCTGGTCGATGCCTTAAGGCCCACATCAATCATATGAAATGACGAATTATCCGCCCATGCTTGAGAAACTGAAGTTGTTTCCATATTTTTCCTCTGATAAGTAATGTGATATTTCTTTTTTCTGAAGAAGCGAAAAAAGTCTCAATTGGAGTTCTTCTTTTTGATCAGGCGATTGCAATAAATCTCTGAGAGAATAGTTGCCCTCCCCAAATAAGCACAAGCGCAAGGCACCTTGGCTGGTTACTCTTAGGCGATTGCAATTGCCGCAAAAGTCTTTTTCGTAAGGAGCGATAAAGCCCATTTGGCCCCGATAATCCGGATGCGCATATTCTTCAGCAGGTCCTGCATTCATTTCTCTTGGCTTTAATTTCCAGCCACGACTCTTGAGATCTTCCTTTAAAAATTGCGAGTTAATATGATGGGCTTTAAACAATAAATTATTTTGCAAAGTAGGCATGAGTTCAATAAATCGAATAGTAAGCGGAGCCGTTTTTGCCCAGTTTAAAAATGAAACATAAGACTTATCATTTAAATCTTTCATCAGAACAACATTGATCTTAATAGCTGCAAAATTATAGCTAAAAGCCTCTTCGATGGCGCAGGTGATCTCATTCAACTGGCTTGAACCAGTCATTTTCAAAAACACTGCAGGATCTAAACTGTCGAGGCTAATATTGAGATATTGAATTCCGGCCCTTTGAAGTTCAGGGAGTAAGGATTTTAATTTAAAGGCGTTGGTTGAGAGTGCAATCTTTTCGATCCCCGGAGTATCGCGTACGATTTTCGCAATTTCTAAAAAATCAGGTCGAAGTGTTGGCTCGCCGCCGGTTAATCGCAATTTTGTCGTACCAAGTTCAGCAAAACAGCTGACTAAGTTTTGAATTTCACTCAAGCTTAAAAAAGCTGCTTCGTTTGGCTTTTTTTTATAGCCATTCGGTAGGCAGTAGGTACACCTAAAATTGCAGGCTTCAATCACAGATAATCGCAAATAAGAAAAGCGCCTGCCGAAGGAGTCTCGCAAATTGTGCATCATTGAAAAATGATAGCAATTGCATTCGATGTCAAGTTTGTAATAGCATCAATCTCATGCAATTCTCTCAAGAAGAAAATGAGCGTTATCAAAGGCATTTTTCGCTTCCGCAGGTGGGAAGAGAAGGTCAGGCAAAGCTAAAGCGCGCTAAGCTTCTTATTGTTGGAGCGGGCGGGCTTGGCTGCCCAGCTGCCTTATATTTGGCAGCGGCTGGAGTTGGCGAGATCAGCTTAGTCGATTTCGATCAAGTAAAGCTATCAAATCTTCAAAGGCAAATTTTATTTTCAACAGATAGGCTTGGGAGCCTGAAAGTTGATGTGGCTAAATCTTCATTAGAGCAGCTTAATCCCAGTATTAAAATAAATGCGATTCCTCTGAAATTAACTAAATCAAATGCTGCGGAGCTCATTGAAGCTCATGATTTCATAATTGATGGAACAGACAACTTCGAAGCCAGATACCTCATAAATGATTTCTGTGTCGCAAATAAAAAGCCACTGGTTTTTGGCGCCATTTATCGTTTTGACGGCCAAGTTTCAGTTTTTAATTTTGAAGGTGGCCCGTGTTATCGCTGCCTTTACCCAAAAGCTCCGCTGCTTGAAGCTGTTTCAAATTGTAGCGAGGCAGGAGTTCTGGGTATCTTGCCCGGAATCATCGGCAGCCTCATGGCCAATGAAGCTCTGAAATTAATATTAGGAATTGGTCAAATCGCAAGTGGCCGAGTTTTACTTTTTGATTCTTTGAGATCTGAATTTTCTAAAAGAGAATTCAAATCCAAAATAGATTGTTCAGGTTGTGGTAAAGCGCCGCACCTCATTCAGGAAGATAAACCACCAATCAAAGAATTATTTATAGATAAAATGAGCGCCTTAAGTGAGTATTTTGTTTTGGATGTGAGGGGTCCTGGTGAGTATAAAGCAAAACATCTTTCAGGAGCTTTCAATATTTCTTTGGCGCAGTTGAGATCTCAGCTTACTCAAGTTCCAAATGAGCAAAATATTTTAGTTGTATGCAAGTCAGGAAAGCGCTCAAGAAGAGCCGCTGAGATTTTATTAGACTCAGGTTTTCAAAATGTTTATCAATTCGCTGGCGGACTTGATCGCATATCTGATGAGAAAGGCTTTAAGTATGAATGAAAAGTTTCAATGCAGTATTCAGCTATTTGGGGCCTTTCGAGACTGTGAAGAGTCAGGTCAAATTACAATTGAATTGACCAATGGCAAAGCTGTTTCACAAATTAAGGCGGACATCTTATCGCAGTTAATGAGATCAGAGAATTCAACTATTGATCTTGAAAGCCTGGTGAGTTCTTCGGTACTTGCCACTGCAAACGAAATTCTTGGGGAGAATGACGTATTGAATTTAAGTAGTATGGGCGGGACCTTTGAGCTTGCTATACTTCCTCCGGTCTGTGGTGGTTAAGTTTAGAATAAAAGAGAAATCAAATGTCTTTTTCTAGCCAAAATATTGAAATTAAAAAATTTATTTCAGCTCGAGTTGAAAACAGGCAAGACCTACTGGCAGTTGAAGAACCTCTAGAAATTCGTCTTGAATTTGAAGACTCAGAAGCAAACTGGCAGCAAAAATCAATTTCAATCACCATGAGAACTCCGGGGCACGACTTTGATTTGGCTTTGGGCTTTCTTTTTTCAGAAGGAATTATAAGAAGTACTAGTGATTTTGATAAAATCTCATATTGCGGTCCACCCGTAAAGCTTTTGGGTCACAGTAATATTGTAAAAATTAAGCTTGCTTAGGGGACAAAGCTTGAGCTTAAGAGTCTTGAAAGACATTTTTATACGAGTTCAAGCTGTGGGGTTTGTGGTAAATCATCAATTGAAGCGCTCAAAATTCAGAATAGCTTTGATCATTACGAAATTTATGATCCTAATTTGATTTTCAGCAAAGAACAAATAATCGGCCTTCCGGATCAATTGAAGTCAGCGCAAAGTATTTTCAATTCAACTGGCGGGCTTCATGCTTCAGGACTCTTCAATTCAAAGGCAGAGCTTATCAGCGCTCGCGAGGACGTTGGTAGGCACAATGCTTTAGATAAAATTATTGGCCAGGCCTTTCAGAGCGGCCATTTGCCCTTGAATAAACATCTTTTACTAGTGAGTGGCAGACTTAGTTATGAATTGGTTCAAAAGGCTTCGATGGCTGGGATTCAAATTTTAGCTGCAATTGGGGCCCCCTCAAGTCTTGCCTATGAATTAGCTAAAGAGATGAAGTTGACTCTAATTGGGTTTTTACGTGATCAAAGCTTTAATGTTTATACAGGTTTTGAGCGCATCATATGAATATTCGATTTGATAAAGAAAGCATCAGGGTTCGGCTTTTTCCTGACGACCTTAACTTATTACGAATTGAAAGCAATCTTTCAGAACATTTTATGATAGGCGACCAAGATTTTTCGCTTAAGATCTTTCTTGGTGAAACCCAAGCTAAATCAGATATTGCATTTGATAAATCTTGTTTCTTGCTTCAAATGCCAAGGCAATTGGTACTGGCTTGGATCAATAGCCATGAAGTTGAATTTGGCTTTGATCATTTAAATAGTAAACAAAAGAAGATTTTAATTTCGGTCGAAAAAGAACTAAAGCCAATGAAAGTTAAAAATTGAAAAAGCCCGAATTAACTCCCAATGATGAGCCTGCGGCCAAAATTTCGAAACCAAGAGAAGTTGCCGGAGGATTAGCGTCGGTTTATTCAAGCCTTAAGTTCGCTTTGAAAGAAGCCGGTGTTTATCGCGGAATAAAAGAGTTGAAGCACATCAATCAAATGAAGGGCTTTGATTGTCCCGGTTGTGCTTGGCCCGATCCTGATGATCGCAGAGAATTGACTGAGTTTTGTGAAAATGGGGCTAAGGCCATTGCCGAAGAAGCAACCCAAAAAAGAGTAGATGCTGAGTTTTTTAAAAAACACTCAGTTGAAGAATTGTCCCGGTGGTCTGATTTTGAAATTGGCAAATCTGGCAGATTGACAAAGCCAATGATTCTAAAAGCGGGCGCAAAATTTTACGAGCCAATATCTTGGGAAGATGCCTTCGAAGAAATTGCCCGAGAGCTGAATCAACTTTCTGATCCAAATGAAGCTGTTTTTTATACATCAGGGCGCACCAGCAACGAAGCTGCATTTCTTTATCAATTATTTGTCCGATTATATGGTACGAATAATTTGCCTGATTGTTCGAATATGTGCCATGAATCGAGTGGCGTGGCACTTAAAGAAGTATTGGGAATCGGCAAGGGGAGTATACGCCTTGAAGATTTTAATTCCGCGGACTGTATATTAATAGTTGGTCAAAACCCCGGAACAAATCATCCGCGAATGCTCACCGCACTTCAAAAAGCAGCTCGAAACAATTGCAAGATCATTAGCATAAATCCTCTTTTTGAAACTGGCCTTAAAGCCTTTAAACATCCGCAAGAATTTTGGCGCTGGTTTGGCAGGGGTACTCCAATAGCTTGTTTGCATCTTCCGATAAGAGTTAATTCAGACATGGCTCTTCTTAAAGGCATCATGAAGGAATTATTAGCGCAGGAAATTTTGAAGCCGGGCAAGATCTTTGATTTAAATTTCATTCATCAAAACTGTTCGGGTTACGAAGAGTTTATTGAAAGTTTAAACAATACTAGCTGGACAGTTATTTTAGAAGAGACTGGGCTTAGCAGAGAAAATATTAAGGCCGCTGCTGACGTGATTGCAGAATCAAAGCGCATGATTTGTTGTTGGGCCATGGGGCTCACGCAACAAACTGCGGCGGTTGAGTCTATTCAAGAAGTGGTGAATCTGCTTTTGTTGGGTGGGCATTTGGGTCGCGAAGGTGCGGGGGTTTGCCCTGTAAGGGGTCATAGCAATGTGCAGGGTGATCGTACGATGGGTATTTTTGAGAAGCCTTCACAAGAATTTTTAGACGCTTTGAAGAATGAATTTGATTTTGAGCCACCTAGAGCGCATGGGCTTGATAGTGTCGAAGCTATTAAGAAAATGTATTCAAAGGAAGCTAAAGTCTTTTTTGCGCTTGGTGGGAATTTTCTTTCTGCAAGTCCTGATACAGAATATACAGCTAAGGCTTTGCGAAATTGTAATTTGACAGTGCAGATTTCAACAAAATTAAATCGTAGTCATTTGGTTACCGGCAAAAGAGCTATTATCCTACCTTGTTTGGGGCGCACTGAAATCGATATTCAAGATTCTGTGGCCCAAATAGTAAGTGTAGAGAATTCAATGGGAGTAGTGCATTCAAGTAGGGGGAACTTAAAGCCACTTACAAAACTTCAAAAATCAGAAGTTGAAATCGTGGCGAGTCTTGCACATGCCTGTTTCAAAAATATCGAGTCAAAAAATACAAAAGTGAATTGGCTGAAACTATCGAAAAATTACGATCTCATTCGAGATCATATTTCTCATGTAATTCCAGGCTTTGAAAATTTCAACGAAAAGCTCAAGAATCCTTCAGGATTTTATTTGCCTAATTTAGTCAGAGACTCAAAGTCTTTTGCTACTTCAAATAAAAAAGCCCAATTTAGTATTCACCAGATCAAAGAAGTGAAGCTCAAATCAGATGAACTCATTTTAATGACCTTACGTAGTCACGATCAATTTAATACTACGATTTATGGCTTGGATGATCGCTACCGAGGCATTAAAGCCGGAAGACGAGTTTTATTTTTGAATCCCGAAGATATTCAAGATTTAGGATTTAAAGCAGGGGAATGGGTTGATATTACAAGTCACTTTGGGCAAGAGAAAAGAATCGCTCAGCGCTTTATGTTGGTAGAATATGAAATCCCAAGAAAGTGTGCGGCTACTTATTTTCCTGAGGCAAATGTATTAGTCCCCATTCAAAGTGTTGCTGGTAAAAGCAATACGCCGACTTATAAATCAATTACTATTAGTTTGAAGAAAAGTTCACATATGAATGATAGATCATGAATTTAAAAGCTATAATTCTTGCCGGTGGATATAGTACTCGATTTGGGCAAGATAAATCTCTTTTTAAAGTAAATGGCGAAACTTTAGTTGAAAGAGCAATTCAAGCTTTAAGGCCCCATATTGAAGAAATTCATTTGGCGGTCAGAAAAGAGCAGGTTAACAATTTTACTGATCTCGTTCCGCGCTCAATTATAATCCTCGAAGATAATTTAAGAGATATCGGCCCCGGAGCTGCACTCTTTAAAGCCTTTCAAGTTGATCCTTTGGCACATTGGCTGGTCTTAGCTTGTGATTTTGTTTATGTAAATCACGAGGCAATTGAAGCTTTACTTCAAGAAGCAAGTATTCATACGGGCTACGATATTGTTTGTTATCAGAATTCAGAAGCCTACTCGGAACCGCTTTTTGCAATCTGGAGCCCGCAAGCCCTAGCAGAATTGCGCGATAATATCGATAAAACCATTTATGGGCCGATGGCATGTCTTAAAAGTTTAAAATGCTTAAATGTAAAATTAAATGATGAAAGAGTTTTATTTAATCTTAATTCGCCTGTAACGGAGAAAGATCTTATTTTTTCAATGCCGAAGACATCTTCCACATTGGCATAAAGACGGCAAGTGCAAGTATTAGCACAATACCAAAAATAACAAATAATAAAATAGGTTCGATTAGCTTTGAGAGATTATTTAATTTATAATCGACCTGAGTTTTATAAAAATTTGAAATATGTTTTAAAACGCTTGGCAAACTTCCGCCTTCTTCTCCGATTGCTAAGAGGCCTGCGACTAGTTTCGGAAATGCTTTGGCATTCTCTAGGCCCGTAGCAAGGCTTCCGCCTTTTTCAATAATTACTTGGCAGGCCATGACATCTTCTTCAACAACCATATTGGTAAGCGATTTGGCAACGAAGCGAAAGGCCTCAAGAATCGGCACGCCGCTCTCAAGCATGACTTCTAAGAGAACACAAAAAGTATTGATTTCAATTTGTAAGAGTAGGGGGCCAAGCACAGGAAGTTTTATTAATTTTGAATCATACCAATAACGAGAAACCGGGTTTTTAAGCATCGCTTGATAACCAAAATATATTCCGGCGCCAATTGCAATCACCAGATACCAATATTCAACAAAAGCATCTGAAGTATTCATGACGATTTGGGTGATAAGGGGTAGATCGGCACCAAGTCCGGTGAAAAAAGATTTTAGCCTTGGTAAAACAAGATAGACCACAACAAATAAAACAATTGCGAAAAATCCAAAAACCATTTTTGGATAAAAGGTTGCTGACTTTACTTTTTCTCTTTGTTCAGATCGCTTTTCAATTAAGCTTGAGGCTTTTTCTAGCATGACTTGCAATTGTCCGCTGGCCTCTCCGATTTTTACTAGATTAATATAAACCGGATCAAAAATATGACTTTGTTTTTCAAGGGCTGCAAAAAATGTGGATCCGTCAGCAATGGCGTCGGTCATTTCAGCAATGGCTTTTTTTAAAAGTGGATTTGCAGTTTGCTCATGCAAGAGCTTCATCCCGTGAAGAATCGGAATGCCCACAGCATAAATGATCTGCATCTGCCGACTGAACATCATGAGATCTTCAATCTTAACCCCTTGAGTGAAGTCTCGCCATTTCTCCGATACAAATTTTTGAATATCAAAAGCTTTTGAGGCTTTTAACTGAATGGCAATGAGTCCGCTTGATGAAATCTTTTTTCGCGCAGATTTCGGATCTTCAGCTTGTACTTGGCCGGTTACTAATTTGCCATCCGTGCCGCGCGCCCGGTATTCGAAATTTTGCATAGTAAAATTATCTACTTTTTTTGAACTAAGGTCTATTTTGAGCTAATTATACAGGTGAAAACTGGGCTAAGAGGCTAAGTCCTTTGTGATTAAAGACCGGGTATGGTCAGATACTCACAGCCAAGATTGTGAACAACTTTAATGGTGACGGTTCCAGCGCCACTCATTGAAGTACTAAAATCAATTTTGAATGATTGATTGTTGCCGGTTGAAAACGCAAGCACGGGTGCAATGGTAGCCAGAGTAGAGTCATCAGCCACTGGACAAGGTGAAATCACACTTGCCGAGCCGGTGCCATTGCAATTTGACTTAAGCCCTGCGGAGGAAAAGGTAGACCAAGTTGCGACTCGCGAATTGGTAATGCCAACATGGCTAATATTTAAATTTGCAGTTACATTGGCACTAAAATTTAATCGGGAAGATCCCGCGTTAAGTGACATAGTTCCGGCAACAAACTGCATTGCTCCGTACGGAGTTGCGCATCCTGGGCCCCCGCCGCCTGCTCCGCCGCCAATATCTACTGAAGAATATCGAACTGTATAATTTGGGCTATCAATTGTGATAAGAGTTGGTCCCACAGTTGTTGTTGGTGCCCCCTTATTCGGAATATAAACGCTGATACTTCTCTTGCCAAAAGGAATTCCCGCAAAATTAAAGGCGCCTTTGGCAGCAGCTAAAATACTTACGAGTGTGGTTTTAAGTGCGCCGGTTCCGTCAGGATAATTTATTTCAATATCAGCAGGGCCGATATAAGGATCTGAATTATTCGAGACAAAACCATAAACATTTGCGGTTTGTAAACTCACCGGAAGATTCACAACGATGTCCGTATTTAATCCGGTACCACCTGCCACGCCGTCAGCGCCGTAACTTGTAATATTCGGTGGGCTCGCAGCAGGATTGTAAATATAAGCTCGTCCCCAGCCATCAAGTCCAAAATTTGCTCCGGCATTAGATGAGGTGAGATAAGGACCATTCCAGCCTCTACCGAATCGCACGGTTTGGTCTAAGGTCCATGCGACTAAGCCGGGATTGGTAGTGAGAGCCGCGATTCCTTGAGCGGCAGTTGGGATAGCACCAATGTCTCCAAGAAAACCAAACTGTGTACGTTGCCCTCGGTGAGTGACTGAAGTATCTCCCAAGATTGCATCGCGAATCATTTTCATTTCGGCAACAGTGGCATCAAAGCGACTTTGATCAATGCTGTCACCAATGGGTCCCAGCGAGACCACAGTCAAAACGCCGATGATAGTGACGACCATGAGGACTTCCATGATAGTGAAGCCACCCTGAGATTTAAAAATTTTAAAGCGTTGGGAAAATTTGAGCATTGAAAATATTGTATACGACTACGCACTTAGTTTTAATTAAAATTCAAAGGCCGTCGGTGGAATTACATAGTTTGCATTATCAATTGTAAAAAGAGCAGGACCAATGGTTGTTGTGGGCGCAACTTTGCTTGGAATATAAACGGTAGCACTTCTAATGCCGAGTGGAACGCCTGCAAAACTAAAGGCGCCCTTGGCTGCGGCCACAATTGTTGTTGATACTGTTTTAAGTGCGCCGGTTCCGTCAGGATAATAAATTTCTATAACGGCGCCGCCGGCATAAGGATTCGAATTGCTCGTTATAAATCCGTAAACGCTTGCGGTTTGCATACTCGTTGGGAGTTGCACTACGATGTCGGTATTTAAACCTGTACCGCCAGCGACACCGTCAGCACCGTAGCTGGTAATATTCGGAGGGCTCGCGCCGGGATTATACATAATAGCCCTTCCCCAACCATCGACTCCAAAATTTGTTCCGGCTTGACCGGTTGAAATATAAGGTCCATTCCAGCCTCGACCAAAGCGTACCGATTGATCAAGTGACCAGGCGACTAAACCAGGATTTGTTGTCAGAGCAGCGATTCCTTGAGCAGCACTTGGGATGGCGCCAATATCACCAAGAAAACCAAAACTTGTTCGAAGCCCCATATCAGTAATGGTGGTATCACCTACGATTGCATCGCGAAGCATTTTAATTCTGGTGACGGTGACATCAAATCGCCCTTGATCAATCGAGTTGGTAATTGGGGTGAGGGAGACCACAGTTAAAACTCCAACTATGGTGATCACCATTAAAACTTCAATGAGAGTAAATCCCAAATTAGATTTAAAAGTTGTTGAAGCTGATATCATCAGAGTCCCCACAAGCTAAATTTGGACCGCAGCTTACAATTGTGACTTGATTATAAGTAAAGGGCTTGCCCCAACCATCGGTTTGATAGTCGTTTGTGACAGTCATAGTTTGGTCGACATAGGGTCCGCACCAGCCCCTCAAACTTCTGTAGGTAGCACTTGCGGTATTGCCATCAACAGTACAAGGAGTTGCAGTGGCGACCACCAAATCTGTCAAAGTAGTTGGCGCGCCCGGATTATGAAGTTTGTATTTTCGAATTGCGGCCTGTAAAACATCGGCCCTTTGGTAGGTGAGAGAGACTTGTTGGGCTTTTATTGAAGGCGCAATACTTACAAAGAGCCCAGCTGAAAATAATCCCATTGCGAGAATGATCATCAATACACTTAATAAAGTGAAGCCATCTTGATCATCACTAAAAGCTAATAGTGATATCATCAGCATCTCCACAAACTTTATTGGCGCCACAACTCTTAATAGTTCTGCCGGCAGAACTATAAACAAGCGCAGTTCCCCAGGCGTCTTTATTCCAGTTGGGTTCAATAGTTGAGATGTAAGGGCCGCGCCAACCTTTTTTTAAAAATGGATCATAGGCCGCATTAGCGCCTTGAGTAGTTAAATCGGTAAGTGCTGTCGGAACACTTCCTACTTGATTGATAAAACCAGGATTTGTATAAGCACCAGCGGTGATCAAACTAGGATCGCCAATGATAGCCGTGCGTAGTTCTCCCATGCGAGTAAGAGTTACATTTTTTTTCGCATCTGAACTAAAATCAACAAAGTTTGCAGCTGCCACTGCACTCAAAATGCCGAGCAAAGCAATGACCATCATCACTTCAAAAAGTGTGAATCCAAATTGATTTTGAAATTTATTTTTCTTCAATTGGTCATCCTTGGTCTTTGCCTCAATACTTCATATTTATTGTAAGGTGATTTTCATAAATTTGCTAAAGCAATTTCAATAGGTGTACTCACCTGAGGCCGCGCCTCCGCCATTATTATTTGAGTTCGCCCACATGATGCCGGTAAGAGCATTGTAACACCAGCCGCCTGAATTAACTCCCCAATTGGTAGAGTCGCAAGATTTGACATTGTTCCTGGCGCAGCCACTTGTAACACAAGCAGTGATAGCGTGACGACCTGCTGCAGAGACGGACGAGCCAGACCAAGGGTTGTCGGGATATTGGCTCGGGACTATACGACGATCATTCGCAGACGGAATCATCAAAGCGGTACAAGGTGATGCACCATTGGTGATATCATTGTTTTGCATTTGTAATATAGTAGGAAAGCTTCCTGAGGCAGCATTACAGCGAAGGTACATTTGCG
Organism: Bdellovibrionales bacterium; assembly: GCA_043739185.1. Lineage (GTDB taxonomy): Bacteria > Bdellovibrionota > Bdellovibrionia > Bdellovibrionales > JAMPXM01 > JAYTQQ01. The sequence goes on from JAYUEN010000270.1 coordinate 26,628, forward strand.
ATTGTTGAATTGAAATGGCGGTTCGAATGGCTGCTACAGTTGATTGCACAAGTGCATTTCTGGCGTCAGCTCTAAAATCAACAAATTGGGGGATTGCAACTACTGCTAAAATGGTCACAAGAATTATGACCATCATCATCTCTATTAGGGTAAAGCCTTTATGATTTTTTCCTTTCATAAGGCCCCTTGTTAAACACGCAAGAAGCTGAACATTTTAAAATTTAAGTCAGATTAAAATGTATAGTCTTGTGCGGTTGCTGAACCGTTATTATTTGAATTTGCCCAAACAGTTCCTTTTGAGGCATCATAGCACCAACCACCATCAGCAGAAGAATAGGCAGCGCCAGCGCAATTTGTTCCTGAACGCGCACAACCAGTAGCTCCCCCGCAGGCAGCAACTACACGTTTACTTGCAGCGGTTGAACCTGACCATGGATTGTCGGGCAACTGATTCGGAACGAAAGCTCTCTCTGCCACGACAGGTACCATCGCAGCCGTACAAGGTGATGCTCCTATAGTAATATCATTACCAGTAAATTGTGCATTCGTAGGATATGTTCCCGATGGAGCACTACAACGAAGTAACATCTGACCAGTTTGAACTGCGAGTGCAGTTCGAAGTGCACCCAAAGAAGAGTTCACTGCGGCATTTTTCGCATCTGTTCTAAAATCTACGAATTGTGGGATCGCAACTGCTGCTAAGATCGCAACGAGCATGATCACCATCATCATCTCAATCAAGGTAAAACCTTTTTGATTTGTCTTTTTCATTTTCTCTCTCCTCCTGTTAACGTACCACTTGGTTAAAAAAAGTTAGTAAACGTCATTAATTAACAAAATTAAAATGCGTATTCGCCATTTGGTGCAGCGACACCATTATTATTTGAGTTTGCCCAGAAAGCACCAGTTGCTGGGTTATAGCACCAACCACCAACACCTGTGCCCCATGCAGTTGCGCCGTCGCAAGAAACGGTACCATCTCTCAAACAACCATTGGCTCCACAAGTTATAACAACATGTCTTCCGGCAGGAAGAACAGCAGAACCTGACCACGGATTATCCGGAATTTGATTTGGAGTAAATGATCTCTCGCCAACACTTGGCACCATGGCACCAGTACAAGGCGCGCCACCAGTAGTAATATCGTTTGCGTTTATCTGAGCAGTTGTAGGCAAAGTTCCTGATGGAGCACTACAACGAACTAACATCTGACCAGTTTGACTCGCGATCGCTGTGCGAACTGCACCCAAAGCCGAATTGACCGATGCATTTTTTGCATCCGATCTAAAATCAATAAATTGCGGAATGGCAACTGCCGCTAAGATTGCGACAAGCATAATCACCATCAACATTTCGATCAATGTGAACCCGTTTTGTTTTACATTTCGACCCATGTGCTTATTCCCCTTAAAAGGCTCGCTGATTTTCACCACGCGAGAGTTGTTGTATATTGAATCTGTGATTATCAAAGTTTCTCGGCCACTAGACCTATCGGAGCGCCAAAATTAAACTTTAATTCTCATGGCTGAAAGTGTATTCGAATATTTATCAAATTGATACAGTACGTAGGTCGTGAAACGTTTCAGTCTGATACAAGTCTGGGTTTACAACTCGACTCAAGCTCTAAGTCCAGAAAGTTAAAAGTCTAGTCCTATCAAATGTTTTAGTGGGTATTCCGAATAGGCAAATAAGGAGAACCCATATGTTTAGCGACTATTTCAAATTGAAATTGAATCCCTTTGGTGAGACACCAAATACGCGGTTCTTTTTCAAATCGAAATCTCATGTCGATGCGATTTCTCAAATCTTAAATGCAATTAAAGGCGGGCACGGTTTTTCGACTATCACCGGAGAGGTCGGCGTTGGTAAAACCATACTGTCTCGAATGCTCTTAAATTACCTTGGTAAGCATCTTCCTTCGGCCTTGATATTAAATCCAATAATGAATCAATTAGAGCTTTTAACCGCCATCCGCGAAGAGTTTAAAATTGAAGCGCCAACTGAAAAGACAGTGAAATCAGAATACGATCAAATCGCAAAATTTCTCATTGAAACCGCAATTAATAAAAAGAAATCAGTCCTCATTGTAGATGAGGCGCAAAGGCTTAGCTTTGATGCCTTTGAAGCGGTGAGACTCTTAAGCAATCTTGAAACTGAAGATCAAAAATTAATGCATATCATTTTGGTCGGACAACCCGAGCTCAATATGAAGCTTGGTGAATTTGAACTGCGTCAGCTCAATCAAAGAATTAGTGTACGCGCCAAAATCTCAGCCCTAAATCAAGATGAAGTTGCAGCTTATATTAAGCATCGCATTGAAATTTCTGGTGGAGCAAATTTCGTTCGCTTTGAAACTTCAGCCTGCAAACTCATTTTTGAACGAACTGGCGGGGTACCCAGACTTATCAATTTTCTTGTCGAAGAAGCACTTATAAAAGCTGAAGCTTCGCAAACAAGACTAATTGAGGACACTTTGATATTAGAAATTTCTCCAGCCAAAAAGCCAAAGTGGCGAATGATTTTTGAAAAATCGATTTGGAATAAAGGACCCTCATTATGAGTCAAGTCCATGATCGATTAAAAGAAATACCTTCGCCAACACAAGGGAGCCCTCCTGGGCCTGGGCTCAAGCTCGTGGGCCGAAGGCCTTCCGAGCCAAAACCTCCGACTACTAAAAGGCAGAAGGCATTTCTTTATGTTATCTGTGGGCTATGTGTTTTAGCAACTGCAGGCTTGCTTCTGCGAAAGCAGTTGTTAGCGGCGGTAAGTCCTCCACCACCAGTTGAAGTTCCTCCGACACTAGCTCAAAGCATAGAGGCTTTGACCATAGCAAATAAGTGGCCTGAGGCTCTACCACTATTAGAGAAGGCTCAAGAGAAAAACCCAAATGATGCAAATGTATTGGTATTGCTAGCTTTGGCAAAGAAGAAAGCTGCAGATAAAGATGCGGCAAAATCTTTGCTTGAAAAGGCATTGAAAATAAATCCCGAAAACGAAGTGGCGCAAAATAACTATGCTTTGATTTTGGCTTCTCAAGGAGCATATGATCAAGCACAAAAGGCCTATGAGAAAGCTTTAAGCATTAGACCTATATATCCAGAAGCCCAAATGAATTTAGCAGTTACAAGTGAGGCCACCGAAAACTGGAAGCTTGCAATCTTAAGCTATGAGAATTTTTTAAAACAAGATAAGACACATACCGATTTGCATAAGAAAATTAGTGTGCGAATCAGAAGGCTTCATAGTTTTAGTGTTAACTCTGTCAAAAAGCCCAGCCAAGACGGAGATAAATTATGAAGTTCAATTGGCGCACAAAAACCAGTGTTGGCATTGACCTAGGTAATCGCACCGTAAAAGCCTTGCAGTTAAAAAAGAAGGCCGACAAGGTTATTTTAGATAAACATTTCTTTTATGATTTAGCTAACGCCAACCCTAGCTTTCCTGCGGTTTCAAATTTGGGTTCAACTCTTGCTGGTCTAGTTGAGGTGGCAGGCTTTAAAAATCTTGCGACCTCAAGTTGTATTGACGATAGCGAAGTGGTTCGCTTTGATTTGTCTTTTCCGAATATTCCAAAAAATGAAGTAGCAGAAGCGGTTAAGGGTGAAGTTGAGCAGCGCATTCATTTTCCGATTGATGAAGCAAGTATTGAATACAAGATTATTACGGACCCCGAAAAACCTACGGATGATGTCATCAATGTGAAAGCCTTTTGCACGCGACTTGCGAGTATAAAGTCTCAAATACAGTTGCTTGAAAAGGCAAGCCTTAGACCCGAGAGTATTGATATTGCGATGTTAGCCAATATTTCAACTCTAGCATTTAATTCATATCTAGAAGATGATTCATTTTCAGTGGTCATTGATTTAGGTGAAACCAGAACCAGCATAGCACTTCTTCAAGGTCGAACACATTTACTAAGCAATATTATTCAAACTGCTTTTGGAACAATTAATCGTAGACTCGCTGAGAGCATGTCGCTTAATTATATGCAGGCCGAAGAGATCAAGCTTCGCATTTCGCAGGCTCAAGGTGAAGAGCAGACCGAAGTTAGTAATATTATTGAGGCTGTCTATCTCGATCTTTTTCGTCAATTGCAAAAATCAATGGAGTTTTTTAAAGCTTCGACCTCCGGAAAAAGCATTTCGCGAATTTATTTAATTGGTGGGGGCAGTAGGTTTACGTCGATTGCCACAACAATTAGTTCGATCTTTGAGCTTGAAACTATCTTGGTTAATCCTTTTCGCAATATCGAAATATTTGAAAAGGATAAGCAAAATACAGAGCAAATTGGACTGATCGCATCTCACTTAACAACCGTTGTAGGCCTTGCGCTACGGGGGCTCAATGTTGGTGTGTGAACATGTTAATTTTATTCCTAAAAATCTACGAAAAGGAAATGCGCTTCCTCTTCAAGAGCTGCTCATTACAAGCTGGGTCTTCGGGATTCTAATAATGTTAGGCCTTTCGGGAATGAAAATTCATGATGAGAAATCAATTAAGGTTCAAATTGAAGAAGCTGAAATTAAAGCTAAAAAAGTAAGTCAAAGTGCAGATGAAATTTCAAATAAAGCCAAGTTAGTAGAGGAATCAAATCGTCAAGTCGGAATGGCCAAAGATTTTTTAAAATCTCGTATGACCTGGACGGAAATTCTAAAAGAATTGTCACTGCTCACCCCGCGTACTGTTTGGATTAGTAGTTTGTCGACCAAGATAGATGCCGAGAAGCAGCCAGTTCTGTCAATCGTGGGTGAAGCTGATTCGCAATCACAGGTGGCTAAGCTTTTAACAGCCCTAGAGTCTTCTTACTACTTTCATGATGTTTCGATAAAGAATTCAGAGAAAGTTCAAGAATTTACTCCAAATCTGTATCGTTTTGAATTTTTAGTTGCGATGGCGCAACTAAAAGAAAAGGTACCAATTGTCAAAGCCCAGTAAACAATTATCACAGCGAGAATTAATAATGGGGTTTGCGACCCTTCTCGTCGTATTATTTGGCTATTTGACCTATTGGTTTTCTCCTCATCAGCGCATCTATCAAGAAAGTAAACAGAAGCTTACCACCGCGCAAAATGAACTTCAGCAGCGAAGTTCTTTGGTAGGAGAATTAACCCAGCGGCTGGCCGCCTCAGTTCAAGAAAATAGTACGGGTAAAAAAGAAAAAGACATTTTGCCGACCGGTCGACGCCTGGGCGAAGTATTGCAACAAATTGTTGGGCAGGACTCGGCTCTTGTTACGAACGCAATTCAATTGGTAAAAACCGATAAGCAAAAAGAATTTCGTGATGTGCTTTTAAATCTTGAAATTGAAGGCTCATTTAAATCGATTGGTTCTTTTGTTGAGCGACTAGAAGGCTCAAAAGTACTTTCTGAAGTTTCTAAAATTGACGTTTCAAGAGCGAGTCCTGATCTTGAGAAATGTATAGCTAAAGTAAGCTTAAAAGTGCGTTTACTCGGGGTTGAAGATGCCGACTAATTCACTTCTCATTCTTGTTATGACTTTAAGCTTTGTACTGCTCGCTCATGGTCAAAAAGCTGAAGAGAAAGTAAAGAGCGAATTTGTGCCTATATCTGATGTTGACTTCTCGCATTTAGAATCTCCGGCGCAATTTTTTTGGGGTATTGATCCGTTTTTTAAACATCCTGGCTTTTCTCAAATTGATGCCGAAGCGGCGTCACCGCTTGAGCGCATTGAGCTGCAAGCGATTATTTATGATAAGGAAGCACCAATGGCAATCGTAAATGGATTGAGCGTGAGTCAAGGGGATATGATCGAAGATTTTGTTATAGAAAGAATTGGTGTAAACTATTTGGTGGTGCGTGGCGAAGGAATGGTTGCCGAAGTAAAATTTGCAGCGCCAAAAAGCAATAAAACCACCACTGAAAAAGAGTTTGAAAAAATGATTAGCGGCAAAAAGGAAATTAGATGAAATTAATTTGCATTATCCTAATTACTTTTAGTTTTAATAATTTTTGTTTTTCTGAAGATGAAGGGCGCGAGCCGGCGGCATTTTATGAAAAACATTTTACCTTTACCTTTAAAAATACTTCGCTTGAAAGTGCGCTTCATATAATTGCTGAAAAGTCGGGTCTTCATTTGAAGATGAATGCAAGCGTCAGCGGCCAAGTGAATTACTCCCTAAAAGACTCAACGCTTGAAGATGCAATGGAGAAGATCACCGAACTCAATAATCTTGACTATAAAATTTCAGACGGTGTGCTCATTGTTAGGCGCATGGGTCGTGAAGTGCAGGCCAGTTCGTCGGAGGCGACTACATCTTTGGCTCCTCTGCGCGGCCCTGCAAGTGATTTGGATCTTACCTATCGATCAATTCCAATTCGCTTTGCAAGTGCGCATGAACTTGCTTTGACTCTTTTGAAAAATGTAAAAAACGGAGAGTCTTTAACTCCTGATGAGTCAAGTAATTCTCTTATCGTTTATAGTTCGGAAGATACTTTCCGGAAAATCCAAGATTTTGTAGCCCTAGTCGATAAGCGGCCTTTTCAAATATTAATTGAAGCCAAGATTGTTGAGACCTCTAAGAATTTTGCCCGTGATTTAGGAATTTCTTGGGGAGATCCGCAGGCCGCCGGCGGTACCGCTCCATCAGCAGGAATTTTAAATCCCGCGCCGGGAAATCCAAATTTTGTCTTTCGAAGTGTTTTAGGAAAACTCAACGACCGAACTCTTGAATTAAATCTGCAAGCCGCAGAAACTAGGGGCGACGCAAAGGTGATTTCAAGGCCTAAGGTATTTACTCTTAATAACAAAAAAGCAACTATTCATAGCGGAGTGACCTACAATATTCGTACCCTTACAAATATTGTAAGTTCAGGAAGCGCAAGCGGTGGTACTTCGGGAGGAAGCTCTTCTTCAAGTGTCTCAGGAGGATTAAAAGAAATCACCTCAGGTTTGCAATTAGACGTGACACCAACTGTAGTTGGTGAAGGACTGGTTCGATTGGCTATTAAGGTTTCAAATAGTGAGCCGGATTCGGGAAATGCTGTCGATGGCATTCCAGGTATAAATGATAATTCAGCAGATACTTCAATTCTGGTTAAAGGTGGCCAAACTGCAACAATTGGCGGGCTACTTAAAAACTCGGTTTCAAAAACCGAGCAAGGAGTTCCGTGGTTATCGAGTATTCCGGTATTGGGTTGGCTCTTTAAATCGCAAACAGATCGCGATACAACTTCGGAATTAGTGATTTTCATTACTCCTCATGTGGTCGATGCAGTAGGTGAGGAAAAAGCGGCGCTTAAGGAAATTGAAAAGTCAGAAGATAAAACTGAAAGAAAGCCGGCGGCAGAAAAAATACCAGAAAAAGTAACAGAAAAAGTAACAGAAAAACCTGCACCGAGAATAAATTGATTTAGGATTTTTGGAGGAATAAGTGGCGGCGTTACGATCATTAGATAAACTTCAAGCCAGACGCAGAATTGGCGATGTGCTCGTTGAAATGGGCTCAGTCACGACAGCTCAAATTGATGAAGTAATGAAACTCTCTCAGCCCGGCGGGCCAAGGCTCGGTACACTTTTGGTAAAACAAGGCGTCATCACCCAAGCTCAACTGGCTGCAGGTTTGAGCGTGCAGTTTGATTTAGATTATCTTGATCTTGAAAATATTGTACCAACTACTGAAGCACTTGCTTGTTTACCAGAAAATATTGCCAAAGACCAAGTGGTGCTGCCAATTTCAATTGATAAAAATATTCTTACGCTGGCAGTTTATGATCCCTTGAACGTGATCAATATTCAAACCGTCTCAAGAATGACAAAGTTTGAGTTGAATGTGAAAGTTTCCCAAGAGGATCAACTCAAAAAGGCAATTGAAACAGCATATGGTGGCAAAAGCGATCGCCTTGCCAATATGGTAAAAGAATTAACCAAAGATAGTAGTAAGCAAAAAGCCGCTACTCCGGCACAAAGTAGCAATCCGTCTGTGGTATTAACTGAAAAAAATACTGGCAGTGGCCCTTCAATTGAAGGTCTAGTGAATATGATTCTCAGTAAAGCGATTAGTGACGGCGCAAGTGACATACATATTGAGCCGGATGAAGCATTTTTGCGTGTTCGTCAGCGTATGGATGGTATTTTGCGAGAAGAGAGCACGATTCCTCTAGAGCTTGCACTGCCTCTCATTTCTCGTCTTAAAATTTTAGCTGGGCTTGATTTCGCTGAAAAACGCAATCCTCAAGATGGACGTTTTCGACTCAACATCAATCAGAGAAGTATTGATCTGCGGATTTCAACTCTGCCTACACTGCGCGGTGAAAAAGTCGTTTTACGTATATTAGATAAGGGTAATCTCAACGTAAAATTAGATGATGTTGGTTTTTCTCCAAATAATTTAGTTAAACTTAAGCAAGTTCTGGCAGCGCCATTTGGTATTATTTTTGTTACTGGCCCCACCGGAAGTGGTAAGTCGACCACGGTTTACTCCATGCTCAATCACTTAAATAGCATTGAGAAAAATATCATAACTGTCGAAGATCCGGTCGAATATCAATTCAATTTAATTAATCAAGTGCAGGTTCAGCCCAAGATTGGGTTTACTTTTGCAAGTGTGCTAAGAAGCATATTGCGACAAGATCCCGATATTATAATGGTGGGAGAGATTCGTGACCGTGAAACCGCTGAGATTACCATTCGGGCTGCATTGACAGGGCATCTTGTTATCACCACACTGCATACAAATAATTCGGTCAGTACGATTATGCGACTCATCGATATGGGAATTGAACCAAGTCTGATTTCAAGTTCACTTTTAGGAATTGTTTCTCAGCGCTTGGTGCGCAAGCTTTGTCCTCTATGTAAAAAACCTGGACCAATAGATGTGCTAGACCATTTGCAATTGGGTTCGAGCTCAATTAGTGATGAGGAACAAATTTTTCATCCTGTTGGATGTAAAAGCTGTCTAGGCTTAGGGATGAAGGGGCGAGCTCCAGTATTTGAAATTCTCATACCTGATGAAACTATTCGGCGTGCCATTTTAACAAAACAATCGGAAGATCAGATTCGCAGTCATCTAGATCAAATTGAATTCACCAGTATGCGAGAAGACGGTGTGCAAAAAATTCTTTCAGGAGTTACAACACCTGCTGAAGTCATCAAGGCAACAGTGGCTGACGATTCTTAAATACTTATTTTTGAACAATTTGCCAATATAAATTGCTAGACGTTTGGCTAAAGCATTTCGTTTAGACAAAACTTTGTAAGCTAGTGGTTTACCAGAACAAAATTAAAATATACTATAAATTAAACAGCCTTTGAGTAAAAAAAATAGATATGAAATATATTATCGTTTTATCAAATGACTTACGAACCTCAAACCGCATTTCAACCTGCGCAAAAACACTCAATGAAGAAAATGAAGTTGAGCTTTTTTATAATCTCGATCTATTTGAAGACTTTTTAAAAACCGATACCCAAAAGTCTCTCGATCAAGAAGGCATTTCGAAACTCTCGGTTAGTGAAAAGCAAAAGCAAAGTCTGTTTCGTCAGGCCAATATTCGCGCCAAAGGCATCAATCTCATTATTGTAGATCGCGAAGTTTTAGGAAATGAAGAACCCGTCGCCTATATTAAAGCACTCAAAACACGACTCGCGACCACCTTATTTCATAAGACAGAATTTCCTACGAGATTTTTCTTACTTAGTTTTGAGGCCAGTACAGAAGCCATCGATAAGTTGGCAGATCAAGCTGTCGATGATCTTGTATTAAAGCCCATTGATGATCAGCTCTTTATGCAAAAACTAGCTATGGGGCTTACCGATAAGCGCACCGTAGTCTCTCAATTCTTGTATAATCAAAGCGTTGAATCTCCCATTCAGATGGCTAAAACCACTAGCATTGTTGAAATATCTGAAACTGGCTTTGCAATTCGCAATAAGCAGGGTGGAAATATTGGGCGAGTGGTGCGGGTCTTTTCAAAAATTTTTGGTGAGCGCGCCGATTCAACAATTTTAGCTAGAATATTTAATGTTGAAGACGATCCTAAGGTTCCCGGAGAGATCTTAGTTTATTATACCTTTTACGGCATAAGTCCTAAACAGCTTTCGAATATTCGAAAGCTCATTCAACTTAAATTTGGCAAGCCGCCACATCGGCCGGCAATCTCAGCTTCTGAAATTAAGATTTTTGAGAAAAATCGAAAAAATATTGCAGTTATTGCCTTTGACAATGCTTTGCGAGCTGAACTTGTGCAAACCTTAAAAACAAGTTTCATTAATGTTAGTATTCACGAATATCCCTCGCTGATTACTTTTGGCAAAAAAAATGGCATTAGGCAACTCGAGGGCTCGGGTGCAAAAGATGGAGTGCCAGAGGCCTCAGGTGCTCAGCCTGTGGCCTTCAATGCTGATCGTTATACTTTTCATATCAATTACTCAAATGAAATTGTCAGTATCCAGACGAAAAAAGTAAATCTATTTGAAGCGACCGATTTTCAACTCATTTCGCAACAAAAAAAATGGATGCAATATATTGATCCCGAAGACCTTGATGAGACTGTCGAATTTCTCACTTATATTAAGTCTCATGACAAGGGCAATATCTATGTTCGTTTAAGAGGTCCCTATTCAACATTGCATCTTATGAGTCTCGAAGCGGTTCGAATAAAAAATTCAACTCCTCCAAAAATCAAAGTTGAATTGATCGAATTAAAAGGAGCCGAAGGTCTTCAAAAGTGGCAAACAGTGCGGCCTAAAATTGATACCAAACAACCAAGATTGCAGTTTGATGCCATCGTAATTGATACCAGTAGTGTGACCGAAGAAATTCAAGAATGGTCCGAACGCTTAAAGGTTTTTTTAGAGACTACTAAAATTAGTGAAGATGCAAAAGAGATTCCGATTGTGGCTTTACTGCCAGAAGTTGCTGCTGCGAGGCTCGATGCCTTTAAGCAAACTTCATTGACCGATGTGATTACAACTCCACTTGATCGAAAATATTTAGTAGATAAGCTGAGTCTTTATGTTGATGGATTATGCAATGAATTTGGCATGACCTTTCCGAAGTTTAAAGAATTTTCAGCCGATATTCATATCGCACAAACAGTTATTTTAGAAATGGCATCTGAGTTTGGCATACAAATTCGCTACGCCAAACCGCTTCGTGAGGGAGTTTTCTTAAGATTTTATAGTCCACTTTTTCAGGACGAAAACTACGATGGAATTCTCGCTCGCAGTTATGCTTCAATGGCAAGTGATCCGAATAATACCGATTTTCATAATATTTTTTGCTTTTATGGCATATCAGACTCTTTTATGAAACATATTCGAAAATGGATTCGAGAAACACATATTGCACGTAAAGATAATTAGGTCATAACACTGATTCAAGGTTTAGATACATTGCATGATTAAATTGTTTATCATATTTGCAATGCTTGCCAGTTTTGAATTCACGCAAGCCCATGCCTTTGATCAATGCGACCTCAAGAATCTCACAGAACAGTTAAAGAAAATGAAAGCCGAGTCTGAACGAGTCAGCTCCAGACCTGAAATTCAAAAAGCAAAGCCCGCACTTATTCAGCAATTGAATTGGGTTGAAAGTCCAGCTTCTTTACCTCAAAGTCCTATAAGATCACCAGATAGTCTTGATTTTAAAATCAAGCTCTCACAAATGTTAGAGCCTTTGCAATTAAGTGATCGATTTAAAATGGCGCTAATTGCAAATTCAGATGCAATCCCGAGTTCACTTGGGGAAGATCAGCAAGACAAGGCTTATCCGATTTGGCCGTGGCCTCCTGAAAACCCAAAAGCAGGCTTTGCCAGAGTCAAACCATCTGAGTTTAAAGTGAAAATGAAAGCCTTATTAGGCGAAGTTCAATATCAAGAATTTGCCGATCTTTTTCCTTCACAATTTAGTTTTGCTAGTCTTGAAGAGATTGAACCTACTCATTTGAGCAGTGAAAAGGAAAAGAGAATTTTTAATTTTGTCACCGAGCAATTTGTCAAATTAGTGAAGGCAGGACGCGCGGATTCAGATTTAGGTAGTTCGGATAAAGATTTGATTCTTAAAATTCAATCTGTTCGCTTGCTTAGTTATACCGAAAAGGATCTCTTTAAAAAAGCCTGTACTCTAGATTTTGGCGCTAAATATGATCCCAGCGGTCACTTCGCCGTCATCTGCGGAGAAGTGTCTGAAGCAGGGGCAATTAAAGATTTAAGTAAGCAAATGGCTAAAATTGTAGAGCCCTGTTCTTCTCAGTTTGCCCTGTATGAGGTCAATATTTCTGAATTTAAAAAAATGCTGAGTCAAAGCGAAGGGATTGAAGGCTCCAAGAATTTTCCTTTCGGATTTTATCATATTTGCGATCAGCTTTTAAAAGGCGCAGAATTGACTGGGCTCATTGATGGCGAGGTCTTTGATAATGAGTTAAGTGATGGCGATGAAATTCGGAAGCTGTTAATTCAAAAAGGAGTTCTAAAAGAGAAAATAGCTGGGACTGAATTTTTGCAATATCCATTCAAAATGACATTGAGCTGTTACTCTACGGGAGCGCAAGCCTACAAAAGCCCTAGTGATTCTCAATTTCAGAATTTCGTAAGCGATAGTATTCGCCAAAAACAAAACAAGGCTGGCTCCTTTTACAGTGCAGAATCAGAGCGAAAAACACTTTTGCAAGCACTTCAAAAACATCCGCACTGCAATCGTGTTGGTCCGATGAGCCAAATGAATGAGGTTATGAATACGTGGGCGTCTGCTCGTATTGTTGATCAATATTTCAAAGAACATCCTGAAAAAGAAAGCCTTTCGGCTTTTGCGGACGTCATAGACGTATTTAAATTCAATGCGAGCGACAAACAGAGCGATGGTCCTTTTTACAAAGAGACTGTAAAAGAGGCCATTACCGCATTAGAGGACTCTTCTTTTGAGCTGAGAGAACGCCAAAAAATTGAAGCTTTTTATTTAAAGGCATCAGCTATCCGCAAAGTATTGAGTTGTAAAGATGAAGCGGTGACGAATTGCTTAGGTTCATTTGAATCTGAATTGAGAAGACAACATAAATCGACGGGAGTATCAAAGTGAAGTTTCAAAAAAAGAAATATTTTTTAATAGCGTATCTTTTTCTCTTCTCAAAATTTGCAGAAGCTGAGGTGCCAAACGTTGATCTGAAAAATCTCTCAGCTGGTAAATCCGAATTCACTAAAGTTGAGTTTGGCCGAGATGTTAAAGAGGGTGTGGTTCTAATCAAGCAAATGGCCTTTGGTAAACCCGCTTATACCATTTCTTATTTTGCCGGAGGCCGGCCCATTAAGACGAGAGTTTTGATTAAATCCTATTACCAAAACCTACTTGAGCAGGCTAGTCGCCTCGACCCTATATTCAAAGATCGAAAACCTGCGACTTCGGTTCCTTGCAGACAAGCAATCAGGCGGATATCGAGAGATGAAAATGCCAAAATATCAGAACGCCGGGGCTGTCTTGAAAATCAAAGTAAATCTCAATCCGAACTGTTCGTGAAATGGATTAGTAGTATGAAAAATTTCACCAGTGGGAAGGGAATATAGTTGAGACTAAACGTCCTACGAGCACTTATTTTAAAAAGTATCGTATTCTCGTTTGTATTTACAGATGAGTCCCTGGCTTTAGAAGTTGATCCCTGTAGTATTGAAAACTTAACTCAGCAATGTCGTATCTTTGAAGACAATAAATCTCCCAAAATCACATTTCCCGATGGTACATTTATTTGGAATCTTTTTGCGCTTGAAAAGCAAAAGTCAGAATCTCCTGAAAAACAGCGTCTTAAACTATATGATGAAGAACTCGATAAAAAAATAAAAGTTTCTCAGATTTTAGAAAAGATTCCGGATTCAAGATTGAGTGCTCGTTTTAAAATGGCACTGGTGACTGAACCTCGAATTTTACAAGAGGCTTTTTTGCGGGATGCAGTTCATTCGGCCCATTTACCCTGGCCGGCAAATCAAAAAGATGCAGAAGAAAGAGAAATTTCAGCTGATGAGCTCAAAGCTTCGATAGGAAAATTATTTAAACCTGAAGAACTTGCGAGTTTAAGAGAAGTTTTAAAATTTCAAGATGTCGCCAGTAATGATCAAGATTCTTTGAGTATCCTCGATACGAGTACGCAAATCAGTATAACACGCCTCAAAATAGTTCAGGGTTTGATTGAGTATGTAAGATCTGAAATTGTTGATCAGATTTTAGATGGCAGAAAAGAAGAAACCATAGCTAGTGAGGAAAAGGCATTAATCAAGAAAATCCGAAGTATTCAAT
>JAYUEN010000271.1:0-1528 GCA_043739185.1 Bdellovibrionales bacterium
GCGTCAGAACTCTTACCACACGGGCAAGCGACGTGTTCTTTTCTTTCAATCATTCTTTCTCCTGTACAGCGGTGATCATGTTTTTGTATAATTGGCGAACAAAATGATTTGAGGGGCCGCTGAAAATGCACCAAAGATCAAATCCAGATTTAACAATTTCATCAGTTGGTTCCACTGGCGCAATCACGCTCGTCCCCGCTGCGATGGGGCGGAGAAGTTCGAGGCCACAAATAACTGCTAATAGATTTTCATCCTCTTGCATACCAGCATCAAATTTTCTGTACAGGCTTGGCAATTGTTTAGTTGCAGCCTTGGCACGATCACTGATCTGTGTCATGGCTTCACCTCGCGTTTTAGAGCGCTAATATCAGCGAAAACGTATCTGCAAACGCCCAGCGCAAAATGGAAATTGTCTACCATAAGCGGCCCCGAACTTTCTAAGTTTGACTGATAAATATCAGAGCGTGATTTTATTTTTTCCAAAGACGTTTTAACCACCTCATTCCAAGCCTCATCCCGCTCGACCTCGGTCTGCTTGAGGCGTGCGCGAAGATTTCTTATATGGTTAAGGCAGTGCCACTCAGTAACACCTTCCTTGAAAGGCATATCAAACAAACCAATTTTAAGCTGTTTTTCAAGCCGCACCTCAATCTCATCATCACTTATTTGCATTTTTGTCCTCTTTATTTTGTTGTTTTAGACTAGACAGAATACTACCTGCACATTCCATGCAAAAATAATCCTTCAAATCAGGATAAAAGGAGACACTACCCTTATTGTTTCGTATCTTTAAACTCCTATGATAGTGACTTTGCTCTTGATTTTTATTTCCAGTATAATCACAAACGATACAACGCATTAAAATTAAATTTCCTTTTTCATTAAACTAAAACTATAAGCTACTATAGCGATGGCTATAGGTAAACCGATACTAATAAAGACTAGTGAATGACCTATAAACAAGATGATAATATTGTGAATAGCTTCACTCTCTAACGCTTCTTTTCCTGCTGTAGCAACAGTACTACCTACTAAGACTGCTGCGTGAATTTTAGGATTTTTGTGATGAGGCACTTTCTTTTTCATGCAAAAAGCTCATCTAACCAAACATCATCAATAGCGTGTTCTTCAACGTATACCTTATTCTGCTGTCTCATTTCACTCTTTTTCTTTTCAATTTCTTGAAACATGACTTCCAACTCTTTAAACACCTCTCCGTAGCTAAAGACACTCCTAGCAAAGTCAAAGCCACGACGAACGCTTTCTTCTAGGTTAACATCACTCTTATCACAATTTTTAATATGACGTGCGAATACTCCTTTAGAGAAGATTACTTTAATAAAAGTTGCAGGAGACACATCCATAAAAAGTTGCTTCAAATCTGCTAGGCTTCCTTCTTTCATAGCGAATTTTTTGAGGTCTTCCAGATGACTCAACCAGAAATCAAACATGTCAGTCTCAAATGTAGAGTGAAATATCCTACATTCAACTGTGCCAAAACGTCGCAGGGGGTGTAAGTTTAAGCTGG
>JAYUEN010000272.1:0-14236 GCA_043739185.1 Bdellovibrionales bacterium
TTAGTTTTGGAGGCGCACGGCGTTCAATACGCCGCGCCTCCAAAACTAAGCAGGTACATTCCGGCATCTCAGAGGTAATTCATCTTCATTATTACGATGCAGATCTTCCCTGCCGACTACATAAACTCTGAGGGCATTGGTTTTTCCGCCTTCTAAGACCGGAACGCCGAGAGTTAAAATGACACGGTCACCGGTTTTAACCAGGCCATATTCTAAAAGCATTTTTTCAATTTGTTTCATGGCCTCATCAGAAGATTTATAGGGTTTAATTTCAAATGTTTGAATACCCCAAACTAATTCAAGGCGATTGAGCGTTGGCAAAATATGAGTAACCGCTATGATCCGAGCTTTTGGTCTGAAGCTTGAAATAATTTGGGCTGTTCTGCCCGTAGTAGTTAAACAAACAATTGCGCTGGCTCCTAATTTCAAAGCGGACAAACAACTGCTCGCCCCAATGGCTTCAGCTGCATCAAAGTATTCCGCACCCATACTCATATTGTAGAAATAGGTACCGGTGCGCTCGACTTCCATAATAATTTCTTGCATGGTTCGAACACATTGAAAGGGATATTTGCCACTCGCACTTTCAGCTGAAAGCATAAGGGCATCAGAGCCATCTAAAACGGCATTTGCTATATCGGTAATTTCAGCTCGCGTCGGGCGTGGGTTCTCAACCATGCTATCTAACATTTGCGTTGCGGTGATGACTGGCTTACCCATTTTATTTGCCAGACTCACAATTTTCTTTTGGATTCCGGGAAGCAAACTCTGCCCTACTTCTACGGCTAAATCTCCGCGTGCGACCATGACAGCATCGCTTAAGCGAATGATTTCTTCTAGGTTTTCGATTGCCTCTAACATTTCAATTTTAGCGACAATCCTGGTGGCGAGACCCTTCTTTAAAATTATTTCACGAAGCCTTTCAATGTCGGCAGCTTTTCGCACAAAACTAAGAGCAATATAATCGACATTATTTTGAAGGCCAAATTCGAGATCGATTAAGTCTTTTTCGGTCAGGCATTCAACCGGCAAAAAAGCGCCAGGAATATTCATTCCTTTTCGATCTTTTAAAATTCCTCCGTAGATGACGGTGCATTCTACGTCCTCTTTTGAAACTTTCTCGACTCGCAGTTCAAGCAATCCATCATCAATGAGTATTTTCGTGCCGACCTTGCAAGAGTGTGTGATTTCTTTAAAGTCAGATGGAATAATATTACCTTCACCTAATACATTCTTGGTCGTAATGATGACACGATCGCCTTCAGAGACTTTAATAGAGCCTGTTTTAAAGCGTCCAATGCGAATTTTAGGCCCCTGAAGATCTTGCAAGATAGTCAAGGGAGCCCTTAGTTCTTCAGACAAAGATCTTAAATTCTCAATTACGCTCAAGTGATCCTCATGAGTGCCGTGAGAAAAATTTAAGCGCGCGACATTCATTCCGGACAAGATGAGCGCCTTTAAATTTTCACGAGAATTCGTAGCGGGGCCTATAGTGGCCACAATTTTAGTACGTCGGTCAGCAAGCATCATGGTGATTCTCTATGTTTTGGTGTTGGCAGCGCCCTTCATCCTTGAAAGATCCGCTAAAGTTGCTTCATGACGGCGGTTGATATCCTCAATATTTTTCTTATGAGACTCTTCAACCTTGGCCATGCGATAATCGAGTTGAGATTTTTGTTTGTCAATTTCATCTTGATCGAATTTATTTTGGGCTTTTAATCTACGGTCATTTTCAGATTTTATCTCTTTCATATCTTTGACGTGCTGATCGTTCATTTTTCCGATTTCATTTTCGTACTTCATTGATACTTCAGAAAGTTTCTCTTGAAATTGTCGATCATTCTCATGCGCCTGTTTATTGAAGGCCGCAAATAAACGATCTTGGTCTTCTTTGTTCTTAATGCGAACCGCATCGAGCCTTTGGTCAAAATTTTCTTGCATGACACGAGATGAGCCCTCAAAATAGTCTCGCAGTCTGCCTTGCTCGTTTTCATTGATGTTCTTAATTTTATTCATGCGAACAGTATTCTGCATTTCATTTCTTGTAGTCTCAGATTCATGCAAGCTTTCCTTCTGCATATCGGCTTCTTGGTTTCTGGCTTTGTCTAGCCCCATGGTCTCTTTGTAATATTTATTGGTGGAGTACAAGAGATCGCTGTTTTTCTTATTGAGCTCGTCAAATTGCTTATGCGTGGTTTCGTTCACATGCTCGACGAATTCCCCGCGATTTTTTTCAGATATCTCAAGCTTCTTTTCATAATCATCAACTAAGTGGCCTTTTTCGATTTTCTTTTGGCGATCTGCCATATAAAGTTCGCGCTTCGACTCGCCCTTGATCTTTTGATTTTCGCTCTGAAGACTTCGCACTTGATTGTCTATTCGATTGGTAATTCTGCCATCAATTCCATTGCGGGCATCTTCGAATTGGGCATCTCTGAAATCTAGGGCTTTTTTATATTTGTCTTGATCCTTGCGAATCGCATCGTCAAATTGCTGTTTTACGACGGCATCTGAGGCTGAACGATCAGCTCTGTCGACATCAATATTGGTTTCAAAATTCTTAATAAGTCGATTTCGGTCCATTTCCTTAGCTTTGGTGATTTGAGTAATTTGTGAGTCCTTGTTTCTTCTGAGCGTATCGTATTGATTGTGATCTTCCTCTACTTTGCGTTCGCGGTCCTCATAAACAAGCTTCATGTCTTTTTCATATTTGTCATTGAGTCGGCGTTTTATGGCATCACTGGCCTCTAGCATTTTGTCTTTGCTTTGATTGCCGGCTTGACTTAATTTTTCGTCTTTGTCTTTTAATTCAACTTCATAATTTCGAATGAGATCTTCACGCTGTCGATCTGTGATTCTTTTGATTTTGTCGTTTTCGCCAGAGTGAGATTCCTCAGCCTTTTTGATCTTGGCATCCTCATCTTGCATCGAACGTGCAAGTTGTTTTTGATGCATTTCTCTTAAGTCATCAATGTCCTTTTGATATTTCATGTCGTGGCTACTGAGCAAATCTTTTGATTTTTCTTTTAATTCATTCAAAGTCTTGGTGTGATCAGCTTCAAGCTTTTCGATTTCTTGATTGTGCGCTTCAGTCATGCGCTTGATTTCTTGCTTATGCTTTTTTGTTTCTTCGGATTCGCGACTCGTGTAATTTTCTCGCGCTCTTTGGAGTGAATCGTCACTATTGGTTCGGTTATTTGTTGAATCTACACCCATAAGCCTCTCCTCCATGAGCGGTTATGTACCGCTTTTAAAGCGGACGCCTCTTTTAAAACTATCATAATTTTGCAGGTTTTGCAGCTTGCTTTGCCTGGACTCGACCTTAAATGCAGGTTCTGGATCGCGCTTTTTTACTCCGAAAGTTCGCGCTTTCGAAACCAATCCTTAATACGTCGATCTTCTCGCAGCTGCTCTTCTTTGATGCGCTTCTTTCGTTCGTTTTCGAACTCGACATTTGCAATCTGCCGCTGAGTGAGTTCCTCGTGAAATTTAGCCAGTCGCTCAGTTGAGCCCGACCAATGGGCAAAAAAACCT
Organism: Bdellovibrionales bacterium; assembly: GCA_043739185.1. Classification (GTDB taxonomy): domain Bacteria; phylum Bdellovibrionota; class Bdellovibrionia; order Bdellovibrionales; family JAMPXM01; genus JAYTQQ01. Next base: position 3,535 of record JAYUEN010000272.1, read on the forward strand.
TTAAAGTCATTTTCAAAGTCACTTTTCTTACCGGTATAAAGCCGAGACCAACGAACCACCAACTCACTCGGCCTGATAGGGAGTGGAACACCGCTGGTCGCCGCGTGATTAGCGTCAACTGGCCCTATCCAGTTTTGCTCTCCAGCCTCAAGTCTTAAGCCAACTTTTCCCATTTTTGGAGTCAGAATCAGATCATTGTCGATGGCTAAAACTTCCATGCGATTTTCTTGATTTCGAATTAAGAAATTTCCGCCCTCTAGGGCTGCTTCGCCATATTCAGTTTGAACTTTTAAATTTCCTCTGGCGCGAATCCAAATTTGGCCAGAAACCAGCAATATTGAATTTTCAGCTTTTCGAAACACCGCTGTATTTTGATCTAAGACAATTTGAGTTTTACCGATTAAAAATTTAAACTTCTCGTCTTTTGATGTTTTAAAAGCGCAAGAAACTTTGGTTTTAAGACAATCATCAGGTATTTGCACCACCTTTGAGGCATTACCTAAAGTTATGATTTCTTTTGCCTGAGTCTGAAAATGCAAAAGCAATAAAAAAGCAATTAGCCCTTTCATAGCTCAACGCCTTTAAGATTCAGCCTCGCCTGTTCTTGAAGACGGACACTCTTAAAGTCTTTGATGAGGGCTTTATAAATCTCAATAGCATCTTCAACTCGGTCTTGAGACTCAAATATCTTCGCTAGGCGCAACATGGCATAGCCTGTGAGTTCATTTGCCGGATAAAGCGTAAGCATATCATCAATCGAAGTAATGCAGCTCTCAAAATCTTGAGCCTGGTACAGCCCTTCAATCAGAAGAAAGTAAGCCTCAACTGCGTGGGCTGAATTCGGATAATCTTCGATTAAATTTCTAAGCAGCTTGTTGGAGTCGAAATACTCCTTATTTTCAAAGGATTTTTTAGCTTTTACCAAAAGCGAAGAGGCCCTTTCGATATCGAGGTGATCAGAAAGCGGCACTTTCACGACGCTAGCCAAATTTCTAAGTTGATAATTGGCCCTGGGATCATTTTTGATTTCATCCGGCAAAATAATAGCCAGATTTTGGCGATAATCTTCTAGTTCAAAATGCGCTAGCATGGTTTTAAGTTCTTGACTCTTAAGTTCCCACTTTAATTTTTCATTTTGGACCTTGAGTTGCGGAACACTATTCGATTGAGTCTGTATAAAAATATAAAGGTAAAAAAAACCCATCACTAAAACGATTGAAAAAAATGCAAGCACTGAACTTTTCATCACTTTCTTTATCGGCTAAATCGAAACCTGACCTTAGGTGTCTCGTATTTTTAGCCAGCAAGTCCTTCGTCCAGCACTTTTCTGTGTCCAAATTGCTTCACTTCAATATCAATTTGAGACATTACTCAAAGTTGAATTTGTGAAATCTTGATATTTGAAATTTTCGCCTAATCTTTTGGCAGCATTTACAAGGCTGGATGTCATAGAATTCCTGAGCCTTTGCGGGGCTTTCTTTTTTTTCACCAGAAAAAATTTAAATTATAAAAAAGTTTTTCAAAAATCCTTGACGAAAAAATGACCAAAGCAATACATTCAGCCCTCACTTAAATAGAAAATAAATCACGAATGATGAACTTCGAGTTTTAAGTGCCTGGAGTGGCAAATGAACAAAGCTGATTTAGTTGATCGAGTAGCTAAAAAAACCTTACTTACTAAGCAGCAAAGCGAACAGGTTCTTGATGCCGCCCTTGAAATCATTAGTCGCGCAGTCTCAAAGGGTGATGAAGTAAAGTTAGTAGGTTTTGGAACCTTCGGAGCCATGAAAAGAAAATCACGTGAAGGGCGCAACCCAAAAACCGGTACAAAACTATTAATCCCTGCCCAAACGGTACCGAAATTTAAGCCTGGCAAGGATTTTCGTAGTTTACTTAAAAAGTAAAGATCTGGGCATTCCTTCCTAGTTAGTTTAAAACCTTCCGAACCGACAAAATCGCTGCTCTTTTGCGAATTTTTTCAAATTCTTTATAGAGATCTTGCTCTATTTTGCCTTCAATTGGCTTTCTCGTTTTTATACTTCGATCTAAATCTTCGGCATTTTTGAGGAGATTGTCTTTCAGATCAATAAGATCAAATAATTCATCTGGATAGGCGTAATTATTTCGATTCGAATCGTTTAACGAGGTAACAAGGGCACTAAGCGAGGACTTAATACTCTGCCTGAACCCCATATAAAAACCATTCCAATCGCGATTTTGAGATTGAGCAAGGCGTGCTGACTCGAACAGCCTTTTGAGTAAGGTTTCTAAAGATTTGGCTCCATAAAAAAGGGCCTTTTTCTCTTTTTGTTGCTCATATGAAACTTGTTTTAAATGCGCTTCAATTTTTCTGTTGAAATCTTCTTCTTTTACCGAAAGTACTCTGAGCTTTTTTAGATCGCCAATTTCAGCTTCAATATTATAGCGTCCGGGGCTCAGACCAGTTAAATCAAGCTCAATGCCACGATTCGACCTTCTTACAATCTTATATTCTTTATAAAAACTTGGGAAAGTTAAAATGTCGCCAGTACGCGCCGATATATATACTAAAATAACTGTTCCGATGGGTCCGTTGGTTAATAAAGTGGCCTTTGAATTGCGACTGAATCCCCTTAAATCGATATCTACAAAACTTGCTTTCTGAAGAATTCCCCTTTGGGCATCGGCTTGCGTATTAGCTGGCGGCTGCGGAACCCCTGTGTCCGGAAGTTTTTGATTTGCTCCACTTTCAAGCTGATTCTCAATTTTAACTTTCAAATTCGGATCTTGAGCGGCGGTTTCCTGAGCTTGAGTTGGCGGAGGCGTCTGCGGAGGAAGGGCCACCGGTGGATTCGGAATTTTGCCCTCCGACAATTGCTCATTTGAGGACTTTGGAAACAGCTTTTGTGTCAATTTTTCTATAGCGCTATTTTCTCCCAGCAAAGCATTTCGATAGGTGAACAATCCCGTTAGTAGCAGCGCCAATATCGCAAAAATTGAAAACAACATCATCGCCGGAGAGGTCGGCCGCCTCCCCTTTCTGCGCTCACTTCGAAGCTCCTGATGGCTTTCATTTGCTCTGTCGACTTTCGCAGTTTGCGCAGTCTCAGAATCCTGAGATTCATTTGAAGTTTCTTTCGCGGTTTTTTTAAGTTTTTTAAAGCTTGAAAAAAAAGAGGACTTTTCAGCTTTGTCTTTCTTGCTGGAGATTTTGGTTTCACCAGTCTTTTCGATAAAGCCTTTTTCTAGAGGATTTTTCTCGGTCGCATGCCTTTCAATTTTCTTATCAAATATTGGCGGCTCAATTTTCTTTTCAGGTCTGCGAATGACTTGGGTGGCTTCCTCTAATTTTTCGAGCTCCTCTCGTCTTGCCGCTTGCTGAATCTTATCAGTCTTTAAGTCTACTTTGCCGTCTTTTTTTACTAAATCTTTTGGCTCAGTTTTATCGCGGGCTGACTCTTCAGAGTGAAGTGGTTTATTCGGACTCTGAAAGTCTCCGCTAAAAATATTTCGCAAAGAATCTTGGCTGAAATTAATTTCAGAAGGAGTTCCTGCCGCAGCTTTTGGCGCCTCGGGCTTTTTTAGATTCTCAGGCGGTGGAGTCTCAGAATCATCTAATAAGACAATTGCACTTAAATCTATATCTCGATTATTAGGAGGATGAGCTTCAGAAGCTCCATTTATATCAGCTGAAGGCTTTGCGCTTGAACTTTTCGCAGGCTCAATTAAGGGCTCGACATAATCAGGATCTTCCGTTTCATTTTGATAATAGGTTTGATCTTTTTTTAAAACTTGAACCGATTTCAAAATTTCTTCTGACGATACCTTAAGCGTTCGATCATTAGAGTCTTGAATTTCTGGCAAGGGCACATTTTGATCTACAAAGGAATTCTCACTCAAGTTTCGCATTCGATCAAATTCGGGTATGAAGCCAATTCGAATCCATTTATCAAAACCCTTTTTCCAGATATAGTCGGTATAATCAAGTTTACCGTCTGCTATTTGCTTAAGTACTTCATCAGAAGAATAAGGTCCCTCTTGCAAATACTTGTCAGGTCCAAAATCTTTGGTTTTTCGTAAAATTACCCAAGGATGATTGAGATAGGAGTCGACTTTGCTGCGACTCTCATCAGCGGTTTTGAGCTCGTCAAAAATTATCTTGAATTCACCAACTTCATCAAAGCTCTTCCAGAGGCTGCCGCCTTCTTGAAAAACCAGATCGACTAATACGTACTTTCGCTGCCTGATAGATTCAATAACGTCTGCGGTCTCAAACGGACCACTCGCTTTGCTATCAATAGACACATACCATCTTGGCATTAAAGTCTCTCTTTTCGACTCTTCATTTCTAAATGAACAGGTTCAAGCCACCTTAAGATCCTCATATAAAAATCTAAAAAATCTTCGCGTTGCGGATTAAACTTCAAGAATTCCGCTATTTCTTCGAGCCTAATTTTATTCGACTGGAGCGCGATATACAATCTCTCTCCCATCATGCTGCCCAAGATTCGAGCGGCAAACAAATAACTAGTCTTTCGCCGGGGGCGAAATCCTTGTTTTCGTTTTTTCATTCGATGCAAAACAAAAACCTCACTCATTCGATGATCGAGTGCCAATTTCAAAATCTCTTGCTCGTTACCTTGAGCATTTTCACGAAGCTTTTGGCTTAAATCTAAAAGGCTATGCGAATAGCGTTTGTGATTGATTAGCTTACTTATAAAAAAACTCATTGCCTCACACCAAATTTGTCTTTCAAAGTCTTTGGGCATATTCCAAAAAAATCTTTTTCGCTTAGATAATTTGGCGTGAAGATATTGTCCTGCCAGATCCGCAACGTGATTGACACTAGGCCTTGCTAAATAACAGACCCCATTCTGCGGAAAACAAATACTTCGACCGTCTTCAATGAGCTCTTCAATGATTTTGAATTCTTTTTTTGAAACCAATTTACTTATCGCTCGCCAAATTTTTTCATCATATGAGGAATAGACCGCCAGATCGTTGGTCGCCATTTTCAAATTGAAATCAGACCCAATGAGCTCAACCAAGGCTCGAACTTCATCGGTGGGATCAAATTCAGGCTCCTCGTCCTGTAGCATTTGATCCGTACTTCTCTCTAGGTACATCAGGTAACTTTGCCATTGGACCCAGGGTGGCGAGCCCATGACACAAAATTCATTTTTACTTAAGCGTACAATTTCAATTTTATTCTCTAATCCCTTTTCAGCGAGTTTAAAATAAATCGACTCTGGGTTTAAGAGGATACTTAAACTTGCAATTTTCAATTTCGCTTTCTCGGCACTTATTTTAAATTCCGTAGGTAAATGCTTCCGCGCAATATGTAAATCGCCAAACAAAACATAAAGTTTCTGTTCAGGACGATTTGAAATCTCGCGAACCAAGAGCTTTGCTGCCAACTTATCTCTTGAAACTAAATTCTTTGATTTGTCGTAAAAATGATCGCTTAAGCCAATGATACGGTAATTTCGACTGCGTGCGAGTTCAAAAATCGGTCGGTAGTTTTCCCAAGGAAAGCCCCAGGTTTCATTCCATTTCATTTTTTTAAGGAAGACTTCTTCTGAAATTTCAGATCTGAGATAGCTTTCAACAATCTTATTTTGTTTTGGACTGGTTGATTCAAGCGCGATGGTCAAATGTTCATCAGCTCTGAACCTTCTTAAGATTTTAAGATGCATTCTCTGCGCTTGTGAAAAAGCATGAAAATCTCCCCCGAAAATGACTTGGGCCGACTTGATCTGACTCATGAGCTCGGTAATATCACTTAGCTGAAACTTTCTCTTTAAGCTGCGCTCGTATTCTCTTCGATATTTGACGAGCTCTATCGGCTCACGATCAAGATGAGCCGCAACCCGCCTTTTGATTTGTTGCAATATTTTCTTTCGTGTCTTCAGCCAATTTTGAGTCTTTAAATTTGATATTTTAGCTGAACTTTTTTTTGAAAACTTACGAGCTTTGCCATTCAATTTGAGAAATGAAGTCGTTTTGAATTGCACAGATCCCACCACTTTTGTTGTTGATTTCATTGCAAAAGCTCGCTCTAATTTGGATGGACTCCACTTTACTTTAACAAACAACCAGAGAAAGTTCTATGAACACTCGAAACTCTCGACTTGGTTTAATAATTAGTATCACGACTTTAATCCTGGCTATTGGGGCTCACGCTTACCTCTCCCATATTCACTACAATTTAAAATTCAGTGCTGCTGACCAGAGTAGTATTTGCAATGTGAATGCTACTTTTAATTGTGCGGCCACAAGTGCCAGTCAATACTCTGAGTTTTTCAAAACTGGACTGCCAATGGCGGTCTTAGGAGCCGTCGCAAATTTCTTAATGCTCATATTTCTTTCTTACTTCTCGTTTTTCATGAGCACTGAGTCTTGCCTGATTTTTTATCCGAGCTTATTTATTTATTCGGCAGGGGTCGCACTCGTTTCAATTCTGATGGCTTTCTTCTCTTCTTTTTATTTACATACCTACTGCCTGGTTTGCATGTTCACCTATCTCTTGTCTTTTTTGAATTTATGGGGAGTTGTTCTCTTAAAGCCAGTTGGTCAACTCAATTTTAAGATCAAGATGCTTATCCCTCTTGTGGCATGCGGATTACTCACACTCCTGGGCGCTTCGATCGTCAATGACACTGTAAAAAAAGAACATAATTTCGAAGATATACAAAACTTTGTGAATTCAAAAGTTCAAGATTGGTTACAGCAAAGTCCGGTTAATATTGAGGCCAAAGCTTCAATTTCAATGGGCTCCACTGCTGAAAACGCTAAAATGACGATTATCGAATTCGCAGACTATCTCTGCCCGCATTGCAAGCATGCCTCGCCTGTTATGCATGCTTTTGTTAATTCGCATCCAGAGGCGCGACTTATCTTCGCCGCTTGGCCATTAGATGGAACTTGCAATACGAGCATTCCTCATGGCGATGGAACTCGCTGCGCTCTTGCGCGAGCCGTATATTGTGCTGATAAAGATCATAAGGGCTGGCAAGCTCATGACTGGATCTTTGAACACCAAAATGATTTCACTACACTTGAGGCACTAGATCAAGATCTTAAGAAAATGGCAGAGGCAGAAAAAATTGATTTCAATTCCTTAAAGGCCTGCATCGATACCAGTGAAGCAAAAGCTGCGATCGAAGCCGGAGCAAAAGTTGGCTCAGATCTAAAGATTGAAGGCACCCCTTCAATCTATGTAAACGGAAAGAAGTTAGAAGGCGGCCAGCTCCTACCGGTTCTACAAAGAGCCTATGAAAGTATTAAATCAGGCAGTTAAGAGCTCACTTAAGCTTACATCCCTAAGTAGCCGAAAATGATTGCGGTAATCTTCTCAAGAGCATCGTCAATTACCACGCCAGCGGTACCCAAAGTACCTCGGTAAACCTCTAAGATAAGTCCTAAAATGACAATGGCCGAAGTTGAGTGCACAAAGGCCTGCAATACCCAGATTGTTGAGCGCCTATCTACAAGTCTCACTTCAAGTTCGGCCTTTTCAACTCTGCGAAGCGTGGCCTTTAAGTCTTCGAAGTGATCATAGGCGCGGGTAAAGAGTTCTTCTTGTTTATTCATTGGCAAGTTGGCAATGCCGGGAAAGGACCTTTTTGCTTTTATGCCGTTTACTAAATCAACCGCGTAATCGAGGTATCTTTCTGCATGCACAATGAAATCAGGAAATTGCGGGTGGATGGTTTTATATTCCTTTAGCAAATCAATGGCGTTTTGATAGTGCTCACCACTTACTTTTTGAAGAATATTTCTTCTGAGTGAATCGGGCCGACCTAAATCATCTAAATTGAGCGCAAACTTTTTTCGACCTTTGTTTGAATCAGACATGCATCTCTATCGGCAAACCAGACTAAAGACTAAAAGGAGTCGAAATTTTGACAAGACCCCTATCAATTTGAGACACTTAAAGTGTGAGTGCAAGGCGCATTGCCAAGGCATTGATTCAAAACTGTAAAAGTTTTGATTGTACGACATACTCAGTAACTTCTTTTGCGGAGGAATAATGCAAGAAGTAATGATCCCTCTTCCGACCGAAATGCCAAGCCCACCAAACCTTGATGAAGTTCCTCACTATATCAAAATATCAAAAACCGTAGAAAGTCTCATCGGGCAAAACGAAGACTTGATGGCAAGACTCAAAGTCAATATTCGACAAAACACACTTCTTGAATCTCAACTCCAAGATGAAATTCGCATTTCTCGAGAAATGAAAACGCTGAATTCAAAAATGCAATCTCAGTTCGAAATCCTTTTAGAAAAAGAGGACTTGCTAAAAAGCAAACTTGAAATTCAAGATCTTGAGCTTGAAAAAGTTCGCGAAACATTGAGCCAGTCTAATACAACTTTGCACCAGGTTGGTATTTTGAAGTCTTATCAAAGAAGAGTCCGTCTCTGGGTACGGGCCTTTATTTCGAGGTTGAATTATCAGATCAAAATGCTCAAGCAAAAGAATTTAGAGTTAGAAAACGATGCAATCGAGCAGCAAAAGAAGGCAAGTGATTTCAAAGCGAAAATGAATGAAGCTTTGCATGCTTTGCAAATCAAAGAACGGGAAAATCAAAAAGATAAGATTCAATTGATCGAAGACTTTGAAAACCGCAGTTTTCAACTTAGCCAAGACAATGAAAATTACTTAATTGAAATTAAAAACTTAAAGCAAAAGCTTCAAAATTTTAATGAGCTACAAAAACAGCTGAGTCAATATCAAGGTCAAGCTGAGCATTTCGAGAAAAAATATCAAGATTTAAAATCTCAAAGTGAAATCTCAAACTCTGAACTCAATCAAAGCCTACTTAAGTTTATGACCCAAGCTGAACGAACTCAGCTTGAAAATGAAACTTTGATTTCAAAATCAGCTGATCTTGAAAAACAAAATCGCATCTTGAATGCTAAAAATCACGAAGCCATGAGTCGCCATGAAGCCATGAATGTTCTCTGGTCTGAAACTCAGCTTCAGAGAGCCCAGCTCAAACTCAAGAACGAAGCCATTGTAAAGCTGAATCAAGACTTGAGTCTCAAACTAAAAGAGCAGCGCAAAGCCATGACCGGCGCCGAAATTCTGACCAAGAAAGAGCGCGACGCTCAACTTCAAACTATTAAGGAACTTGAGAAACTCATGGCAGATCTTGAAGCCTCAGTCCTCGACCAGGCAAGTATTGAGCAGTAAGCCTGGTTGCGGCGTTATAAATAATTTTTTATTTTTATCTTGCTATTTTGCGATTGTCATACCAAAGCCCAGCCTTCAAAGTATTGGACTTGTAAACTCATAGGCTTAATCGTTAGACTTAAAGAGTCACATCTGCACGCTTCGATGTGACCTTAACTCTACGATTGGATTTTAGATGTCCAAAAATTTAATTCTTGGTTTGGTAGCTCTAGTTTCAATCTTAGCCCTTTACTCAGGCTGCGTAATGAAAGAGAAATTTTCTTTCTTAGCTCCGAGCAATTCGGATACAAAAACTTCTGCGATTCAGTAGTTTTTATTTTATTAAAAATCCTATGATCGCCCCAAAAACAAATCCCCCTAAGTGAGCACTCAAATCAACTTCAGGCATTAGGCTAATGAAAAAATTGATCATAAGCGGAGCCAACAGTGCTTTCATGCTTAGAACTTGCCCATTCATTGACATAACTTTTTTTCTGAATACAAGAGCTGAGAACGCACCGAAGAGTCCAAAAATAGCGCCACTTGCGCCGATGCCGACCACTGGCTCTTGATGGTAAAGCACACTTACAAGAGAGGCCATAATTCCGGTTATAAAATAAATCAGAATCGTGGCGCGCACACCGGCCAGCGTCTCCATCATGCGGCCGAGGGACCATAGAGAATACATATTCGCACCGATATGAATCAGGCTCGCATGCAGGAACATACAAGTGAGTAGTCTCCACCACTGACCATCTAAAACTAAGGGTCTAAAGTTGGCGCCAAACTCGATTAAATTTATTCCGGTAATCCCACCGTGCGACCACACAAAATAATAAACTAAAAAATTGAGAATAATGATCGTTCTTGTAAACCAAAATACTTTAAAGCGAGACATAGGTTCAATTTTGGCAGCTTTTAAACTAAGAGTCTTTAGTAAAAGCTCACTTTGTTTGGATCTGCTTTTTAATTTACTGCTTTGTTTTTAGTCATTTTCATTATCTGCGGAGCCGGCGCCTATAGAATTCTTATGTATCTCAAGTAAATTTCAAAATTTTAATAAGATTTTTGGCAAATCTTGAATTTGAATATGGACATCTTGTCCTTAACTCGTTAAATCTTAAGATCTTTCTCGCATTGTGCCCCGGTGGCGAAATTGGTAGACGCACAGGACTTAAAATCCTGGGCTTCGGTTAAACGGGCGTGCCAGTTCAAGTCTGGCCCGGGGCATTTTTTTCTTTCTTTTCAATCGCTTACAGATCTCAAAATTCTAACGCTAACTTCATTTAAGTATTTTTTCTGCCCCTTTTGTGGGGATTTTGTGGGACAGGAAAAATTTAATAAGGTTTTTAGACGATTTTGAGTGCGCGAAGGCAAAGTTTGGCGCTTATTTCCGTATGAGTCCGGTCATGAAAGTTCGGTTTGCGAAACCAGCTTCCGACAAAAAAACAGTGATTTTAATAACTCAAGTGCTAAATGAAAAACTGTTTTCATAAGCGATTCAGAGGGTTGCTGGCAGATTTTTTCTCATCGAATTTTTTGAAATTT
>JAYUEN010000273.1:0-1518 GCA_043739185.1 Bdellovibrionales bacterium
GCGCGAGCTGCAAGCTGCGGCGTCTCAATATGACCCAGAGCTGAATGTTTCTAAGTTAGACGTGAGCGATATTTTACGCATTGAGCCAAGTCTTTGTAAAAGTTTATTTGATTGCCACCATAACTTGCAAGTTATCGTTGCGCCAAGGACTGACACATTGTTTGGTGGCGAAGACACTATTTACGCGCGCCCCTATGTGAAAGATGTTAAACAATTAAAGGTGGTCAATCAAAGTAGTGCGTCACTGCCAATTTTGATTAGTTATTAAAGGATTATAAAATGACATTAGATAAAAAAACATTTACGACAGAAGAGTTTCCAAAAGCGCTATGTGGCGCTGATTTTATGGGGTTTCAAAGAGAGATTGGTTACAGCAATTCAGAGATGTCCGTTCTGTTCGGGTTGAACAAAATAACAATGGTCACAATCATCAATTCAGCTAATAAGGTAGTTGAAGATGCGACCATTTGCCTGCTTTATCGGATGTACAAAGATAACCCTTCATTACTTTATCGTCCAGTTGTCTCGATTGAAAAGTTTTACGACACGCTACGTGAAGAGATGGCGCTAGAAGACATTCGTCCGCCTACGAAGACCGACTTTTCTCTGGTGTTTGGTAGCTCACAAACTTCTTATGTCAGGTGGTTTAAAAAGAGCCGTGGCGGCGAGCATATCAACGCTCCACGCCCCTCTGTTGAGCTGCTCTTATCATTGTCAATGAAAGTGTGTGATAACAACGTCAGAAAAACATACGCATTTATTAACGGTCTGGTTGAAATGGAAAGCGCTTGTCGTGGGTTTAATCCGTTAGACGAAAGAAACTGGTCTTTTGATGATGAGCTTAGAGCCGCCGTTCGCCGTAAAGGCGTGTACAAGAAAAAAGACACTTCACTGTCAACGTCAACTCCACGATTTGCTAAAAAAGGTTAGTACAAAATGAAAACTGTTTACATTAAAAAAGAGTTACTTAAAAAGCATCCTGATTTAGCTGATTTTGCGGCGTCTATTGGTCGATGCGCTATGCGCGACGACAATGCGGCATTGACGATAAGCAGCGCTAGCGAGATTGATTTCAAGTCAAAGCGCTTGGTTGAAAATTTTGTGCGGAAGCATTTTGAATTGCCGTTGCTTGTTGTGGACTTCAAGTTATCACGGCTTGCCGTTAAAAGAGACGGTTGGTCGCCAAAATTAAGTAGTGATAATAACGAGTTGATTCAAGAGCGCGACTCAAATATTAATAAATTGGTTACACTTTCAAACAAGCACACCGCAATCCGCCCGTCATCGCAAGATGAAAGAGGCGCGGAAAAGAGAGTTAGCGCCCGCTGGTGTCTTTCTAAGTTTGTATTGACTGGCATTGGCTGGGGATTATTTTGGCTCGTTCTAGCATCTCTTTTTGTTCTCAATAAAAATAATGAACATTATTTAGAAAAAAATAATGCACAGGTAAATGATTCGTCACAAAAGTTAAATAGTGACTTTCCGCTACAATCGGTTGAACCAATTAAAAGCGCAAAT
>JAYUEN010000274.1:0-1514 GCA_043739185.1 Bdellovibrionales bacterium
ATTTGAAAAGTTCATCGAATTTATTAGTAGTAACAACTTTCTTTTGGTCCCAAGAATACAGTACTGAAGTGCCGAGTTCATAATAATATTCCTCGGAAAGTTTGAATACACGAACAGTTGAATCATATTCCGCCTTGGTAAACTTTTTACCAGTTCTACTTGAATAATCTTGTAGGACTTGGTTTAGCAATTTGAGGTCGCTCTCGCTAAGTTCACCGTTGTCAATTTTACTCAACACATTTGAATAGCGCTCCATTTCGCTCGCATTCAGTTTTGGCCCGTCTGCATTGATAATTGGAGACTCAAAAGAGTTCCCGTAAAAAACAATATAAGGCCATGCGATGGCCTTGCCGGTTGCGACAAGGTCTCCTACGGTCAACCATTTCCAGAAGCCATTTTCGGATGCAAATTTCCAATTATAATACGGCATCAAAATTAATAGGGGGGCAAAATACAAAACAAACAATCCATTTAAGATTTTTTTCCTCAAATTTAACTCCTTTGAGCATCTGCCAGCCGAAGCTATGACTGTCATACGCCAAAACGTTCAGGTAGAAGTAAAATCATTGCGAATCATCCTGGACCAGTGGTTTATATCGGCAGAAGAGTGGTAAATTTGAAAATTAATTCAAATCGCCGCAAAATCCGAATTAGTCCGACAAAGATAAAAGTGTATTTATATGAGAAATATTTTTTGCCAGGTGAGAATAATTGTTGAGCTAAAGTGGAATATTTAGCACATCGATTTGCAGTATCCTATAAATTTAGGTCAATATTCAATTTGTTGAAATTATAAACAAAAAAATATTACATTTCATGGATCATTTAGAGATAGGGCTTACGGCACTACAAAGAAGTCTAACATGATCTTAGCATCTGCCAGAATGAATTGCCTCAAGACCTTGCCCAGTAGATCCGAAATATAAATATAGATCTCACTAATTATAATGGAGCCATTGTGCGACTCTCAGCCTCGGATTTTCATTCCTATTTTCAGCCCGAGACTTGTGAAACTCGGGTATATCTTTGCGCCGTCAAGGCAAACGAATTAGAACTCTCACCATATGCAAAGATTTTAATTGATCTCGGGTTACGTTTTGAAAGCGAGTATTTAAAAACTCTTCCACAGGTTCTCGACCTGAGTAAAAAGAGTCGTCATGAACGTGAGGCATTGACTAAAGCCGCTGTAGAGGCACGCGAAGCCGTCATTTATCAACCCGCGCTAATTGCGACGGTAAAGTTTGATTCAATGGATGTTGAGATTGTCGGTGATCCTGACTTTTTAATTTTTGAAAATGGGGAATATGTCATTCGGGACTTGAAGCTCGCAAGGCGTATCACTGAAAACGACCATCCTGAGATACTACGACAACTTGAACTTTACGGTTGGCTATTTGAAAAGACGTTTGGGGTGCCTCCGAAGAGATTAGAGGTCTTTTCAAGCCTTCGCGAAGCAAATTCCATTAATTACGATGGTGGCAAACGCGCACTCTCTGAGCTTGAAAGAATATTTC
>JAYUEN010000275.1:0-1511 GCA_043739185.1 Bdellovibrionales bacterium
CTGATTCCAAACGTGGCATGTAGACGATTTACAAAGAGAATGAAAAAGCTGCTTGAAGAGATAAATATTAGAGTGAATGAGTCAGGCGGCAAACTTTCAAGCAAAAAAATAAAACAATATCAAAAGCAATATCGACGCATTTTAAAAGCTGCAGATTAAGAATGTCCTGAAAATAAAAGGCAACGTGCTCAAACTAAATCGAGAAATTTAATTGAACGCCTAATGGCCTTTTAAGAAGAAACCCTTCGATTTATGGTGGAGGAGCAGACTCCATTTACCAATAATCAAGGTGAACGAGATCTTCGAATGAATAAGGTACAGCAGAAAATATCTGGTTGCTTTAGAACGGAGCGAGGTGCAGAGGACTTTTGTCTAATCAGAAGTTATCTATCGACTTGCAGAAAACAGGGCATGCATCCGATGGAGGCCCTGCGCGAATTGTTCAATGGCGTGAAACCAGAATTTATGAAATTAAAGTAATTCTGGCTGGCCAATTACGAAACTTATTTGTCAAAGTACTAGGCCTACTAGAATAACCACGCACGCCGAACTACTGGCCGCGCTCGCAGCGAACCGCATGGAGGTTGTCGCGGTAGACGTAGCCGACATGCCCGTTGCCGCCATAGAGATCGAAGGCGTAGTCGGGACGGTTCAGAACGACCGACGACGACCAAAACCAATTGTTCCCTAAATCATCTGCTGGGCGGATATAGCCGGAATTTCTGAAATAAAAACTATCAACTTTACCATCGGCATTTTTTGCATTCACTTGATAATATCCATTTTTGGCTGTTTCAGAAATTCCGGCAGCACCCCTGCTTGTCGCTAATTGGGCTAATTCTCTAGCGCTCGGTAAGTGTTGTCCTTGGCTTGCACAGTACTTGATGGCATCAGGCTGATTCATGTAGATAGCGGCATAGCCGTCAGAAAACGCTATTAGACTGGAAATCAGTAACATTAATTTTTTCATAAGATACTCCTCTTATTTAATTTTGTTGATCGATTTTTTAAAATCACTGCAGTTATATCATTGAATTAAATTTTTTGTGTAATTTTTAAAATAAGTGAATTTTTTTCCAATAGCATTGTCTAAACCTTTGTCACTAAGCCTACATTTTTATAGTGCAAATTTGGCTCTGGCTCTGTACTGTGCGCCATGACCTCTTCTGAAGATAACACCGGAAAACCTAAACGTCGAATTCGCTACGGCGGGAAAAATCCCAGAAAATTTAGCGAAAAATATAAAGAGCTGAATCCGGAACGATACTCGACAAAGCTCATCACAAATTTCCTTCGAAAACTCGAAAGGCAAATTTTTTGGATCACACGTCGATGAAAATTTCTGCGTCAGAAAGCTTTATTAGAATTAAATCAAAGAGAGAAAATCAACTTTTGCAGTAGCAAGCCTTAACAAAAAGGAATTTCTCTGAAGCCGATTTTGGTTTCGCTCGACAACTCTTTTTAATCAGGCCATTTTTTCAAATCCGGAGACAAATTTCGAGAGTGCTCGG
>JAYUEN010000276.1:0-1504 GCA_043739185.1 Bdellovibrionales bacterium
AGTGTTTGAAATTGGGAGTGAGAAATAAATTTTTAGATGTTTCGCATGGCTATCATTCCAAACAAATGGATGAAATCCTGGTAGAGTTTGAAAAAAGAGCAAGTGATTTTCAATATTCAGATCCTAAAATAAAATTTATCTCAAACTTGACTGGAAGTGTAATTGGTACAAGTGAAATTAATGCAAATTATTGGTCGAGACAAATCCGCGAGCCAGTTTGTTTTGAGCAAGGAATAGAGAGGCTTTGGGGCGAGGGATATCGAAGATTTTTAGAAATTGGCCCGGGGACAAACTTGATCAGCATGGGGCAACTTAACGAAGTGCGAGCAGACGAAGGACAATGGTTGGCAAGTTTGAAGCGTGAGCAAAAAGAGGACGAGCGCTTATTTGAATCCTTGGGCGCGCTGTATTCGACCGGAATCAAGGTTGATTGGAAGAGTTTTGAAAAGCATTTCCCTCATAAGAGAAAAGTTAAATTGCCGAATTATCCATTTCAACGTAAGACTTTTTGGATTAGCGGCCAAGCTCCTGGTGGTCGAGCTATTCCTTTAAGCAAGGTTCCTCCTCTACTTGGGCACCGTACTCAGAGCGCAAGCGGCGAGAATGTATTTGAGATAGAAGTCAGTGCACAGAAGCCCGATATTCTGAAAGATCACCAAATCTTTGATCATGTGATTATGCCGGGCTCGGGCTTTGTCGAAATGATATTGTCGGCAAGTGCCGTCATTCTCGGTCAAGAAAGAGAGATAGTCGATTTGATCATCAAGCGACCCCTCTTACTAAATGATGACAAAATGAAACTGCAATTATTGGCACGACCCATTTCGAAGCGTGAACTGAATGTTGAGATATACAGTCAAAACACGAACGCCGAGTGGAGCATGCACGTAAAGGCTCGTGTTCGAGCGGGAACCATCATAAATCAGTTCGACACATTAAAAGAAATTAAAATGCGATGTATTGAAGAACCTATTGAAATGAATGCCGTATACGAGTCGTTGGCTGAACTTGATTTGAAATTTGGTCCCGCCTTTAGAGGCATCAAAGGCATTCGAGGAAATCAAACCGAATTGTTGGCAGAAATCAATTTACCAAGCTCTTTAAATAAAGGCACTGATCAATATCAGATTCATCCGGGATTACTAGATAGTTGTTTTCAAGCGGCTGGACTTTATCATACTAAGAAACAAGTAAATAATTCAATCTACCTGCCGGTCTCAATCGGTGAGTTCAAATTACTAGGTCCAATAGTAGGGCCTATTTGGTGTCATATAAAAAGTGCCGAAGTTAGCTTTCAAACAGGAAATGAGAGAGTCTGTCATTTAGATCTATATAGCGAAGAGGGCCAGAAGCTTTGTGAAATCAAAAATTTTATTTCTACTCCTTGTTCACGTTTAAGTTTAGAAAAAATTTTAGGACTGGAAGCTTCTCAAATTCTTCAAATCCCTGAAAGATATTTGTACTCAGTTGATTGGGAAGAAAAGCCTTTGGAACTTAATCCTGC
>JAYUEN010000277.1:0-14047 GCA_043739185.1 Bdellovibrionales bacterium
CCGACTTTAATTGTCTTCTGCAGTTTTTCAAATTCGTTTAGACCTTTAACCTGACCTTTTTTGGTATTGGCTTCTAAGCTATATGCAATATTTGCAGCAGGAGAGAAACTAACCGACGCCTCATTTGCCTCAACACTTATATTTTGACTCATATTAATGAGTTTAATTTCTCCGGAATCAACTTGAATACTTAAAGAAATGGCTTGGGGAATTTTGATTTCACAGTTTGCGCTATCGGCTACTTGATCAAGTGCCAAAGTAACTAAGCCGGACGGAGATTTTCGAATGAAGGCTTTGGCAAATCCCAAACTTGAAATTTTACAGTCATAGGTAATTCCGGGATTATTACTGAGGCTTATATTCAGCTTTGCGCTTTTGGCTTGAATCATAATAGCGGAGATACCCTCGCTCTCAAAACTTCCATTGATATTCTCTTGAGCATTGAGCGATTCATCTTCTGATGCCTGTGGGTTAGGACTTTCGGCATTGAGATCATTTGGGTCATGATCTTCGCTATCGTCACTATGAGAGGGCTTAAATAAATTAAAGCCTTTGAAAATTCGAAAACTTTGCACGCCATCTGGTTGCTGCCCCAGTTGCACGGCGATGCGATTGAGTCCCCATGGTATGACAAAGGGAAGGGACAATGTACAAGTAGTCAAAATAAAAAAGCCTGCCAGTATAGATAAGACTAAAAAAGTGCCAAAATTTCTTGTTTTCGAAGTTTTGGGTTTTCGCGGTTTGAATCCACGTTCAATTCGAACTCGATTCGCGACCTGCATAGGTTCGCCCATTTTTTTCAAAACTTCTTCAACTTTGAGCTCGGGGGCGACATTGAGTTGTGCTCGGATCTGCTGATTCAAATCAAGTAGGAGTTGAGCTCGATCGGTGGCCTGTAGCTCCATTAAAAATAGTTCAACGCGATCAAGCCAGGATTCGATCTTATCGGTTTCGAGTGTGTCGAGAATTCTCATAACACTATTTATAATCCTCAAATTGGACTTCTTGCAAAGCCTTCTCGCGCGTTTGCTTCTTTATATGCAAGAGGTCTAATCGAATCGCACTTGCTTGCTGCGCTTGAAAAGCGGTAGTCTGAAATTTTGATAAAGGATAATTTGTGAGCAAAGCTTTTGTAAATGAAGATGCGGCAGGTGAAGAAGATGATCTCAATGATGCGCCAGAAGCAGAAGAGGCAGAAAAAGGATTTGTATTAGTTAAAAATTATATTACTCCGTTTGGCGCTCAAAAATTAAAAGATGAACTAGAGTCCTTACTTGTAAAAGAGCGACCAAAATTAGTTGAAACCATCGCTTGGGCCGCAAGTAATGGCGATCGCTCTGAGAATGCTGATTATATTTACGGAAAAAGACGATTAAGAGAAATTGATAAGAGAGTGCGTTTTTTGCACAAACGTCTTGATATTGCTGAAATAGTTGATCCTGAAAAACAGCAATCTGACAAAGTTCTATTTGGTGCCACGGTTACCATAAAAGACGAAGCGGAAGTCGAACGCGCCTATAAAATCGTCGGAATTGATGAGAGCGATGCTAAAAACTTCTGCGTGAGTTGGAACTCCCCAATAGGAAAAGCCCTTTTACAGAGCAAGACCGGCGACTTTGTCTTAGTTAAAACTCCTAAAGGAGATGAAGAGATAGAAGTTTTGAAAATAGAGTATAAAAAGATCTTTTAAGGCATAAATGCAAAAGCTGCTGGCGCGGTGTTTCAGGTGGTGAGGAAGTTAAGAGCTTAGGATTTTTTCTCTTTGACATTCTCGGTTGCTGTTGTCTGAGCTTGAGTGGGATCAGTCGGACGAATTTGCTGGTTTGGGTTCGCAGCTTGATTGATTTCATTTGTCGTCTCACTCAAACCATCTTTGAAGCCACGAATTGCCTTTCCGATAGACTGACCGAGTCCTGGCAGTCGGCTGGGACCGAAAAATACCAATAAGATAACTGCCAATACCAAAAGGTGCATAATGCTAAACTCACCCACGTTGCCTCCAGAATGAAGTTTTATGACCAAAGTCTAATGCATTTTATTGACCTTGTCATTAGCTTCGTTGTCTCGCAAGACTTCACTCTCCCTATCGGTTGTCTCAAAGCGAAACTTGAGATAACGATTGGGCGCAGCAAATAAAGGCTTGTTCATCTGCACCCTTATCGTTTTATACTCTCACCTGCTGTCTGCAGCACATATTGCCAGGAGCACGACATAGTTCGCTGCTGGTAATAAATAATATTTTCGACAGGGAGTTCTAAATTGCTTTCACAGCTAGCTTACTTTTTTCATAATATGCCAGAGGTTATTAATTCATGGTCCGTCTCGATGGGCCCAATGGTTTACGTTTTTTTGTTTCTTATAATTTTTTCTGAAACAGGCTTGATCATTTTGCCTTTTCTGCCTGGTGATTCACTACTCTTTGCGCTCGGAGCACTATCTGCCGCGAGTGAATCCAATCTACATATAGGCTATTTGATTCTTCTCTTGCCTTTTGCAGCATTGGGCGGGGATTTTTTGAATTACAATGTCGGTAAATTTCTGGGGCAAAAAGTTTTAAATTCGAATTCTAAATTAATAAATGCAAAACATCTTGAAAAAACCCAGGCCTTTTATCAGCGCCACGGCGGAAAAACCATTTGCCTCGCCAGATTTGTCCCTGTGGTGCGAACCTATGCGCCTTTTGTTGCGGGTGTTGGACAAATGAAGTTTACGAAATTTATTAGTTATAGCGTAGTGGGTGCTTACGCTTGGATCATATCGTTTTTAAGTTTGGGTTATTTTTTCGGAAATATTCCCAGTATCAAAACCAATTTTCATTATGTGATTTTGGGAATTGTGGTGATTTCTGTTATGCCTGCAGTTTTTGAATACTGGAGATCGGCGCGCGAAACCAAGAGATCTCTTGCTACAAAATAATTTAGAGAAGGAAATATGAAAAATTTTATTAAAGCCGTATTAGCTCGAGCCATTGGGACACTCATTGGCTGGGTCGCATTTGTCGTTTTGATTGTGATTGCGGTCAATCTTTTGAGTCACAATATTCAAGGCATAAATGATCCAATTGCAACCAACTCGATTCTTCATTTGAAAATCAAGGGACTTTTACGGGATCGTATTCAATCCATTGATTTAGAAAGTATCATTAGTTCGCGTGAGCGTGGAATGGGACTCTATGAAATGATTCAGGCCATCACCGTCGCGAAAAGCGACTCGCGCATAAAAGGAATTTATTTGGATTTCAGCCCATTTCAAGCTGGATGGGCGGATTTGCAATCCCTGCATCGCGCACTGGATGACTTTGCAAAAAGTAAAAAATTTATTTATGCCTATGCAGATGCCTACTCTCAAAAGTCCTATTTTTTAGCAACCGCTGCGGATAAAATTTTCGTAGAGCCAAATGGCGAAGTTGAGATGAATGGCCTTGAAATGAACGAAATGTTTTTGAAGGGTTTGCTCGATAAGCTTGAGGTTCAACCCAAAATCTTTCGAGTCGGTCGCTTCAAGGCCGCCATTGAACCCTTGATTCTAGATAAAATGAGCCCTGAAAATCGCGCGCAAAATCAAATGCTCTTGAACGATATTTGGTCAGAGGCCAGACGCCAGGTTTCGGCGGTTTCTCAAAAATCCCCTGAAGCAATTGATAAAGCAATAAATGCTCTACAAATTAATTCTGCTAAATCTGCAAAAGAACTTGGGTTGATTCATCAATTGGCCTTTGAAGATGAAGTGCTCGATTTAATGAAGGCCAAAACTGTAGGAAAAGATCATGATCTTAATGTTGTCGGTCCAATGCGCTTATTGAAAGATCAGGGCGAGAAGACCGCACCAGTGAAAAAAGCTAAAAACAAAATTGCACTTATATTTGCTGAAGGTGAAATTTCAAATGGAGAAGGCGGCAGAGATTCAATCGGATCGGAATCTATCGTTTCCGATCTTGAAGATGCTCAGGCAGACAAAGAAGTGAAAGCGATTGTCCTCAGAATCAACAGCCCCGGTGGCGACGCGCTTGCCTCAGATGTGATCTGGCGTGAAATTCAAAAAATCGATAAAAAGATACCGGTGGTGGTTTCAATGGGAAATGTGGCCGCTAGTGGCGGCTACTATATGGCGGCAGCTGCCCGATATATTTTTGCCGAACCAATGACGATTACTGGCTCAATAGGAGTATTTGGAATTATGGCTAATACCGAGCGATTTTTTAAAAACAAACTTGGTATTAGCTTCGATGGTGTTGTGACTCATGAACATTCCGATATCGGAAATTCGAATCGTCCTATGACAGAAATGGAATCTCGCTTTATTCAGAGTAGCGTTGAAAGAGTATATGGTCGATTTTTAGACGTGGTAAAAACCGGAAGAAACTTTAAGAGCGTCAAAGATGTCGCCGAAATTGCCGAAGGCCGGGTTTGGTCCGGATTGAAAGCAAAAGAAGTAGGTTTAGTCGATGAGCTTGGCGGCCTAAATGCAGCAATTGAAAAAACCGCAGTCATTGCCAAATTGAGTAAACCTTATCGTATTGAGACCTTTCCTAAAACCGAAGAGCGCTTTGTGCAATTTTTTGAAAGATATTTGGGCGACAGCTTTGAGGAGTTTCTAAGTATAAAAATCAGGCGTTCACTGGCGAGTTTGAATTGGTTCAAGACTCTCGAAAGTAGTTTTTTGAATTTGAGTTCAGAGTCTAGCTTATTTAAATCTGGCATATATGCGCGGATGATTTCAATTCCTGAGATTGACTAGACCTCTAGAGCGGATGCCATCACTTTGTCGAACGACTAAATATGCAAGAGGTCTATTAATTCTTGGTTAAGACTAGATCATAGGTCGAGTTTTTAACCAAAAGTCGAGGACCGGATATAGATTCATTATTGAGATTAGTGTAGCGTCTTTAACTATTGCTCAGGCAAAATAAAAGAATGCCTCAAAGAGCAATTAAAAAAGTAACGGATATGGAATCAGACAACAGCAAACCTCTCGGAAGCGTTTTTGATCTCAAACTATTTGATAGTTTGGTTAATGGTGTGATCGTCGTAGACGAAAATTTGAGGATGATTTACGCCAATCCTGCGATTCAACAAATGTGCGGACTTCATTCGAATCGCATTGGCAAAAAAGACATCAATTCAATTTTGACGTTCGAGCCAGATGTGCTTGCCGAAGGTTTAAAAAATATTACGGATGCGACTCCTTATCGTGAAGTCATTATGAAGCCAAAAGCGAGTTCTGCGGCTCGCATTCAGGTGACAATTCAAGCTCTCCCGGGGCAAATCATTGATGGTGAAGTGGTGCCAACTGCCTCGAAAGACCCCCAGCAATGGCTCATCTTCATTCACGATGTGACCCTTGAAGAGCGACTGCAAAAAAAGTATTTTGAGCAATTGAAAGAGAAAGAAGAATTCATTCGAAAGTTAGATCGAAAACTTTATGAAACTTCGGTCATGTTTGAGCTCGCGCAAGGGATGAATCTTTTTAAAGAGCTCAATGATATTTTGAATTTGATTCTAACCAAATTAGAAGACGCCTTTGCATTTTCTCGTTCAGTCGCTGGCAAAGTTGATCGCGATACTTTCTTTTTACAAACGGCAATTATTCGAGAAAACTCAGTTGCACTGAGCACCACTCACCGCGCTACAAAGAATGAATGGGTCAAGAGCTTTTATTTAAAAGCCTTGGCGGTCGGAGAGCCTTGTCATTTTAAAAAAGGCGCTAACGCCGACATTGATGCTTTTCTGCATGAAGCTTTTAAGGTGAGTTATTCAAATTATTTGTTTGTGCCGCTCGTTCATAAAGAAGAAGTTGGCTTTCTTTTTCTGCTCGATGCAAAGCAAGCCTGGAGGGGCGATGACGATGACTTGAGCTTGCTCTTCGGTATTGCCAATCAATTACTGCTGGCGATCGACAATCACCGTCTTTATACAGAGTCTATGATTGATACTCTTACCGGGCTTTATAATTTACGATTTTTTCAAGAAAGACTATTGCTTGAATTTAAACGCGTAAAACAAACCACAAAACCACTTTCAGTTTTGATGATTGATGTCGATTTCTTTAAGAAATTTAATGATAATTATGGGCACGCAGTTGGCGACGTCGTTTTAAAGCAAGTTGCACAAGGTATTTTGAAGACCTGTCGAGAAACCGATACGGCGGCTCGCTATGGAGGCGAAGAATTCGTCGTCATATTGCCTGAAACTGATACCGAAGCGGCATATATTGCAGCAGAACGAGTGCGCAAAAAGATCGAATCCATTCCGCTTAAAGTGGGTGATGCGAGTCTTAAGATCACCGCGAGCATTGGGGCAGCTACTTTCCCTGGAAATTGCAAAAATATGTCGGAACTCGTAAATTGTGCTGATTCGGCAATGTATGTTGCCAAACGAAGTGGGCGAAACAACTCGAAGCTTTACGATCCTGATCAGCCGAAAGAATCCTAGAACGTGATTTTGGTGAGGAGACAATTATGTCGAGTATAAAAGCTTCGGGAAGTGGCGTTGGTTCTGGCGCGAATGTGGCCCGAGATGGTGGTGCCACCGAAACCATTCGAAAGCTGCAAGATACCTATACTGAAAGAGAAGTTGAGCAGGGAAAAAAGCATCGTGAAGAGCTCATTACGGTAAATGAGAATCACAAAGAGGAACTTCAAAAAATACAAGATCAGCACGAAAGAGCCCTGCGCGATATAAAGGCACGTAGTGATGACACCGTCACCAAACAGGACATGAATTACCAAAAAGAAATAAAAGACCTAAAAGATATGTACAATCGACGTCTTGAGCGCCTCGCCGTAGAGAATAAAAAGGCGACCGAAAACGGCACTGAAAGCTAAGACTTAGCTCAAATACGTCACAGCCTAAGCTCTACCTTCACTATATTTCATTTGAATCCTGCGCTGAATGGCACCTGCTTTGTATTTCTTATAAGCTGGGTGGATAAATGAATAAACAAGCTTACTCTCTATTGGTACTTACATTTGCACTTTCGATCTTGGCAGATTTCGTGTCATGTTCGCCTGTGCAATTTGAAAAACAGCAATTGGCGCCACAACCGGTGGGGCCGACTATTGTGACTCCGGTGTCTTGTGTGTCTGGCATTTGCACCCAGCATCACCAAGATACAACCACGGGCGCGACTCCTCAGGCCAACGTCTTATTCATATTAGATACCAGCGGATCCACGACAGATATTCAGTCAAGTCTGACCGCCAAGCTTTCTGGTTTTGTATCGGGTCTTTCGGGCGTCGACTATCGAATCGGTCTGATCACCGCAGATACTTCGACTATCGTTTCAGACTCTAAAAATAATTATCCTGACTCAGTCAATTTTAGCGGAGCACTTCAAGACGCAAGGCTTGTGCAGATGGGTGATGGCAGTAAATTTCTCACTTCAACTTCAGGAACAACTCAAGTATCTGTTCCGCAAATTGCACAAGCCGCTTCAGCGTGTATTTCGAGTAACTACAATGAGGCGACCTGTTTATCGGATGATCCCAGAGCAATTTTTGCGGCCAATTTATTTGTATCAAGTGGTGGCCAGGGTTTTATGCGCGCAGGTGTTCCGACTACTTTCGTGATTATTTCAGATGCCGATGAAAGAAATTCGACTTCACTTGCAAATTATGGTTTTCCTCAAGGAACACAAGATGCTCCGGGTTCTTTGATTGCTAATTTTAGAGGGGCCTATCCCTCGACGCCCTTTCAAGTCGATGCTTTGGTTATTCAGCCGGGAGATTCTTCTTGTTATAGCCAAAGAAGTGGGCGTGGTGGCAATCCTTTGATCTTCGGATTTCAGGCGCCGATTTATGCAAATCTTGTTCAACAAACTGGCGGAGTTTTAGGAAGCATTTGCGATTCAGATTTCACCGGTCAATTGGGTAGTATACCTTCCGCCATTCCCGCAGGAAATCAAATCAATTCGCTGAGTTTGGTTTGTCGTCCCTATCATGATTTATATACTTTGAGTTTTACGAATTTAAGTGGTGCGAGTGTTCCTGCAATTCCATCAACTCCTGATTTGGCAAATAAGAGGGTCAATCTTTCGACGCCACTTCCGGCAAATGTGAAAGCTGTATTAGCTTATGACTGTGAAGTTTAAACTCGACCTTTATCTGGTTTAACAAAAGCCCACTCACATTCACCTTAAAAAACCCTTAAGCTTATAGCCATCAATCTTCATCATTGGTGGGCTATGTCGATCCATTCAAAAGCTTTTTCAATCGCAATTTGCGGTTTATTTTTCTCAACTCTTAGCTCTCGCAGTTTTGCCATATCAATTGAGTCGAATACAACATCTAGCTCGACTTCAACTGAAGAAGCTATCTCGCTTGATGGCGCGATTACGGATAAAGGCGGTGACGATCATAAATCCTCTTCGGAATCTGCAAAATATCCATGGGCGCTTAACTTTTCTCAATCCAAAGTAAATTCAACAGATGCAGACGGCAAACCACTACAAGATATTACCAATTCAGTAGAGGCCTTGTTTGGCTATGATTCAAAAAGTTTATTTGAATTTGGTGGAGGATATTCGTTTTCATCAACGCCAAATGAAAATCTGATTTCGCTGGGTCCGAGTCTTTATATCGGATATGCATTTGAAGAAGATAAAATTTCAGATAAAAAACCCAAAGCTGAAGCCGGAGAAGAAGAAAGTGGTTTTAGGAAATCGATTGGATTCAAACTGAGTTTTTCAAATAATAGATTTATTGAGGCCTTTACTGCGATTCAGCCGCCGAAAACAATTGGTGGAATCGCAAAGCCAACAACAGGTATCAACGAAATCATTCAAAGTTCATTGATGCTTGAAATTCCGATCAAGTGTCTTGAGTGGTTGAAGCTTCGTCCGACCGCAACTTACTTCAAATACAATACGGACGTGGTCAATTTTTTGAATTTTTTAAGTTCAGCAAGACTTTCACGTGGGACTTTGGGCCTACAGAGTTCAGCTGCAAGTTTTGCGACCTTTGAGGCGGCCCTGCATGCAACTATTTATTTGTTTGATTCATGGGAGCTTAATTTGAGTGAAAATTACGCCATCTTGGCAACAGACAAATCGAACTCATGGTCCTCGAAGGTCGAAGTTTTTTATAATATTAGTGATTGGAGATTGGGACTTGGCTACAGTAGTCTAAGGTCGGTTGCGGCAAATGATAATTCAGGCATTTTGATAGTGGGTTATGATTTTTAATAGGTGTTTTTGAAAAAGTGATATAAGAAAGAAGATTAATAGGAGAAATGATTATGAAAAAGCAATTTGGTTTTTTGAGCTCGATCTTGGCAATTGGTTTTATGGCTTCAAATGTATTTGCTGCGGCTCCGAATTTTGCCAATTTGAGCTCGAACGACTTCAATTCTGTAATGAACGACTTTTCGGCGCTATCATCTTATTCTTCGGTGTCGGGTGCCAGCGGTCGGGGTAGTATTTTTGGTTTTGAGGTTGGCATCGTAGGAAGTTTAACTTCAACGCCAAATGCAAATACGGTCGCACAAAAGACCGATCCGACAATTAGTATTCCGAGTCTTCCGAATGCGGGAATTTTGGCCGCGATTTCGATTCCGATGGGACTAAGCTTTGAAGTCATTTTCTTACCAAAGAATACATTCAATGGCTTAAGCTTTCAAAAAGTGGGTGCAGCGGTTCAATATAAACTGCTCGATTTACCAATTAGCATTGCGACCAAGCTGCATTATACAACTACGAAATTTGATTTCAGCGAAGTCTTGAACGGCGTCAATACCACAGTTAGTTTTGATGATTCGATTTATGGGATTGATTT
This sequence comes from Bdellovibrionales bacterium, assembly GCA_043739185.1. Lineage (GTDB taxonomy): Bacteria > Bdellovibrionota > Bdellovibrionia > Bdellovibrionales > JAMPXM01 > JAYTQQ01. The sequence goes on from JAYUEN010000277.1 coordinate 9,770, forward strand.
GATGGCAGGTAAAGATTTGATTTTCATTGAGCCTTATGTTGGTTTGGGATACGCAACAGCAAATGCCAATTTAGGTGTGAGCGGAACAGTCTCTAGCATCTTTGCTCCGTCTTTTACGGCTGCTCAGTCAGCAAATGCGACACCGTCTTCGGCTCGGGTTTTAGTGGGCGTAAATTTCAAATTATTACTTATTAACTTAGGCGTAGAGTATTTGCGAACTTTTGGTACTGAAAGTTATAATTTTAAATTGAGCGCTGGTTTTTAAGGTAGAGTTTTGTGGCTTGGGATCCTAAAAAATTTAAGAAGACATCAAAAGAAGAGCTCAAAAAAGTATTGAGCCCGCTGCAATTCGAAGTGACCCAACAAGATGCCACTGAGCGGGCTTTTCAAAATGAATATTGGCATCACAAACAAGAGGGCATCTTTGTCGACATCGTTTCAGGAGAGCCTCTCTTTAGCTCGCTTGATAAGTTTGATTCGGGTTGTGGCTGGCCGAGCTTCACCAGTCCAATTGAAAAAGATGCTATCGAGATTCGTGAAGATCATAAGATGTTGATGACTCGAACCGAAGTGCGAAGTCGGTGGGGAGACTCTCATCTAGGACATGTATTCGCCGATGGTCCCAAACCTACGGGGCTTCGCTTTTGTATCAATTCGGCAGCGATTCGATTTATTCCAAAAGAAAAATTAGTAGAAGAGGGTTACGAAAATTTTTTGCAGTTCTTTGAGGCTTAGTGCCTGTGGTCTCATGATCTTCGTTTTCCCGGAACTAAACCTTGGTATATTGCATTATCCAATGAGCTGCCGTGTGCCGACGTCGAGTTCCGGGAAGTCAGACTACAAAGGCCCGATGAAGTCTCTGAATTGCATTCTGACCTTGGCTTTCTTCTACTAAAAAGCAAAAGTTATGTTTACTGGCGCCAAGGCAAATCATACGTACATTGATATCGTTGACAGCTTCAAAAATTTTTTTCGCTAAGCCTGGCGTATGATTGATATTGTTTCCGATGACAGAAACCAAACATAAATTTTCTTCGACTTGAACTTCAGCGAACCTTGAGAGTTCCTGAATCAATTTTTTATTTAAAAGGGCTGAGTTATCGAGAGTCATCGAGACACTGATTTCAGATGTTGTAATTGCATCTATCGATACTTTGTGGTCGTTGAAAACCTTGAAAATTTGAAATAAAAACCCGGGAGCCTGTAGCATTTCGGGAGTTGAAAGGGTCACAAGCACTTGTTGGCGGCGAAGAGCAAGGGCGCGAACAAGGGGTTGATCTTTCACCGAAGCCCTAATCCAAGTTCCTTTTTGCTCAGGATTAAAACTCGATGCGACTAAAACCGGAATATTTTTTCGGATCGCTGGGACCAAAGTCGAGGGATGTAAAACCTTTGCTCCGAATGTGGCGAGTTCAGAGGCCTCTTGAAATGATATTTCAGGAATCATGCGAGCTTCTTTGCAAAGTCTTGGATCGGTTGTCGCGATTCCGGCAACATCTGTCCAGATTTCTAAAATATTTGCAGATACGGCCTCGGCGATGATGGCCGCCGAATAGTCGCTGCCGCCACGACCAAGTGTCGTGCTCGCGCCCTCATCGGTTGATCCGATAAAGCCTTGAGTAACATAAATGTGCTGAGATTGGCTGCTGGGTGGTAAGATTTTTTTTGCAAGTTCCGAAATTACTTCGATTTGAGGTTTGGCCTTGCCAAATGAGTCGTCGGTTTTTAAGAAGCTGCGGGCATCAACCCATTTGGCGGTAATGGCTTGCCCTGGCAAAGCTTCGCTCAAAGACGATTGTAGAGCTTTCACAAAGAGCACAGAAGACATTCGTTCGCCCAAACCCAATAGAGTGTCCATGGCCTTAAGAGAGCAATCTTTCAAAAGGTGAATTCCTTTGGCGATGGACTGTAGCTCCTCAAGTAAATTCTCGAGATTTGCTTGAAGACTTGAATCGAGCTTTAAGTCGTCTGCAATTTTAAAATGGATACTTCTTATTTGCGCCAATACTTCTTCAGTTTGCTTCCAATCCGAAAACTGTGAGAGCTTTGAAAGCTCGATCAATTTGTTGGTAATGCCCGAAACGGCTGAAACTACTACCACAAAAGATTTTTGCTGAACGGCAAGTTTAGCACTTCTCAGCATACAGGAGGCATCGCCCATTGAAGTGCCACCAAATTTCGAAACGATCACAGAAGTCATTGTAATTTGCCCTCATTTTTAAAACTAAGAACCAGCAATCAAGGATTCGTACATATCAAAATTAAGGCCGAGAGTAAATATGAAAGGCCTTTTGGCGAAATGACTTTGGTCTTCCATAAAAATATATCATGTGGATAAAGTGATATTTCGCTTTCACTAATCAAAAATCCATACGTATAATTTTAAATTCAAGATCAAGGGATTGATCACTAGATAATAAATTCCAAGGGGGGAATAATGAAATTATTTTTTAGCCTAATTGCAATGGCAGTTGGCTTTACTACGACGGCACAGGCAAATGGCATGTTCTTTAAAACACAATTTGCAACTTATGCTCATCAGCCAGCTATGAAGTTAACGGCGCCGAAACTGCTTTATTATGGTGGCCCAGTAATTAGTAATGTAAAAGTTTATGCCGTTTATTGGGGCGCAAATGTTGACGCTGGACTGCAAAAAAATCTCGGCGGTTTTTACAAAGCAGTTTCAAATAGCACGCATATGGATTGGCTCAATGAGTACAATACCGATATCACCGCAGTAGATGGCCGTAAAGGCACATCTCAAAGCATTGGTCGCGGCACTTACGGTGGAGACTATTTAATTACTCCGGCAATCACCAAAACCGACCTCGATGATAGCGATATTCATGCTGAATTAGAGAATCAATTTGCCAATCATGTATTGCCAGCACCAGATGAAAATTCACTCTATATGATTTACTTTCCCGCTGGAGTTTCAATTAGCATTGAAGGTCAACAATCATGTTCAACTTTTTGTGCTTACCACAATGGTTTTGCATCATCTAAATTCGGTAGCGTATTTTACGGTGTTATGCCTGATTTAGGCGGCGCTTGCTCATTTGGTTGTGCTTTTGCGCAAGATAACTTTCAAGCCAATACCGTTATTTCATCACATGAGTTCTTTGAGGCAATTACTGATCCATTTCCAACTCCAGGTGATAAACCAGCATTTCCACAAGCTTGGAATACCACTGATGGCCAAGAAATTGGCGATATTTGCGCGGGTTCAAACGGAGAGCTTAAGACTTCGAGTGATACATATGCCATTCAAGCTGAGTGGGACAATGCGAGCAATGCTTGCATCAACGGACCTTACCAAAGTAAGTAGTTTCTGATTTTAATTTTCATTTGAGAAGAGAGCCACGGATGGCTCTCTTTTTTTTGATTTAAATAGGATCAACCGCAGGTGTCACATTTGTCAAAATTAGGTTCTAATAATTTCTTGGCTTTAAGGCGTTCATTCAAATCTCCAACAAAAGCGCCAACTGATTCTTTAGAGGCACCAATAGCATTTGCAATTTGGGTTGTAGAGGCGGCTGAAATTTCACCTTTTTGAGCTTCTTTTAACATATTTGAATTAAGTCCTATATTTCTCGCAGCAAACTGCAAGTCACCGTTTTGAACAGCAACCAGAGAGTCGACAAGTGTCTTCATGGCTTGCTCTCCAATTCCGTAGTTTTGATCTCCCATAGCAACGATATCGGTTGGAGAAAGCTCTTTATCATTTAGCGAAATGCAGCCAAATGGACCCGGAGTACAAGGGCGAAATCCTGGTCGGATAACTGGGACCGGAATAAATACCGGGGCGGGAACATAAACTGGAGCAACATAAATAGCAGGAGGAGGAACAACTATAACAGTTGGCGGAGGAGCTGATCTGCACCAAGCTGCGCACATCAGGGCTTCACTCCCAAGTGTAGCTCCGATATACATTTCAGTTGGATTGCAGGCCGTATTGAAAGCAAGCAGTCCTGTTAACGAGGCAAATGCCAAAAATGATTGAAGTGCCTTCATAAATCTCCTTAAACGCGGTTCGCATTTTGATTCGAAAAAACATTAGAGGAGGTTTAAATTGCAAATAAAAAGCCAGCGAGATGAGCAATTCATTGGAGCTCATAAGTTAAGAGTGCCCAATTGCGTCCTTTTCTCTCGCAAATGGGCGATATTTTGGCCTAGAAATACGAATTGAATCTAATTAAATGCAACCGAAGGAAGCGTTAAAGGGCAAAGCACATTGGTTTAATTGATCTAGGCGAAGTTTGGGTGCGTTTGACTTCG
>JAYUEN010000278.1:0-1501 GCA_043739185.1 Bdellovibrionales bacterium
ATGTTGAGAAGAAAATCGCGCGCTCAGTCGTATTGAAACTTGAGCCCAGCTACCACCTTGAGCAGTACGAACTCATTACTTTGTAGTTTGCCGGGGCCCTCTGAGAAAATACAACCCAGGAGGTTGTATTTTCTCAGAGGCACCACCCGAGTCAATTACCCCCTGTTTTGCGGCAAAAGGCTTGGCAAGCTGAAGCGCTTTAGGCATGATATGCCTATCTTAACGAAGGAGACTTTATGAATAAGTTTATTTTCTTATCACTGATCGCGGCATTGGGATTTGCCTCTCAAAATGCCAATGCGTCCGAAGATTATGCCGGCAATATCGGAGCGAGCTATGGGCTATCGGTCCCTGATTACTCGGGAACCACCTCACGCACTATTATGGGCCTTCAGGGTACCGCAAAGTTAGGAAGTGAGTGGGGACTTGGCGGATATTATTTAAGCTCAAGTAAGACTGAAAGCAGCAATAATGTCAGCGGCGATTTTACTTATCAATTATATGGAGTTAAGGGCACCTACCATTTTGAAGGTGAGGCTCGTGGAGTCTATTTTGGGGGCTTGGTTGGAGTTTCAAAAGTCCACTCTATAAATGTTGATACCTCGCCATCGCACTATGGGGTCTTGGCTGGTTACGATAAGATGCTCGGCGAAATGTTTTCAATAGGCGGCGAGTTTTCATATGTTGTGGTTGGCGGAGCTTCAACAACGACCCCTAGTGGTGGGGCGGTGACAGTAAATAGCTTCAATACCTTAAATTTTTCAGCTGGGGTTAAGCTCTGGTTTTAGGACGCTAGCTAACAAAACTAACAAAATCCACTCGAACTTATTGACAATTGACAGTGCGGCGTGGCACTTAGATCAGCTCACATGTGACGCTCACTAATTTTTATGAGCGAAAGACTATTTTTGGAGGCTTCGATGTACGCAATTATCCGCACTGGCGGCAAACAATATAAGGTTCAAGCTGGCGATACAGTTCGCGTTGAAAAATTACAGAAAAATCTCGGCGATAAATTTGATATTACTGAAGTCTTATTTGTTGGTGGTGAGAAAAGCTTTATTGGCGCGCCCCTTGTTCAAAACGCAAAGGTAAGTGTGGTCGTTACTCAGCAAGCAAAAGCTCCAAAAATCATCGTATTTAAAAAGAAAAGACGTCAAGGTTACCGCAGAATGCAAGGCCACAGACAGCTGTTCACAGAGCTTTATATTACTTCAATCACTTCGCCTGAGGGTAAAAAAACCGAGACTGATAAAGTAGCTGTAGTTTTTGATCCAGCAAAAAAACAAGAACGTATGGCGATGATGGCGGCAAAAGCAAAGGCAGCTGGCAACCCAAAATCAGCAAAGAAAGCAGCAGCAGCTAAGCCAACAGTGAAAAAGGTTGCGAAGAAAAAAGCGGCCGGCAAAAAATCAGCGTCTGGAAAAGCAAAAGGCGCAAAAAAAGTAGCGAAAAAAGCGGCTAAGAAAACTACAAAGAAAAATTAGGCTAAAAAGTAAAA
>JAYUEN010000279.1:0-1495 GCA_043739185.1 Bdellovibrionales bacterium
AGTTTCAGTAGGCGATCCTTCATGGGTTGATATGGATTTTTCGGATGCCGCCCAACTAAGAAATCACCAAGCACAATTCATGACCCCAGTCGACGACGACGACTGCGATCTATAGAAGGTACCTCGTAAGATTTCGCAATTCAGCGCATCGAACTCTTTAAAAAATCAAGAGCTCAATGCGCTGATTTGTTAATCTTAAGACATTTGAATTTCCGTGCATATTGGTCACCCATAGCAAAGGCCAATACCAAACGATCATGTGACGGGCTCGCACTCCCGGAGCCCGTTTCTTTTATGTCATCAATGATGTCACGTATGCAATGCTCACCTTGTTCGCCAAGCTTCCAAGCGATCCATCTTTCGCGCGACTCCGAAAAAGCTTCGATCCAATGGTGCTCCTCTAGCTTCTTAAGCCTTTTATTAAATGCCCGTGGTTTCACATGCCAAGCTAAGGCTAAATGCAAAACGCTCGCAGGCGCAAATTTCCACCGCCAAATGAATTGTATGATTTCAAGATCCAGGGATCTGAGTCCTCGGCCCGTAAATGCTTTCTTCTCTGTGCGTGTCTTTGCTATTAGTTTTTTCGACATAATTTTCTTCCTCCTTGAGATTTTTGGTTAGTTTGCGATTTTGTTGAAAGGACTCGATCCATTTTTTAAGATTTTTAGTTTGATGTTTTGTTCACATGAAACAACAACACCCCTCATATATTGGCGGGCGATAAACTTGTACCCGCGAAGTACCCATTTTGGGCCTCTAAACAATTTTAATTGCAGCTTGTAGATTTTGAAGTTTCTAAATAAAATTCGAAAGGCGAAGTGACTTTATTAATATGATTTCTGTTCGAAAAGTCAGCTGCCTCATTTTGATGGGTGAGTATTTTGGTCAAGCGAATGAGTTGTATTTTGGGGACACGCAAGGAACTATATTTCTGTTTGGACTAACTTCGTCTAAAAAATCGTGTGAAGTCGAACCCAAGAACAAGAAAATGAGGCGCAAAAGAAGAAGCTTCTCGTGCACCAGTTAAGTTCCACCAACATCCTCTCTTTAAAATCGCAAAATATGTATTTTTTTAATACGACCACGACTTAGATTGCGTCTATTGGATGTTCAGCTAGTCTAAGCACTTAATAAACTTAGGTATCTTGAAGCTAAGTAAATTTTCTGCGGAAATGGCTAAAATGCTTCGCCACAAAATATTTCAAATCCTTCATTTCGATTCCTTTTGAAACAATAAGAACGCTTATAAGCTTTGCTAGAAGGGCTCAAATTTTTTCTCAAATTGAAATTTGGCCAACTTCTTGCATTTTTCCTATTTGAGTTGTTCGCGAATGCAACATTGGGGAGTCAATTTATGTTTTTCTTAAAGAGAGTGACGCCTAAAGTTTATCTTATTTTCAGCTTCATAGTGAGCTTGATCTTAGTTCTTGGTTTTCAAAATTGCAGTCAGGTGATGTTTTCATCACTGGGCTCTTCAGAAGCGCAAACCAGTCTA
>JAYUEN010000280.1:0-1494 GCA_043739185.1 Bdellovibrionales bacterium
GCTCTTAAGATTATGCAGAAATGTGGCTACCTCACGCACTCCAACTATCTCCAATCCATTGCCACTACGTAGCTGGACCAACAAAAAAAGGATTGGGCCCAATAATCGTCAAAATCCTAGTCAAACATAAGCGCATTTTGTCTGGGCGAAAGTATTTCTTTTAAAGAGCAATCTAGAGCCTATAAGTGGCGAGCATTCTGAAAAATCACGGTCTTAGCTTTGCAATATCTAGATTGACGGAGTCGGGAGCCATTAATACAACTTTGGCTAGAATTCCTGAGAAATGAAAGACATTTTTATTAACTAGGACTTAAAAAAGTGAAATTCCTAACAATTTTTTCTTGCTTCACTATTGTCGCGGTCGTTTCTCCAAGGTCAATGGCTGAAGGAGAATTTGAAATCGAAAATATCGCTGCTGGTATGCACGCTCCTGTGACTTGCGAAGATTTTTTTGTCAATCAATAAACTTTAACTCGTCTTGGAGTGTTCAGTGAAAAAATATTTGGCGAGTATTTTTCTTGTTTGGATAAGCTCGCAATCTTTTGCGCGAGCAGAGACCTCAGCCACTGGTTTTTTTAAATTGAACAAAGTCATTCAGTTCACAGCCTCTCAAGAAAAAAAGAGGTATGGTGACTACATCGATCCGAATGAAAACTCTGAACTCGGAATAGCCGTCTATAAAAGTGTTGCACCAGGCCTTGTGATAACAGTGGGTTTTGAGCGTGCCTATATGCTGGCAGTACTCATGAATGCCGCCACCGAATTTCTGGTTGTAGATGACGACCCTCATGTCATTCGACTTCATGAAATTAACTTCAATTTGATTCGTCTTTCAAAGGGCAGCAGAGAGCTTTATTTAAAACTTCGAAACTCACCGAACTTTGAGATGTGGACGGGGGCGATGAGTTCAAATGATATTGCATTGTCAGAAGAAGAATTTCATTATTGGTCGGAGCGTGTTGGTCAAAACTCAAAGTTCGATATATTTATGGGTTATCGGCCCGGCTTCAGCGGGGCTCATTCTTACGTTCAAAATGATGAGTCATTTGAGAGAGTATATAAACTGGTAAAAACCAATCGATTTCAAGCCGAGCGCATGGATTTGGCAAACCCTAAACATGTAGACGCGCTTGTTGATGGAATTTCAAATGCTAAAATTCCCCTGGCGGCGGTCGACCTGAGCAATGCCCATGCTCCAAATTACATCGATGATCTCGCTTTTATGAGTCTAATTTCGAAACTTTCTAAGGTATCTGCGCCTCATACCCTACTTTCACTTACTGCAAAAAAAATCCCACCTGCAAGCAGCGGCGTTTTTGGTTCCTCAGCTTCGAATCGAAATCAAGATCTTTTGAATTTGTGGGCCTTTTTCGGAATTACTTTTGATTTACTCAAAGAGGCGTATTGGCAAGGCGAGCTTCTTCAGAGCAAATTGTTTAATCTAGAGTTAAATTCTCAGACTGAACAATTGGATGGGCAAATCAATCCTGAAAC
>JAYUEN010000281.1:0-1494 GCA_043739185.1 Bdellovibrionales bacterium
TGTTTTGATTGATCGTGGTTGTGGTTCTACTTGCGAGCTTGTTCTTGAAGCTTTAGAGCGTCTCCCTGCTGTTCATACTATTGGGCAAAGAACGACGGGAGTGGTTCAGTATGGATTTGCGGGCTGGTTATACCTTCCTGCAAGCCATATTGTAGTTCAGTTGTCGACACAAGGAACCCGTTATATTGACGGACGACAAGTTGAAAAAATTGGCTATTCACCACAGTGGACAGTCTCTGATGCGACCGATGCTTTGGAGTATACTCTTAAAACGTTTTTCAAATGAGCTTACGAGCCGGTCAGACTTTTTGACGATGAAAAAGATATGTTTTAAAGCCTCTCCTTACGAGACAAATTTTCAGCAGTGAGGACGACCATCTTAATTATAGAAATCAAGCCGGGTTTTGAAAGCGTAACAAGTGTTAGTTGATCGCCGAAAAGAATTCTGTACGCATTGGTTTGCGCCCAACACGCAATGCCGTTTTTGTAGATGGAATATTTCTTACATCAATAGTTCCCCAGACAACTTCAAAGTTTTTAGCCACAGCTTGTAGAAACAATTTTTGCATTTGGCATGCAAGACCCTGCCCCTTGAATTGTTCAACAATAAGAAGTTCTCCCATATACAGACCCTTAAGTCCGAGAAGGTTTGAAACTTCTCCTCCAACTAATCCCGCAAACTGATTCTTATAATAAAATTTAAAAAGTAAACTTTGTAAACGATACCTTTCGAGATCGTCTTTTTCAGAAGCTGTGACCCAGCTTTTAAGTTCTGGGTTTGTGTGATGAAATTTTTGATATTCTGCTTGATATCCTTGCCAATAGCTATCGTCGGTAAGTAATTCAACTTTTAGAGCAGTATCCGTGATGCTTAAATCAAGAGCCGATAAGCGTGCAGCTAAATACCGTCGAACTGGTATTGTAATACTATTAGACTCAGATAGTTCGTGGTTTGCCCAAAAGGCAAAATGTTTAGGTTTAAAAACTTTAAACTCTTTTTTTACTAAAGCAGAGATTTCCGAAATTTCGCGATTATTAGTCAAACTGAAATTTGCGGTCACATTAACAAAAGGCAAATCGCGATTACCTCCCACGTGTCTGATTCCAGCTAGAATTCGTCTATTGGAGTCGAATTCAAAAATACGCTCACTGTAATCAGCAACTGTGGTGTTAGGAATATTAAAATAATTAAATCTGCCACTCCGCGTGTCATCTTTATTTAGTTCTAGTAATTCTTCCATGTCAGTCATAACAGCCGCCAATGCCGCATTTTCATCAACTGGCGCGATCATACTCAAATCATAACTTTCGTGCAAAATAGCTTTTGCAAAGGACTGCTTGTCAGTTTCATTCATTTTTTTAGATTAGCTTACGACTTTACAGTGGTCATCAAACGAATGAATAAATGGCACTGATCGGTCATCGCCGCAGAGCCTTCCTGAGGAGGGTTTTAACCAACGACCAAAAGGTCCGCCTAATCGATCGCGCTGGACG
>JAYUEN010000282.1:0-1483 GCA_043739185.1 Bdellovibrionales bacterium
CTCAAAGCAATATCCGAAACTGCTTTAATACCAACATTTTGGGGTTCTACTTCGGTGTAATTGCCTGCAATATTCAGGTTTTTAGTCAATAACCCCTTCGCCCCAAATGATTTGGCTGTGATATTGCTTTTGTTATTTGTAGCCGTTTGTGCATAGGAACTAACAAACGCAAGATTCTTCGTACTCTGAAAATCAAATTGCATCAGGTTAGTATCCATACTGGGATCCTTACCACGATCAATAGTAAGTTTGTTAAAATGAAATCCAAGTTTTGGATTGGCTTTATAATTCATGTCAAAAGTACTTGTATTTTCAAATTTCCCGACACCAAGATCCATCCTTTTGGATTCCATCATGAAATTCTTTGCCTTTGTCTTATCAGATTCAAAATGAAGGAATTCCGTTTGAACCGTTGGTGCATCTACCCCCGCAACTCTTCGAGAAACTTGATCTTTAAGCAGGTTCAATTTGAAATTGCCTTTCAGAGTTTCGTCTAGGGAAAGCAATTCATGCCCAAAGGAGTCCCGCGTTCCTTTATTCGTTGCGAATTGATTGCCTTCACTCAACCACTTAAAGGATGCATTCTTATTTGGAATCCAATTGAGCCCATTCTTGAAATTCTTTTTTAGCAAATGTTCTTTTGAATTTGTTGAATCATAGTCATACAGGTTCAACGAAAGCCCAGGCAGTGATTTTTGCCCCGCCAAATTGAACGTGTAATCCGTTCGCTTATAGCCCCTTTCGGCTTCAATCTGCGCCTTTTGAGGGGCTGTCAATCCCGCTAAGTCCCCTGCGCGAGCAAATTGTTTAGCAGTATCTGAAATATTGAACTGAAAATCGATCCCTTTTCGTGCAAATATTAATGACTCGCGTGCCATTCCACCCCGTTTGTCACTAAGGGAGAGGTGATTAATGTCTAACTTGGAGGACTTACTCAAATCAAATCCGAGGGCAGCAATATTTCGGTGAATACCCATTTCGTTACCAAATTGGATTTTCTCGTAATCGCTTAACTTCGCAAGTCGCGTAAATTTATCGCTAATATTCTGGTCAACGTAGGTTAGGCGAAATCCTTTCGCATTCAAGGAGTAAGCTGTTCGTGCAATACCTGCCTTCCCTTCTGCCAGACTCATGTGATTATAACTGAGGGCTGAAGTTTTGGAAACGGCAGTCGTCAATGCCATTCTCGAACGTTCAAGCCCTGCATCGAGACCAATCTGCTCCTTATCTTTTGCAGTGACCTCAGCAATAGTCGCCGATAGATTAAATTGCTTGCGGATATCCAGAGCAAGCGCCGCCTTTTCTTCATCTGAGAGGTCGTTTAGACGTGTGAATTTGGCATCAGATTTGTGAGAAGTAAAATTAAGGGTTGAATTCTTATCCGACAAGTTCATTGCTTGCCGAGTTAATTTGCCGGATGAATCACCGAAAATATTTTGATCAAACTGGAATTTGTTATTTAGGGCCAAAGATATTCCATCTC
>JAYUEN010000283.1:0-4632 GCA_043739185.1 Bdellovibrionales bacterium
TCTTCTTCTGGTGAAATACAGGTTTTGAAAACCAAATACATTATGCTTGCGACCGGAAGTATTCCAATTGAACTTCCGTTTGCAAAATTTGACGGCAAAAAAATCATCACGTCGACGGAGGCACTTTCATTAAAAGAAGTTCCTAAAAAGCTCTTGGTTATCGGTGGTGGAGTTATAGGGCTCGAACTTGGCTCTGTCTGGCAGCGCTTGGGATCAGAAGTTACAGTCATAGAGGCCACCTCAAAACTTTGTGGACCTATGGATGCTCAGCTCACCAAACAGCTTCAGCGCATTCTTGCAAAACAAGGAATTGAATTCTTACTTGATACCAAAGTGCAAAATGTTGAGCTTTCGGGCGGCATAGTTAAAGTGAAATACGAAACCTTAGACAAAAAAGTCGGAGAAGTAGTTGGCGATATTTGTTTAGTCGCCGTTGGGCGCAAAGCTTTTTCAAATGGCCTTAATCTTGAAAAAGCAGGTGTTGAAAAAGATGAGCGCGGTCGAATAAAGGTAAATGCACATTTGCAGACTAATATTGCAAATATTTATGCAATCGGAGATGTGGTGACTGGCCCCATGCTCGCTCACAAAGCCGAAGAAGAGGGCGTCGCCGTCGCCGAAACTCTTGCTGGAGGCAAAGGACATGTGAATTACGAAACCGTCCCGGGCGTGGTCTATACCTGGCCGGAGCTCGCAAGTGTTGGCAAAACTGAAGAAGAACTTAAGGCAGAAAAAATTGATTATCGCGCCGGAAGTTTTCCGTTTTCAGCCAATGGCCGTGCAAAGGCCCTGGGATCAACTGACGGTATGGTAAAGGTATTAGCAGATGCAAAGTCAGATCGTATTTTGGGAGTTCATATATTGGGCCCACGCGCTTCAGATATGATTGCAGAGGCTGTTGTAGCTATGGAGTTTGGCGGCTCTTCTGAAGATCTCGCACGCAGCTTTCATGCCCACCCAACTCTAAGCGAAGTCATGCGCGAAGCGGCTCTTGCCGTCGATAAACGGGCGAGGCAAATGTAGTTTTTAAGAGTCGGATTCTGTAAAAGAAACTTAAGAATTCAATGCTTTCCGGTTATATCAAACGTATAGAGCGGCCAGTTACCGCTTGGGTCAGGTATATTTAAGTAAATTTTGTTTCGGTCTGCAGAAATTTGCATACTAGCACCACGCATATTATTATTGAGCATCAATGGCGGTTGGCCGTTAATAGGAACAAAGATCGCTTCTACTGATGGCTGTAGATTTCCGGGATTGGTTGTAAGTGCAAATCCAATGTTGGTGGTAATCAGTTGAACAACAGATTGATAGTTGCTGGGGAATTCGTTGAGCCTAGCACATGTTCCGTCACCGCTGATACGGTAGAAGTGATATACCTTTAAGTTGGTATCATAACTAAAGAGATAGGCGTTGGGTGAAGATCCAGTAGGAGTTGTAAAATTACTAACAAAGAGTTTGAGGCCCAGGGCATTTTCGCAAACAGAAGTGACTTTGCCGTTTGTTAAGTTCACTTGGTTTAAAGTCGGAGCGTTTAAGTCTCCAGTTAATCCATAAAGATACTGATCGCTGGTTATCGCGATTTTCGGTTGTCCGGTAAAATCACTTGAAAAGCTCGTATAGGGGATTCCAGAATTGGGCCCGCTATACACATTGAATTGAGGATTCATTGGAGCTGGCCAGGTCAGGCCTGAACTAACTCCATAAATGACAGTATTGGTTGGCATGAGCGAATTGTAAGATTGACCATTGATCGGATTCACTTGCGGTAAATAATCTCCAAGCAAGATCCATTGCTTATCGTCTGAGGTCCAAAGGATTCCCTTATTTTTTGCGATGACTTTAAAAGTTTGGTCCTTCAATGAAATAATAATCAATTCAGTCTCAGCCCCGCCATTACAACTAAGTGTCGTAATGACAGATTGCTCGTCATTAAACATTTTGAAAACATTGAGATCCATTGAGATACCAGTGCAATTGGGCGTCGGTATTACAATGGATTGCGAGCTTTGATTTTGTGGATCATAAATTTGATAGGCTATACTATTTGGAGAATTACTTCCTGCATACCAGAGCACCTTATTCAATTTTGATAAAATAGTGAATCCAGCATCTTTCGCGAAGTCAAAATAGGTATTCGCATTGATATCGAAATCTCTTAGGACATCAGGTGAACGCGCGAGAGTTTGAGGCATAATTGTTTGAACATCAAATATCAAGTGGCCATTGTTAAGCATTTCAACTTCACTTTGAATGTAGGCCTCATTTGGTTGATTGCTACCTAAGCTGAGGTTCTCATGTAGATTTGTTAATCTCGTCAGCTGGCCATTGGTAGAATTATAAAGATAATTTGAAATGAAGTAGTCATAATCAGATGAAGTCGAAAAAACCGTATAATCACCACGCTTCATACGCATATACCCTTGAAACGAAGAGTTCGGGCCAAAATTCTTAAGGTTGATATCCGTAGCCAACCCGTCGGCTCCAATTGAAAAAAGATGTCTAAAGAAAAAGTAAGAAGACATCGCTGGCGGTGGTGGCATTTGTGCAACCAATAAATATTGACCATTGTCAAAAACTTGAAATCCTGCTGTGTCTAATGGCGATACCTGATTGAAGCTCCAATTTGAAGTATCAAGAGCTCCACCAATGACGCAGGTAACAGCTTGCGGACTCAAGTCTTTTAGTCCCGCCATTGAAACTGTGCCCGCAAACTTTCTTGTTATTTGAGCGGGCTTTGATAAATCTACGTTGAAACTCAATTGATTTGAAACATATTGCACCGAGCTCGAAGACAAGATTCGACTAACCGGAAAATCTGCTACATTTTTTTGTGCATCTGAAAAATAGACACGTGCCACAGCCTGATTACTGTCGATATCGTAGTGTGCAACTATTTCAAACTTTGGACTTTGAAAATTATCACGACATAAGATTTCCGCTAAATTATTAGGAATACCATTTGGCTGTTCAAGATGTTGTTCGAATAGTGCGTCTTTAATCGAAATAAATTCATTTTCAAAAGGCGAAATACTGACTTGGCTAATTGGTATCGCTTCACTTTTTGGCGAGCATTGGTTCGAGCCATTACTAATGAGATTTACGACGTCACCGTTTAAACTTGCAATCTGTAAGGGCTCCGGACTTCCAGAACATGAATAATTTGGAATATACCGATAGTAGCCATTTGACATACCGTCATACGGCGTTCCGTTCTTAGCTCTGAAAACTTGTCCAAGATCTAAATTAGATGAAAATTGTGAGCAATTCGAATAGCTAAAAAGCAATATCACAAATAGGAAAAAATATTTTGCATTTCTGTAATTCATGCGGTCTTCTTCGTTTTACTAGTAAGGCAGTAGTTCTTTTTGCCACTTCCTCTACCTCCGCTAACCAGGCCAGTTTTCTTTGCAAATGCAATGAGGCGTCTTGCTGTTCGCTCTGATACCTCAAGCTTTCTTGCAAGTTCATATGAACTAAAACCAATCTCATGATTCAAGTCTGGGTTTTGGGCTAAAATTTCACGCCAATGAAAATCTTGTGGCGCTAGAATCAAACGATCCTTTCTAAAAACAATATGAACAGGGCCGGTCGCCATTAAGGATAAATTTGATTTCGCAAGCTTAATTGTAAGCGGGATTTTGCTCTTAGCAAACCACCAGCGTAAGCGTTTGACAACTTGCAAAACTCGGATCGAAGAAGTTTCCCAAGAATAATATTCTTTTGGATAGAGAGAATAGAAGGCCTCTCCCATTTGAACGGGTCGGTAAAAATCACGACACAAAATTTCTAACAGCTTGTGTAATTTAGGGAAATGAATAAGTGAATTCGATTCAACTCCAGTTTTTTTCCCTTCAGAGAGCTCAAATACACAAGGTTCAATTCCTTTCATTGCATTTGAGGAGTTTTCGTCCAAATTTAACTCCCAAGTATACCCGTCCTTAGTAGAGGACATTTCAGGAAAAGCTCGTGACATTTTTTTTCGATAAGCCTTCATAGGCGTTCCACAGTAAACCTTTTGATAAAGCATGCTGTCCGCGTTCGCTATAGCGCTATAGAGATCACACTCACGAAGTGTTTCCCAATCTTTGTCAATGCGAGCTTGATCCTTAAATTGATTCAAATTCGCCGTCATCACTTCAGATGTTCTTTCAGTTAAAAGACGCAGAATAATACGCCACTTTTTAACAAAGAAACTATATTGCGAGAGCGAGTCTTTTAGTGCAAATTCTGCTTGGTTTAAAGTGTGAGATGCACTTTCAAAATCCTTCGTTAAGATATAAAATTGAGACAAAAGTTCTAGAGAGTTACCTAATATCAAATGCAAATTCTTAGCTTTAGAATCTTCAATTAGTTTTTTGATATTAACTGTAAAAGATTGATAGTTGCCACTGTGAAAAAATGCCGCGGCTAAGTTCAATTCTGCCACCATTATGAGATACGAATCTTTCAAAGTCAGAATATATTTTTTTAGAAATGGTATCGCCGCTTCATAGTCCCAATTGAAAATACAAATATGAGCACGAAATAAATGAATCTGTGAAAACTCTTCAGCATTGAGTTTAGACAAAATGCTATCCGCCTCATAATACGCACCCATTCTCGTTAAGCCAACTGCATAGAGCGCTTTTTCTT
>JAYUEN010000284.1:0-1478 GCA_043739185.1 Bdellovibrionales bacterium
AGAGCTCGACTTTCGCTTTCGTATTCGAGGACGGAAGGTTTCGAGAAATTGTTGAACTCGACTATGAGCCTCTCTATGAAATGCAAACTGGTCCGAGAACTTAAATGAAATGTCTTAAACAAATTGAGGGAGAAAAAATGAACAAAAAATTTAAAAAAGAATTTGATCGGCTTGAAAATATTGTCACTCAAAATGAATCAAAGAAATTAAGATTTGATCGCAAGAAACTCAGAATTAGAAATCACTTGAAGCTGCTCAATGAACTATTGAGGATGCCAAGTGCTTTGAAGCTCGTGTTTGATTGATTCTAAATTTTCTCATGGAGAGACGACGTTTTTGTCGTAACTAGATTTTAAAAATAATTTCAATGAGGTTTTATGAATTCGAATTTAACAAAATATAACTTGTTCACCGGCGATAAGAACGATGGCGAGTTGAATAAGCAAAAGTATTCTGGCTTTGCTTTACTTTTCGAAGGCAATCTCCATTACGTCGTGCGATTAATCATGTTTCCGCACACTTGGTATTTCCTTTCAAAAAATCGTGAATCGCAAAATGGCTATACGATCTATTCCAAATGCATTCGAAATGGCGATCTCATCCGCTTCCAAGATCCCGTTGGCGTCGCGAACTTAGCCGACGACCTCAAGACTCATTTAGAGCTGAAGTTTCATCTCTTCAGCCAATCTGTATTTATGAATTTATTCCCCTCAGTTAAGAACTGAAAAAGGATAAAATGCTTTCTCTTAGACGTTTTCGAAAATTGGTGTTGCCAATTTCAATTATGACTCTTTCGATTTTTTTATCGAGTAGTGGCTATTGTAGCGTTGAATCAAGCCTAGGTGCGATTCAATCGAAACTCATTTCTACAATTCTACCAATGGCCGCGATTTTAGGTCTGGTAGTAGCGGCCCTCTCCTTTGTGGCGGGCTCTCAAAATGCTCGGTCCCATTTAATTTTGGCAATCTTCGGCGCACTTATCGGGTTCGGAGCGCCGAGCATCGTTGAGTTTTTACGAGGTCTTGTGAATTAGGTAGATTTTTTTTTAGTCGGTCTGGCGCAAGAGACGCGCCGGACATTTTTTATAAATTGCTTGGAGGTTCCATTTGGGATTACGAGCAACAAACGTCAGTAAATGCTTAGACAAAAAACTTATTATTTTTGGATTTGAGGTTGTGGATATCTTAGCAATCTTTTTGCTTCTTTCGATTCTCAATTTTTTATTTGGAAGCACCCACATGAAATTAGTTTTGATTTGGCTGCCCTCAGTTATTTTGGCCCTGTCGCTTTACTTTGGGAAGCGCGGAAAGCCAGATAATTATTTGGTGCATTGGCTGAGATTTCAGATCAAGTCCGGCACCTATTCGGCATTTCATGAATTGAACAACTGGAAATCGCCGCCGAAGACAAGAAACTCTATGTCTCGTATAAAAAAATCTTCTAACCAAAAAAAGGCTCAAATATGAGTTCTATTTTAG
>JAYUEN010000285.1:0-1478 GCA_043739185.1 Bdellovibrionales bacterium
CCTACCGGCGCATTTGGGCAAGGTCTCGCTACCGAAGCAAGATTTCGTGAAACGGCTCTGCCAAATTGAAAATTATAGTTACTCCAATTTAAATGAATTGGAAGTGAGCCGTTGTAATTATAACTTCCTTGAATTTGCAAAAAAGGTGCAAGGCAGTTTGGATCAAGATTCGAATTGATATCACATTGCGGAAGCCATAAAAGGCTCAATTGAACACTGCAGTTTGCATCACTTCCAAAACCTGAACACGAAGCCCCATTTGCTGTAAATCCACTCGAGGAGTCGGTCGCATCATAAAAGAGACTTCCGTTTTGACTATAAAGTTTAAAATTTTGCGGAGCTAAAATTCCTGAACAACTAGTCTGATTTTGCAGACAAGACATGCTCAAATTGTTGAGTTGAGTTTGCGCCCACGCTAAATCACTTGCGATTAGGTTTTGAAAAACAAGTCGGTTTTGCGTGAGAGTTGCTTGAAAGGCCTCGGTGGCTTGGCGCTGCGACAAATTCATAATCATCCACATCGAAGCAAGAATCGCTATAGATAATAGACAAGAGGATAATAAAACCTCAGGCAAAGTAGATCCTAGCTTTGATTTAAACATTCTAATTGAATATTCGACCACATCGCCACCCTGTTAAAGTACAAAACCAGAAATTAGGTGCAAGACATGGGGAGGCTGGAGGAGCTCCAATACAACTAAAACTTTGAGTTGCAACTGGCCTACAAAAACTAAGCTGATTTGCGTAGGCCTGCCAATTGAGAGTGGTGGCCTGAGATAGGTCTTCAGGTTGATAGTTGTAAGTGCCAGAAATTTGGTAAGAAGCGACTGCGATGCCATTGCAAATCGCAATTTGTCGCCAGGACAATTCTAATCTAAGGGGACATA
The DNA here is from genome assembly GCA_043739185.1 of Bdellovibrionales bacterium. GTDB lineage: Bacteria > Bdellovibrionota > Bdellovibrionia > Bdellovibrionales > JAMPXM01 > JAYTQQ01. Next base: position 888 of record JAYUEN010000285.1, read on the forward strand.
TCGCTGAGCCCGCGCCACTCCAGTTCGCGCAAAAATTTCCGCCTGGAGTGAAACCCGCTAATAAATTGGTTGAATCGTATGCGACTCCGCCATTTGCGTCGTATAGTGTAAACAAGCTAGGAACATTGGTTGGAACGGCGTTGTTGGCTTTGGTTATATCCCAGGCGGCGTCGCTGTTGATCAGCTCTAAAACTTTCAACTGAATCTGAGCAACGCTAGTCAGTAAATTTTGCCGATTCTGCGACTGCCGAATCTTGAGAAAGTAGCCGCTCACAACCGAAGCGATCAAAGATACGGCAATAGAAGCGATAAGAGCTAAAATAATCGCAGATCCGGCTTGGCGAGAATTCATATCTGAGCCGGCATCCTGTTTGGCGCTAGATTTCATGAGGCAAGCCTATTTTTGACCAACTCGATCTACAAGCCTTGATCGCAAAAGCTTTACTTAAGCGTTAACAGCTGTTAACAGATATTTTAAATATGTTTACCAAATAATATTTTTTCAGGTACAAGACGCTATGCTTGAAGTCTATAAAGCCTCCTATGTAAGTCTCTTAGAGGATGAGCTCCATCTTCGTAAAAAGAAAAACA
>JAYUEN010000286.1:0-103603 GCA_043739185.1 Bdellovibrionales bacterium
TGTTGATTGCAATCTGTTTTGGATCGCTCCAAAGTCAGCTCGCATTGCACTCACGCTCACAAGAGCAGAATCGATGGCTGCTAAACTATTCTGTGCTGATGCCTTGTCGGCGACACTTGTGAGGTTCACTCCAAGTGCAGCAGAGTTTGAATCTGCTTTCGACGCATCAAAAGATAATCTGTCAATATTGGGATCGTTTCGGATACCGACTTGAAAGTCGAGAATTGAACCGGTTCCACTTAAGAGTGGTGTCCCGTTGAATTCGGTACCTGCGGATATTCGATCAATCTCGGATACGAGCTGATCATACTCCACATTTAGAAACTGTCTCTCGACCGGCCCAATCGTATCAGAAGCTGCTTGCACTGCAAGTTCGCGCAATCTGATTAAGATCGTACTCGTTTCGTTCAATCCGCCTTCTGCGACTTGCACGAGCGAGACACCGTCTTGAGCATTTCGTGATGCTTGTTTAAGACCTCTTGTTTGGGCTCTTAAGTTTTCTGAGATTGCCAAACCGGCAGCATCATCTCCAGCGCGGTTAATCCGGTAACCTGAAGATAATTTCTCTAAACTCTTGTCCAAACCCATCTTCGTGCCCACCAAATTTCTTTGGGCATTTATCGAAGCCGTGTTTGTATTAATCCTTAAACCCATACAATCCTCCTCCTTGAAGACAAATCACATTGTTCAGATGTGATTGGGAGCTCATACTAAGCTCAATGGGTGTAACTTTACTTCCAACAAGCTAATCGGTGCTTCATTGTGAGACTTGAGAGTTATTATCTCATTGTGGGAATTTCTAGACTTTTGACAAGATATTTCAAGCCCAGATCTGCTATACGCGTCCCCACAGCCAAAAAACTTTATAACTAGACCCGAGGGCCCTCCCCTCGCAATGCCTTTGGCACAAAAAAATCGACTCAAACGTCTATTAAATGAGGATTTCGGAGGCGTCTTATATATGCCAAAGCTCACTCTTTCATATTCACTCGTTTTTTCTGTAGCTCTATGTTCATTATCTATCAATTGTTCGAGTCCATCTTCTGAAAGCAATTCGCCAATTACTCCTCCGAATACAAATGAGTTGAAAGCAGATCCCTGGAATGCACCCGTTTCTGATTTGGTTTTAGGCGCACAACTATCAGATGGTTGGAGTGACTTGAGATTGATTGCTGCTCCGGTAAATGTCTCTGGCGGCTGGACAGATTCAGCAGCGATATCAATTGATGGATTAAGTCTTTACTTTGCCTACGCCAGATTTAGTTTCAGCGACCTAATTGATAAGGGGCAATACAATATGAATGGACCGTTTCGACCAGGAATGACTGGCGACTATATGAAAAACTTTAAAGCCGATCTCACTCCAAATGGTTGGGTGGTCAATTACCTTTCAACCAATGGCGATATCCATCAAAATGAAGGCTCTCTTTCTACCAATGCGGAGCAAGATCTACGTGTCTTCGCTAAATTTAATTCATCAGGAGATATGGCAAGCATTTACTATTCGGCAAAAGATTCAACTGGCAACTGGTCAATACCCCTGATGTTGGGTGGCCCTATTAATAATCCGAACTGCAGCAATGACAATCCCTTCATTCTTGGAAGTTTAAAAACAGGTGTGGATATTTATTTTGATTCGGATCGAACTGATCTCGGTTGTTCTTCAAAAGGAACCGCAAAACACATCTATCATTCTCTTTATAATCCGACTCTCAATAGCTATTCGCCGCTAGAACTAGTGGCTGGTATCAACGGCACCACTCTGGGTGATAGTGACTATCAGCCATTTATCACCCAAGACAAAAAGCATTTTTACTGGACCGGCGTACGTAGTACGGCTTATGCCATTTTCACTGCAGATCTAGTTGGCGGAAGCTATGCAAATGTCAGGGCGGTGGTTCAGCCCAATTATACGGCGCCCTTTACTGGCAAATTGGTATTTGTTGGTGAAGCCAATATCGCCGAAACTCCCCAGGGCTCACTTATGTATATGATTTGTGGACTTGCCACCAATGAAGTTGGCATCACTCACGGTGCCGATTTGAAAATTTGTCGAGCAAAAAAGAGTAAATGATTTAAAGCTACTAAGGTATGCGCTCTCTCAAATCATCAAAAGACATTTTTCTAATTTGGGCTTCGAGTTCAGCTCTTTGATGTGGATCATTGGGGTCATTTAAAAACGGCAGCGTGGCTTCAAAAGCCAAGTTTTGCAAATGAGTTCGGCTATAAAAAGTTTTGAGCCAAAGAGAATCGACCGCATCTTTGACTTCGATTAAATCTGATCCAAATGGAGTGTATTGATCTACCGAATGGAGTACGGCCGGAGAAACTGCAACCATATAGAGACCCGCAACGAGTGAAAGTCTCCAAAATATCTTTTGAAATCCATTGTAAATCCTTAGGCCATTACCACCCGGAATTCTTTGATTGATATACTGAATCGCCTCAGCTTGAGTCATAACAGGCAGCCTTTGTACAAGCTCAGCCTTTTGAGCCTTTGACATAAAACGATTGAGTTTAGGCAAATAAATTGGAATGAAGCTTCGGCTCATCAGGCCGACAGTTATCCACGCTGCCACTGCCGCAGTCGCCTTAAAAATATTTCGATTTTTTTGATAATGAATTCGCAGCGCCGAGGACTTCAATTCAAGTTCGGATCGATTTCTTATCTGCAGTTTAAGCTGCTCGCTCAGTACTTCTTGTAATATAATTAAAGCTTGCTCTGGAGAATTAGCCTTTTGCTGTTTAACTCGTTCAACTGCGTGTGTGTAGGTCTGCAGATTCGCTTTTAAATAAGAGCCAACCAAGTCATCGATCTGACGTCCATGCAATTTTTCAAGGTCAAGTTCTTCGAGATGATTTAAAAAGTCTGCGAAAGCACCTGGATTGTTTTCAATCGCTTCGTTTTGAAATAGAAACTCCGAGACATCTTCCGAAAGCTCTCGGAGTAAATCGAGCTTTTGCTTCACGTTAGAATTCTGAACCGCAAACAAATCCTGACAAGTTTGTGCTTGTACAAGACTTGTTTGAAGCAGAACCATAAAAATGAAAGCCAAAGCAAATTTCATTATAATTAAATCTTCCCAACACTTTTAATCAGTTTTTCTTGTTCGAGCTGGGTAATGGTATCCACGATGATCGCTTTGGTTGCTTTTGTCGAAAGTCGACTGCCATCAAAGTTCAATACAAGATATAGTCCAAAGCTCGCATAACCCGAACCGGTCTTGAGCTCTATGTTTTGCGCTCTTAAATCCTCGCTCATTCTCTCATTGGCACGTTGTTTTAAGGTGATTGCTCGCCAAGCAAGCGTCGTGCCCAAAGCAATTGAGATAGCCGAAACAGCGGCCTTGGCTTGCATCATTTGCTTGAAGTTTCGCGTCTGCGGAAACAAAATCTTAAATAGGCGATCATACAGAGCACCTAGCTGTTTAAAACCAGGAACCGCCGAAGCGTCGGTAGCGTAAATGAGAGCTCCATTATTAAAAAGGCCAATTCCTAAAGCCAAAGTAGCCTTAGCCTCAAAATCAGACTGAGATAATTTTGCTAAAACCTTGGTGTTCATCGAATCTTCAAGCGCAGACAAGTCCTTTGCTCGATAGAAATTAGCTCCAATGACACTACATTTTTCAAATGCGACGTCGACGTTGTATTGAGTCCCTAATTTATTTTCAGAAATGGCCGACGTAGGGCACTCACGAAAGCCAAATAGCTCAGTATTGTCTTTTGAGACACTGATTTTAATCAAAGTACTCGGGTCATCTGAAAATCGCATGACCGTAATTTTTTTCTCCAGAGCATAATCGAGATCAGCTGCCACTTCTTTTGGACTAAACACTTGCTTTGAACACTCAAATTCATCGCCTTCATTTTTGGTTTTGCGAAAAATTTCATGTGCGACGTTTTTATTAAAACCCACTGGATTTTTGCCAAAGGCCGCATCCACTCGATCACAACGTACTTTGATCGCCTTAAGATCTTTTTGTAAAAACATCGCGATTTCGGGATTATTCAAATAAGTAAGTGGTTCATTTGGAGTCAGATACTGTAGATCTTTTTCGACCGGTACGAGTTTGCGAAATTCCACACCAGTCATCGCACAGCCTTTTTTCATTCCTGGCCCATTGGCATCCATCCAGAGAGCAACTTGCTCAGCACCCGAACGAATGGTCGCTCCACAGCTGGTACCGCCACCACTGCCCATCCCGCCACCGCCTGCATTGCCAGAGTCTGAACCTCCGGCAGCCTGTAGATGAACCGATACAAAAAGACCAGTTAGGGCAGTCAAAACTCGTGTTATATTAATTAGATGCTTCATATTCGTCTCCGTTTATTAAATAGGGTTTAAGTGCAATTGAAAGACCAATATACGCGACGCGTCGTTCGGGCGATAGGTTTGCTTAGTAAAAAATCAGCAACATTTGTTACCAAATAGTCATGAGTATCCTTAAAACGCCGATATTACATAGGAATGACAATATTTGAATTTAAAGATGAACGCAGTTTTCTGCGCGAATACATTCAGCATCTACCCAAAAATGGGCGCGGCGAAATCAGTCGAATTGCCACTCATTTGGGAGTGCACTCAAGTTTCATTAGCCAGATTTTAGCAGGCACCAAAGACTTCAATATTGAGCAAGCCCAAGATTTGGCGGGCTATCTGGGATTGAATTCACTCGAAACAGATTATTTTATTCTCCTCGTTCAAATTTCAAGGGCCGGAACCAATAATCTCAAAACTTACTTTCGCAACAAACTCAATATACTTAAAAGCCAGTCGCTCGAGATCGCCAAAAGAATTCCTCAGGATCGAAAGCTAACAGAATATGAATGTTCAATATTTTATTCGAGTTGGCTTTATTTGGCGGTTTGGCTTCAGACATCTATTGACGATGGCCAAAGCCTCGATAGTATCGCAAGCCGCTTTGATGTACCCAGAGCGCGCATCTCAGAAATTTTAGAATTTTTAATTTCTACTCAATTGGTTCGCTTAGAAAAAGATCTCTACGTCATGGGACCACAATTGATTCACTTGGATCGGAGCTCCCCGTTTCTCGTCAAACATCATATCAATTGGCGGGTAAAGGCGATTCAAAGAAGTGAGGATATTGCGAGTGAAGAAATGATGTTCACGTCTCCGCTTTCGATTAGTCGAAAAAATTTTACTGAGCTTCGCGAACAGATTGTGGCACTCATCAAAAACGCTTCTGCACTTGTTACCAAGTCTCCCGCAGAAGACTTGGCCTGTTTAAATCTTGATTTATTCTGGATTAAAAAATAATTCGGCTTTTACAGCATTGGTCGGCTGGCTACACATACGGACTGAGCTGGACGATACACATTTGTCATAAAACAAGCGGTTGTTTGTGGATTACAAAGTTCAGCACTGAATCCTACGCAAAGTTGTTCAGCGTAAGCTGAATCTGGCTTTGCATGGCAACCAGGGCGAATCTCTGGCGAATACGCTTCCTGACAAAAGCCAACACTCACACAAACATGCGGATTGGCGCTCAAACTTCTACAAATTTGGTTTAAAGTATAACCAGGATCTGCAGACGCGATTGCAGATACTAAAAATGCGATTGAGAAAAATAGACTTTTCATAAAAACTCCTTTGAAAGTTTTGCCTTCAATAAATTTCGAAGGGTTTAATTTGTTTTCTCGATAATACGCGATGCGTTAAATATTGGATAGGTTTTGTTAGTAATAATTTATGCTAAATCATGACCAATTGCTTATGATTTTTTATTAAACTTATTAATTTCAATATATTATGGCTTAATCAAAGCCCTTAGTTTTCGCCTATTTTCAGTAGTAATAGAGCAGTTGTCCATCAAAAAGCGCCTTTGAATTTTCACTCTTAACGGTCGCGCGCAGAGCCCAATTTTTTTGCGGAGTCCATTGCGCACCAATAGTGTTTTGGCGAAATTCAGAAGCCTTCGACAAATAGTCATAGCGCAAATAGCTTTCTGCGAGGAGCGAAAGCGCATGGTGATTCCAGCGAAGCATAAGTGCTGGACCGGCACCGCCCCGAAATGCCCAAGTTTGAAAATTGGGATTTTGTTGAACCCCCATTCTCAACCAAAGTGACATGTCGAAATCTTTAAACCAGGTTTTGGTAGCAGCAATTCCTCCACTCATTTCACTGACATTACAAAGTGAGCTGCAGTCATTTTCAAAGCTCCGCTCGTTTGCAATCTTAAGGCGCCAGGAAGGATGCACTGAAAACTCATCGATAGGTGCTAATGAAAGCACCTCAAAGATTACGGCCTTTTCAAGACTCAAAAGCTTGGTAGCTGAATTGAGACCAAGAGCAAAATCGCCCATGGTAATTTGTGCACCCGAAGGATAGCCAATTTTTGGATCGAGCAAATCGTGGAGGGCAAACTTATAACTGAATAATAATCCGTCACCGTCATCTGGCCAATGTTTGTAGCCAAAACCTAGGCGCCGTGAACCTTCGGCATCATGAGGGGCTTCGGACCAAGGGATGCTGATGGGCAATACAGGCGAAATTCCGCCCACCTCCGAACGCGCGAACAGAACTTCTTTCTTCAAAGAGTATTTGCCAACCTTTTTTAAAATATCATTTGGATAGCGAAAATCGAGGTAATCCATAACTGCGTCCAGTGTTTCTCTTTTAGCTTCGCCTTCCAAACCTTGTGTGAGTTCACTTAAGGATTCGCTTTGTGCGAAATTTTTAATACGCTCTTGGGTACTCGCCGATATTCGCAAATATCTATTTTGAAAGCTTGCGCGAACAGAGGGCCGATAATGAATATGGCTGACGAGACCAGGCACTTCGTAGATCGTCTGAACAGTATCTGCCGGCATGACTTGAGTCTTTAGTTGATCAACCAAGTGGAGCTCTGGGCGCGCGAGCTCTAGTACTGCCAAAATGCGATAGGAACAATTTTGCGAGAAGTAATGATAGTCAAAGTTGACATCTGAGAGCTCCCAAATGAATGCAATGATGAGCTCAACTTCTTCAGGCGTAAAGCTCAAATCATATTCCCAAAGATCACGGGATTCGAAATCATTGTATTCGCGAACTTTAAAATAATATGGATTAACATCAAAAGTTCCCGGCATAAATCCTGAAACGCCGAGAATCGAGTAGACCAAAGGATTGTCGGACACCTGCAAGGCAGCATATCCAATCCCATAGTCAGCAAGTTCAAAGCGCTCGCCTGTTTGCGCTGATGGCGCTTTATTCACACGTAAAAAAGTATGTCCAAAGCCCGAAGCCGGATTATTCAGATAATAAGACGAAAAAACATAGGTAAGCGACTGGGCCTGTAAAATTTCTTTGAATCTGCCAAAACGCTCACATGAAATGGGGCCAAGCTTTTGGCCAAGTTTTTTTTCTAACCAAAGTTTTCGGGCCGGGAATACACAAGCCACAGGGTCATTAAATTTTTGATCGCGCGATTTGATCAAGCGCTTGTTTTCAAAAAGACTTTCAATCGTGGCCGCAAGTTCACGCTCAGGTTGAGTGGCTCCCTCAGGACTTAAATAAAATTTTTCGGATCCCGCCTGACTTTTGAATCCGCCCCAAATATTTTTTTGATATTGTAAGAGCCTTAGCCATTGAATGTCTTGAGACCAATGTTCAGCGCGAGATTTTTCAAGAACAGAATTCAAATCTAGAGTAGAAGTGAGAGCATTTGAAGAAAGCCCCACGAGAGTGAGGCTCAATAAAATAAAAATTAGCCGTGGCAAGATTGAGACATTGCAACGATTTTATCAGAAACTTCAGTTCCCAAAGTAGCGTTGCCATAAATATTTTTATAATTTTTTTGGAGTGTATTGCTAAATTGAGCATCACATCCCAGCATATTATTCAAAGTACTCAAAGTTTCACCCTGACCGCGAACGATATCATTTTCAAGTGCTACTGAGTTGGATTGAATATAGGCATTTATTTCGGCCTTTGCAAAAACTCCGGCTCCACAATTAGATGTACCAGAAGTGATCCCGAAAGTTTGCACGCCAGTGCCGTTTAAAGTCGCAGCAAAAATCTGCATTGCACCTGGCTGAGCACCAAACGCCAATGAACCAAGACCACAACCAGCAACGCCATAAGTACCTGACGCTGCAGCCTTAGGCTCCATTGCTTTGGGTGCTGTTTTGGTATCTTTTGCATTTGCAAGCGACCAACTACCAATTGCTAAAATCATTACGATAAATAATCTCACGATGTCTCCCCTAAAATGAATCCGACACCATGTCGGATCAATAGTTAGTGAATAGTATGTAAAACAAATTTCAAGTGCGCAAGTCTTTCTCTAAGCTCGCGCTTAAGAAGCATGGCAAGATCGAGACATTTCAACGATTTTATCAGATAGTTCAGTTCCCGTTCTGCCTGCGCCGAATATGCTTCGGTAGTTCTTTTGAAGTAGTTCGTTGAAGTGCGCATCGCAGTTCAACATTTTATCAAGTGTACTCAAGGTTTCGCCCTGACCTCGAACGATATCATTTTCAAGGGCTACCGAATTGGACTGAATATAGGTATTGATTTCTTCTTTAGCAAAAATTCCGCCTCCGCAATTAGAGGTACCAGAGGTGATACCAAAAGTTTGAACTCCGGTGTGATTGAGAGTCGCAGCCAAAACCTGAATAGCTCCCGGTTCATTGCCAAATGCAAGTGAGCCCAGACCGCATCCTGAAACTCCATAAGTTCCTGAGCCCTTCAATGCGTCCGAGCCACTAGCGTAAGCACTGACCAATCCCGATACTGTCACCAATAAAACAAATAGTAATTTCATAAACACTCCCCTGGCTGATAATCTAACCATAGGTCAGATTCATATTTTTATAAAAACTTCGTCTATATTATGTAATAAGAAACAAAGGGCGAGCAAGTCTTCATTTTGAAACTTCGAGTAATTCTGATAGATCTGACTGCGAATTGGTGGCGTTTTTATTTTTCAGAAAGCTTTATCGTGACAAAGTCCCAGCTATCAAATTTATTTTTTTTGTTAATTTGTTATTTACTTACGAGCTGCGGGGGTCTCTTTTATTATCCAGATAATCGCTTGTATGTAGATGTGAAAAAACTTGAGATTCAACCTCAACAAATTGAACTCAAAACTACGGACAATAAAAAGTTTTTCGGCTGGTACTTCAAAGCTTCCGATCATCCTCTAGGTAAAATCTTATTTTTTCATGGCAATGCACAAAATCGCTCTTCGCATTTTTATTCTTTGTATTGGATATTAAAAAATAATTACGACTTTTTTATTTTTGACTATCCCGGATATGCCGAGAGTGAAGGAACGCCTTCACAAGCAAGCACGACCGATGCAGGAACAAAAGCCCTTGAATGGCTCGTTCACACCGAACCCACAATACCCTTTATCATTTTTGGACAAAGCCTCGGCGGCAATATTGCCCTTTTTACTGCCGCACAAAATAAGGCCTTAGTAAAACCCTGTTTGATTGCGGTAGACAGCAGCTTCAAGTCCTATCGAAAGGTGGCGCAAAGAGTTCTCGCAAAGCATTGGCTCACTTGGCCTTTTCAAGGTCTCAGCTATTTACTGGTTCAAGATTCTTTTTCAGCCGATGATCGCATCACTGAAATTGCTCCAACGCCGCTTCTCGTTTTTCATAGCCGTGAAGATCCGGTAGTAGCTTATGAAAATGGCGAAGACATCTTTGCTAGCGCCCTTGAACCCAAGCAATTTTTTCAAGTTCCTGGCATGGGTCATATCCTAAGTTTTACCGGACCTGATCACGAAAACTTTAGAAAAATATTTTTAGATGCACTTGCAAAAAATTGCTCTCAAAAAAGCAATTAGACTGCTCATTCTGTCGCTTCGGTTTTTTTACTTGGTATTTTTTGTTTCAATGGGACTAATTTTGCTGAGGTATTGGTTTCGGGCTTGGTTTTTACCCTTGCCTTTTGCGTGCTTTTTTTGGTTTTCTTACAATCGCCGGGATCACTGTTTCCCTTACAAATAGCAATTTGCGAATCTTGTACAGTTTCCTTAGCGGAGGATTTAGCCGTAGCTTTGGAATCATTATCTAATGTCAGTTCACTTTCGCCCTCAGCCGCTGGAATCACCGGCGTACTCTCGATATTTTGGCTTGAATTCTGAGATTCTTCTTCAGCCATAAGCAATGTGCTCTTGAGATTGAATATCAATACCAACATCAATATTAAAAATATTTTCATGCTTTATTACCTCTTTCATAAACAACATAATCAAAAGAAGGATTCCCACTGCGCTTTTCGCGGCTGACTTCTTGAAAATCTGTCACGGCATCAAACTCCGGAAAATAGGTGTCCCCTTCGAATGCCGCATTTATTTCGGTCAAATAAATTCGACTCGTAAAGGGCAAAAGCAAAGTGTAGACTTCAGCTCCACCAATACAAAAAACTTCATCTCCCCAGCCGCCCGCTCTTGCGGCGCAAAATCTCATGGCCTGCCTCGGCTCATGAAATACATGCGCTCCCGGAAATGCAAAATCTTTTTGTTGGGTGAGGATAATGTGTAGTCTATTGGGCAAGAGTTTTCCGCCAAAACTTTCGAAGGTTTTTCGTCCCATCACAATGATATGGCCCTTGGTTTTGGTTTTGAAATACTCCATGTCTTCAGGAATATTCCAGGGCAATCCGCCGCTTTTGCCGATCACACGATTGCTTGCACAGGCGGCGATTGATGACAAAATCATACAGCAACTTCTGCCCGAATAGCTGGGTGTGGATTGTAATTTTCAAGTACAAAATCTTCGAGTTTAAAATCAAAGATCGATTTCACTTCTGGATTTATTTTCATCAATGGCAAACTTCGCTCTTCTCGAGACAGCAACAATTTGGCCTGCTCAAGATGATTTTTGTAAAGATGGGCGTCGCCAAGCGTGTGAATAAATTCACCTGCCTTGAGGCCCGTTACTTGGGCGACCATCATAGTAAGAAGAGCATAGCTTGCGATATTAAATGGTACGCCTAAAAATACATCGGCTGATCTTTGGTAGAGCTGACATGACAATTTGCCGCTTGATACGTAAAACTGAAAAAAAGCATGACAAGGCGGCAAGGCCATTTTTTGTATTTCACCTGGGTTAAATGCCACTACCAAGAGTCTTCGAGAATCAGGATTGTTTTTGATTTCCTCAATGACATTTGCAATTTGATCAATCTGCCCGCCGTCGGCAGTCTTCCAGGAGCGCCATTGTTCTCCGTATACTGGGCCAAGATTTCCCTGCTCATCTGCCCACTCATCCCAAATCGAAACCTTATTGTCTTTTAGAAACTGGATATTCGTATCCCCCTTAAGAAACCAAAGTAACTCGACAATGATCGACCTCAAATGAACTTTTTTTGTCGTGAGCAGCGGAAAGCCTGAAGCTAAATCAAAGCGCATTTGATGTCCAAAGAGACTCAAAGTTCCCGTACCGGTACGATCCGACTTCTCATCACCTTGAGCCATAATTTTACGAACGAGATCAGAATAGGCTTTCATAAAGGATTTCCCTCCATTTTAGACAACATATCGAGGCTAAGTAGCTTTCTCAAGTCCGGACGAAAGATTTTAGCACCTTCAATTTATGCCTGATGAATGAGCACAATTATAGATGTATATTGCCTCCGCGGCTAGGCTCGACTAGTGTTCCTTTAAATATGGATATTAAAGACCCAATTCACGAAAATTTAGAAATTGATGAGAGCGAAATCCCAGTATTGGATAGCGCGGCATTTCAAAGACTTCGTCTCATCAAACAACTTGGTTTTGCAGAATTTGCTTTTCCTGGCGCTACTCACAATCGATATTTGCATTCTTTGGGAGTTTTGCACTTAAGCAGCAAGGCATTTGACTCAATCTTCGCTGATTTTCATTTTTCGAAGGCAGAGGTTCGCCAAAGACTTAAACAGTGTCTTCGTTTGGGTGCATTACTTCATGATATTGGTCACGGGCCCCTCAGCCATACAACTGAAGAAGTCATGCCGCCGATTAAAGATTTAAAGATTGCGGCCTATAAAAATCGAAAACACCCATATGATGAGAATGAAAAAGCTTCTCATGAAGACTATTCAATCAAGACCCTAACAGACTCAAATCTAACGAAAATTTTAAAAGATCAATTTCAGGATATGGATCCTTACCATATTGCATGTTTGATCGATAAGAGCCTGCCATCCAAAGATGATTTCTTCAGCGATGCGGGCTTAGATTTTCGTCCGATCTTGAGTCAAATCGTTAGTTCTGAGCTAGATGTCGACCGCATGGATTACCTCGAGCGCGACGCCTATTTTTGTGGAACATCCTACGGAAAATTCGAACTCACCTGGCTGCTTGGGAATTTGAGTTATCACATAAAGGAATCTAAAGTATTTTTGGCACTTGATCGCAGAGCACTCTATACCTTCGACGATTTTTTACTTTCTCGCCATCATATGTATCTCATGGTTTATTTTCATCACAAAAGTATAATTTACGAAGAGATGCTAACTCGCTATCTAACTTCACCTGACTGCAAATATTTTTTACCAGCCAATATTGAGGATTACGGAAAGTTTACCGACTATTCATTGTACGAACATCTTTCTCAGGTCGATAATATTTGGGCCAAACAAATATCAGAGCGCAGGCCTTATAAAATGCTTTTTGAACTACATTCAGTTGAAGAGACCCATCGCCCCGAGGAAATGAAGCGGGTTTTATTAACCGAAGGTATTGATGTCATCCTGGCGAGCTCGCGAGCTCGACTCTCGAAGTATCATTCGCCACATCCTTCAGAAAAATCCACCACTATTTTTGTGGTCGATCATTTAGATTTTTTGGGAAAGCCTATCCCCATTGAGCAGTGCACTGAAATTTTTCAAAAGTACGAAGAGACGAGACGCATTGAGCGTCTTTATGTTGAGCCCGAAAAATATTCAGCGGCACGCAAGATATTATTGGAGCGATCGCTTTGATTTTGCTCTTTTAGTATAGTCTTCTCGTGTTGCCCGGCGAATGCGTTCGACGCGCCATCTAATATCGCTTTCAATTTCTTCTTCGGCACGATCTGCAATATCTCCCTGACTCTCAGGAATTCTTTCTTCTATTTTCTCTGCTGCAGAAATTAAGCCCTCAGGAATCGGATTTGAAATTTTTAATCTTTTTTTCGTTTTAATTTTTTTCATATTTCTCACTCACTTCCCATATTGTTTCGCTAAGCCATTAAGCAAATTCTCAGCCAAGCCTAATGCTGCAAGAAAGCCTCAAAAACCTTTGAGAGTTTAGGCGGCTCATTTTTTACTTCATGCGAACCAGTGATATAAGTTGTCAATTCATCAATCATGAATTCATTGCTATCGATAAGCGCAAAAGCAATATCTTCAATTGCTAAAAGTGCCATCACTCGCTCGTCTTTCACCACCGGAAGATGCCGAATATGGCAGGCGGACATAAGAGCCAAACATTCAGTCAATCTGTATTCGGGAGTTACGGATATGAGGTTGGTGCTCATCACCTCATATACAGGTGTAGTTAAAGATGATCTCCCTTTTAAGAGAATTTTCCGAGCATAATCTCGTTCAGAAAAAATTCCGACCAGATGATTGAAGTCCATCACCAGCAAGGCTCCTGAATCATGCATCTCCATTTTTTCTAATGCCGCTTCAACACTCGCGATCGGAGAAATACTTTGAGATTGAATATCAAGACAATGTTGCACCATGCTTTGAATCGATTTCACGTGCCCACCCCCCACTTAATATAAAATTAGCCTACTTAAAAATTGTATCACCATAAGCTTCTGCAAAATGCTTACCGCTTTTTTACTGCGTAAATTTTCGCATGGCTCAAAACTCGCCCCATTTGTCCCAGGTGATTTGCCAAATGTCCCCAAAATGCGAAATGACAGAAATTTTCTTTGTGTTTTTTTAAATACTTAGCCAGGCAAATTTTGGCCCGACCTATGCAGAGTAGCGGACTGAACATGGAACAATCTGGAGGGATGAATGAACCATTCAAAAGGGCAGCACTTTGTCAAAACGACAAAAACAGATACCAACTATAAATTCAAAACAGCAAATACCAAAATCTGCACGATATGCAGAGAACGCTTTCACTCGCTCTCAAAGTTTTCATTGTTTTGCAATGAATGCAAAGAGCACTGCGAGCGCTATCGCTTTGCCGATTGGTTAACAGCTTAGCTTATTTGTAAGCAGGAATTCCGGTAATATGTTCGCCTAAAATCAAACGATGAATATCTTCTGTGCCTTCATAGGTATTCACACTTTCAAGGTTCATCATGTGACGACCCACTTGATACTCGTGAGTGATTCCTGAGGCACCCAAGATGTCGCGAGCCACACGCGAAATGCGAAGTGCCTGCGACACATTGTTCATCTTGACCATTGAAATATGTTGCGGAGTGGCCTTGTCTTGGTCTTTCATGCGACCAAGATGAAGTGCCAACAATTGCCCCTTGGTAATTTCAGTGAACATATCAACAAGTTTTGCTTGAACAAGTTGAAAGCTAGCGATTGGTTTATCAAATTGAATGCGTGTCTTCGCATACCTGAGTGCCTCATCATAACACCCCTGTGCTGCACCCAGTGCACCCCACGAAATACCGTAACGAGCATTGTTTAGGCAAGAGAAAGGACCTCTAAGTCCTGTTACATTGAGCATATTCGCAGCCGGCACTCTACAGTCTTCAAAGATCAATTCTGAAGTTACCGATGCACGTAGGGAAAATTTCTTGTGGATATCTCTGGTACTAAAGCCTTTGAGGTCACGATCTACAATGAATCCGTGAATTTTGTTTGAATCATCAGGAACCTTTGCCCAGACGATTGCAAGATCCGCGATGCCTCCGCTCGTGATCCACATTTTGGCTCCATTTAAGACATAATGGTTGCCATCTTTTTTTGCGGTCGTAATCATTCCGCCTGGATTCGAACCGAAGTCAGGCTCTGTTAATCCAAAGCAGCCTATCAATTCACCCTTTGCCATTTTTGGTAAATATTTTTTCTTGTGTTCTTCAGACCCGAAGGCATTAATCGGATGCATACACAATGCGCCCTGTACACTTACAAAGCTGCGCAGGCCGCTGTCGCCGCGCTCGAGCTCCTGCATGATAATTCCATAACTTGTATAATTGAGTCCGGCGCAGCCATAACCTTGAATTGTTGATCCGAAAGTTCCCATTTCAGCGAGCATCGGAATGAGATGCTTAGGAAAACTATCTTTCATAAAATGCTCATCAATTATAGGAACGATTTCTTTTGATACAAATTGCCTCATAGAATCACGAACCATGCGTTCGTCTTCTGACAAATGAGCATTGATATCAAAAAAATCTGGTGCATCGTATGGCTTCATTCAATTCTCCACGCTGTTTTTAAATTAACTTTGGTCTTAACTACCTATTATTTATTAGACTTCTATTCTTTTTATGTCCATTTGATTCTGTTAAAAATGGACTCCATATATATAGAGAGACTAACGCTCCCTCGCCATCTCGAAATACGAGGCCCTCGGCTAACTGTAGTTTATTGTAAAATGGTATTAAAACTTAAACAGATGTCAGAATCCTAAACAGCTGAATAAAAGAAACACGAGGAAATACGTCAGCCAAATGCAATCTATGAAGTACAGGTCTTGCTCTTTAAGCTTGTATTAGATCGGGGGTTGTTATGAATACACTCTTTAGAAAAATTTTGGTGCTTGCCTCTGTAGCGCTCGCGGGCTGCAGCCAGAGTGAATTTAAATTCGCTAGCAAAAATCCTGATTTAATTAATAATACTCTTGGCAATCCAGCAGCTGATCCTATGGGTCCCACATCTAGCGCACAGCCTATTCAACCTCTAAACCCAGAAGGCAATCAACCTAAGGGCCCTCCACTGTCTCCAATTGAGCCACCGGTTGTAAGCAATCCGCCGCCGCCTATGAATCCTCCTCCTCCTGTTGCGGGCAATCCTCCGCCACCACCTGTGAATCCTCCCCCTATGAATCCACCACCGCCAGTGAATCCTCCTCCAGTTGCGGGCAATCCTCCGCCGCCGCCAGTAAATCCACCTGTAGATCCACCAGTTTATCCTCCTGTTGCGGGAGATCCCCCACCAAGTATCAATCCATGCGATCCTGACTCAGACATCACTCTCATTTCTAAGGGAGATTTGGACGACGTTAAGAAGTTCACTTCAACTAAAGATTTCGATAAAAAGGATGAAGTGAGTGATCATACCGATTTTAAAAAGCGCGGTCGCACCGAAAATATTTCGGAAGAACTTATCAATCACTATACCCAAGCTAGCTCAGATGATTCATCTGATTATAAGCTTTGTGTAGTAGACGCAGACGACAAAAAAGTCGTAAAAAATGATCGTGACGAAGATCATGATAAAGATCATGATAAAGATCATTCAAAGAAACACGATAAAGACAAAGATGATGACGATGATAATAATATCATTAAACTTTGCATTGGTAACGCAATTGATGCCCGCGCTGATGAATTGGCGGCACATGGTTTTAAAGGCTTAAACGGTAAACACAAAAACAGATTTATGTGTTGCACTGAAGTGGTAATTGAGAAAGACGAAGACCACGATAAAGATAAGGACAGAGACCATGACAAAGATCATCCCGTTGCAAAGGACGATGACGACCACAAGAGCGATGACAAAGACTGTGATCATCACGAAGATGACGACCACTCTAAGGGTCATGGAAAAGATTCTTAGGCTAATCCCGTATTGAGCATTTCTGAAATTGCGGAGAAGAAATGAGAACCGCACAAGATTTTAAGCCAGTCGTTTTGGTTACTGGAGTAAGCTCAGGCATTGGGCTTGCGCTGGCCCGTCTTTTGTGGATCAGAGACGAATATCGCGTGGTTGTAACGGCTCGAGAGCAATCCCTTGAGCGCATCAAGAAAGAAAGCTTTCACAATACAGAACGATTTTGGATAAGGCCGTTAGATGTTACATCTGTCGAGCAGCGCAAACAACTCATCGAAGAAATCAATCGTGAATGGGGCGCCGTAAATATTTTAATTAATAATGCAGGTATTAGCTACCGTGCAGTCATCGAACATATGGATGACGAATCCGAATTCAATCAAATGAATACAAATTATCTTGGCCCCATGGCTCTGACTCGTTTGGTCCTACCGGGAATGCGAAGACGAGGTCGGGGTAAAATCATCAATATTTCTTCTGTGAGCGGTATGCTTGCTATGCCCACTATGGGTTCCTATTCAGCTTCGAAATACGCGCTTGAAGGCGCTAGTGAATCGCTATGGTACGAGCTTAAGCCACTTGGCATTCGCGTTTCTTTGGTGCAGCTTGGCTTTATTAAATCGAATTCATTTCGAAACGTTTACTTAACTCAAGCTTCAAAGAGTTGTGAAATTGGATCGAAGGCGGCCTATTGCGATTATTATGAAAGCATGAGTCCTTTTATTGCAAGAATGATGAACTGGTCACAAACGACTCCCGAGCAAGTAGCCAAGAGAATTTTGAAAATTATTAAAAAAGAAAATCCGCCCTTACGTATTCCGGTAACTTTAGATGCAAGCATCTTTCATTTATTGCGCCGATTTTTGCCGCGCTGGTTTTTTCATAGCTTTCTCTTCTGGATGCTTCCAAACTCAAAGCAATGGGCCACCAAATACACAAACGCCCGAAGAAATTAAATTTCACTCGGGCTCCTGTTAAAATTTAATTACGAAATATTATTATTCCCAAACGCCTTCAGTAGGAAATCCAGCAGGAAATTCAACTTTTTCCTTTTTGCCGACTTTGCTTTTCAAATCGTCCCATCTACCTTCTTTGTCTTTTGTATATTTGCTTTGTTGGGTTTCGTAAGCATGACGAATAACATCCAAAAATACATCTAGATCCTGAGCCAATAAACTGTCTATTGAAATCGTGTAACGAGCGACATCCGAAAGAGCTTCTTTCTTTTGTGAGTTGTCATAGTTCAATTGGATTGCAGATTTACTTCTTAGCAAAAATCTCAACAACCAATTGGCCTCGTCTGCAGTATGAGCTGTAATTGCAGCATTTTGCATTTCGCTTCCCATAAGTTTGATGTTTACGGTTTTCTTATCAGCTGGATCTAAGGCAATTTCGCTCGCCTTCAGAGAGAGCGTTTGTTCTCCAACTTTTGTAGAAACCGCAGTGCTCGAAAGAGACGCGAAGCTCATTTGCGCACTCATTAGTAAAGCTGCAATTAGAGTCGATTTAAAAAGTGATAATTTCATAATTCCTCCTTAGGGTTTTTCTATTTAGAAGTGCAACCCCTATACCAGTAAAATTTAGCGCCAGCTTGGCCTAGAATTTCTATTAGCAAACGGGGTGTCCAATAGTAAAACACTCTCAAGGCGCAAATTGGGCCAGTTCAATTTAGAAAGAGTATAAAACTTATTTGAAAGCTATTTCAGCCCTCTATCTTCTTTTTGTAGGATTTAACGCTAATCCGCGCAATCGCCGACTGGAATTGTAATGAGATTATTTATAGCAATGGCGCTTGTTGTCTGAGTATTCGCATTTACAAATTGTCCCTTGCCTACACTCGCCATATTTTGCAAGGTATTTGCGGCTGTTGGATCATTGATGGTTCCGTAATAAACCGCACTGAAATAAATGCGTCCTGATGCAAGATTTGAAATATCCGATATCGCGGCATTGATACTTGGGAAATCTACACTTCCGTCACTCATAAGAGCATCACTTGGATATCCATCAGATAAAAAAATGATTTCATACAATGGCGCCAGTATTCCTGAGGCAACTAAACCAGAATCATTTGAGACAACAGATTTAGCGTAATTCAAAGCCGCAATATAGGGCGTGCCGCCCTGATCGGTATCAGAGCCAAAGCTAGATATTGCAGACTGCATGGCAATACTATCGCCAAAGCTAGGCATAGAGTTTTTCATAATATAGGACTGAGCGCTACTTCCGGAAAATGTCAGAAAGCCCCAAGAAAACATTGAGCTTGCTTGATTGGCATTGAAGAATGTTGAAATCGATCCTCCGCGAAAACTCTTTTTTGGGTCAGTCGGAGGTGCACAACCTGAAAGGTCGGCAGTTGCACAATCTTTTGTTCCTTGATTTTGAGTTTCTTTAACATTTGAGCCTGAAGCATCCACTACAAACAATACTTTAATAGGAGACTTTACCTTTGCAATGCTACAAGTCCCACCACCTGCAATTGCGACATCTCCCCCCCAAGCCAAAATATGAGTGGTATTTGGAGTACTACTAAAATTAACGCCTGAACAGTTTTGAAAAAATTCAAATGTCAAAAAGAGCACCGTAAAAAGCGTTAGTTTTTTCAAAATAGATTGGGCTCTCAAATTTGCTCCTCACCTTTGAAAAGTACTTTCATATCAATATGGAGCAATATTCGTGCAGGCTAAGAATGTTCTGAGGGAAGATGGCTGAATATGAATCACATTTATGTTATGGATCTGAACTAAATCTCATAGTGAGATTGATCTCATTTTGAGACACCGAATTAATTGCAGGCCTCCGGGCCATATATTTTATGAAGCTTTGGGCCGGCAAGCGAAGTATTCTTGAGAGCCGCGCAAATTGTCAGGCTTAAATGTGTCGCAAAGATCTTAGGAAGTCATTGAAAGACCCTGGTTCACGGCAATTGTTTGACCCGTAATTCCCGAACCAAGAGGGCTTGCAAGAAATGAAACCAAATTGGCAATTCGTTCTGAATCCATAAGTTGAGCCTCAGGAATTTTCTTCTGCGCAATTTCAAGTGATGCTTGAAGACTTTTTGATTCTGGCGATTGCGCCAATAAAAATTCTTCACTCAAACCACTGGCTACACAATTGACCGTAATATTACTGGCCTGAAATTCCCGGGCAAGTGATTTTGCAAAATGAATGAGGCCTGTTCGCGTGGCCGCTAACAATGAGTTTTGTGCCAAACCCATTCGCAGTAAATCTGGAAGAAGATAAATAACTCTGCCGCGCTTTCGACTTTCGAGAAACTTAAATGCGGATTGCGTAAAAAATATCGGCGCTCTCAAATTCACTTCAATGAGCGTCTCAAGACTTTCATGAAGTTTTATGTCCTTAAAGTTTTCAATTTTATTGGCGCTCGAATTATCAATAAGGATATCCACTCCACCAAAGCTTTCGGCTACTTTTGAAATGGCATCTTGATAATTTGAAATTTTGCTAAAATCTGTTTTGATCGCGACGGCTTTACCATATTTATCATTCACCTCGTGATTATTCATGAGCTGCTCACAGTATTTTTGGGCGCGATCGATATTGGTGTTAAGGAAGGCTACGTCAGTTCCTAACTGAGTGAGCTTGCGACCAATGGCTTGATTGATGCTTTCACACTCACCAGTAATTATGGCCGTGCGATCTTGTAGTCGAAACGAATTCTCAACCAACTCCATCGATTTCCTTTTTTAAGTTGAACGCTCAATTATTATAGCGATTCCTTGACCACCACCTATGCAAGCACTGCCCACTGCAAATTGCGCATTTCTCCTGCCGAGCTCATACATCAAATGATTCATGATTCGCGTTCCACTTGCGGCTAATGGATGCCCAATTGCAATCGCGCCACCATTGACGTTGGTTCGCGTTCGATCGAGACCCAATTCTTTTTCGACTGATAAAAACTGTGCGGCAAAGGCTTCATTCACTTCTATAAGATCCATTTGTTTTAAGCTCATATTTGCATTTACAAGAGCCTTTTTTATGGCTCCCACAGGGCCAATCCCCATAATCTTGGGATCACAGCCGACCGAAGCCCAGCTCACTAATTTTGCGAGAGGCTTTAAACCTCGCTTTTTAGCTTCGCTTTCAGTCATAAGAATACTAGCCGCGGCACCATCAACAATTCCTGAAGCAGTAGCGGCGGTCACACGACCATTCTCTTTAAAAAGCGCTTTTAGATTTTTAATTTTTTCAAGCGGCACATCTGGCTTTGGATGTTCATCTAAAGTGATCTGCAAAGTCCCTTTTTTATTTGTAACTTCGACTGCCGCTATTTCGTCTTTAAAATAAGATTTTTTCAAAGCTTCCGCGCATCTCGTTTGCGAAAGAAAAGAATATTCGTCGCAAGCATTTCTCGAAATATCATATTTTTCAGCCAAGTTTTCAGCCGTGATGGCCATTGGCATTTTGGCATAGGCATCGGTTAAGGCTGAAGTCATATAATCTTCAACCTGAACATTGCCCATACGGTAGCCTTCAAATCTTGCTCCCCTTAATACATAGGGAATTTGCGACATCTGTTCGGTGCCGCCTGCTAAAACGATATTGGCCTCGCCAGTTAAAATCATTTGAGCTGCACTTACCCAGGCTTGAAAGCCGCTGCCACAAAGTCGATTGAGCCCAAGTGCGGGAGTGCCCTCTGAAATTCCGAGATGAAGGCCAATGTGCCGAGGAACATAGGCCGCATCGGCTCCGCTCTGCACGACGTTTCCGAAAACCACATGATCAATATCTGTAGCTTTGATATGAGCTTGTTCGATTGCCTTTTTACTAGCTGCTACTGCAAGCGTGGTAGCTGAAACATCTTTCAATGATCCACCAAAAGCACCGAACGCAGTTCTCTGGCCAGAAACAATGACAATTTTTTCCATAAAATCCCCCAGTTGGTCTTCACTAGACTAAGTGGTCCATTGAAACTCGTCAATCACGCGTTGAAAATGCCGCTAATCTGGATCAAATTTAAGTTGTACATTTTAGGGCGTGTCCTATAAAAGTGAATTTTGAATCAGGTCGAGGCGCAGGAAGGCAGCTCAATTTAACCGACGCTGCGCCGACAAAATTGATTTTAGATTGGCACTAAAAATGAATTTTTTAATTATTGGGTCTGGCGGCAGAGAACATGCTATCGCAAAAGCACTTCGCCAATCGAAAATCCTTTCAGAGCTGTATGCAATTCCAGGTAGTGACGGCATCTCTGAAATTGCAATTTGTCAAAATATCTCGATTCAAAATCATGCGGCGATTAAAAGCTTTTGCTTTGAAAAAAAAATTACATGCGTTTTGATTGGCCCTGAAATTCCTTTAGCAGAAGGCCTCAGTGATTCACTAAGAGCTGCGAGCCTTCTTGTCTTTGGACCAAGCCAAATAGCAGCCGAGCTTGAATCGAGTAAAATTATTTCTAAAGATTTTATGCTGAGTGCGAAAATTCCGACTGCTCGCTCTTGGGTTGTAAGTTCAGTTCAAGAGGTCGAAAGTGCAGCCTTGCAAACGAAGGCCCCATTTGTTTTGAAAGCAGATGGCCTTGCGGCGGGAAAAGGTGTTTTTATTTGCAAAGACAATACGAGCCTTTTAAAAGCCGCGCGCGAACTATTCGAAGATCGCATCTTAGGGGCTGCAGGCGATAAAGCTTTACTCGAAGAATTCACTTCTGGATATGAGTTGAGTTATCTTGTTTTAACAAATGGCAAGGATTACGAATCTCTACCCTTGGCTCAAGATCACAAGAGATTACGCGATCTCGACGAAGGTCCTAATACTGGGGGAATGGGCACAACTGCTCCAATGCAAGTCAATCCAGAGCTTGATCTTCAAATTAGAAAATTAGTTTTAGATCCTACGATGCTTGAATTGCAGAAGAAGAATTTATTCTATCGTGGAGTGCTCTTTGTAGGCCTTATGATAACTCCATCCGGACCGAGCGTCTTAGAGTTTAATACCCGTTTCGGCGACCCAGAAACTCAAGTTATTCTGCCACTTCTGAACGGAGATTGGGCCGAAGTCATGCTCAATGTTTCGAAAGGAATTGTGCCAAAATTAAACTGGCAACGAGATCTTTTCGCAACCTGCATCGTCTTAGCTGCTGAAAATTATCCTGAAAATCCGAAAAAGGATGTCCCAATCGAAGGACTGATGCCTGGCAATGACAGCCAATACTTTCTGCATGCGGGAACGCGCAAGAATGGTCAAGGCGAGTGGTTTACAAATGGGGGGCGGGTCCTCAATGCCGTAGGTATTGCTCCGACCAGAACGCAGTCTCGAGAAAAAGCCTATCAATTTGCTCAAAAGATCAAATCTGAAGGAATGCACTTTAGAAGAGATATTGGTAAGACTTAAAGTCTCGTATTAAAATCCAAGCTTCAAACTCACAACATCGCGTTGATCATTCGGATTGCTAATGTGATTGTATGCAAGCTTCACGTTGCTGGTAATTTTTCGAAAGACCTCAAGATTCACTTCTGAAGTCGATGCGCTAAATGAAAGCTGGGCATTGGTATAGCCGGTATAATCAATAACTGCTTTCCCCTGAGTCGCTTGCATATTGAATTTAATATTGTGTTGAATCGCATTTGGAGACGATCCCACAATAGTTACGTCTTGTTGCATTTTCTTTTCAACCTGATGCGAAGTTTTACCTATGTCCGTCGATTTAAAAGATTCTGAATTGAAATAAGCTTGCATACTTTTATCAGCAATATGAGACGCCACTTGCCCACCACTTGCCGAAGCTGGAATATCAGTAGGAATCAAGCGAGAGACATCATCATAAGAGATTCCATCCGGAAATATCTGTGCAACTCGACTAAAATCGATACCTGTCTCAGAATAAGAACTTGAAACTATACTTAGATCAAGGCCAACGCCTCGATCATGGCGCGGAATACTTGCAAAAATCTGGGCTGCCAGAAATTGTGTCGCTATAATTGTACTTATTAACTTAAGTCGCATTCAGCACCTTGCCTTTATTGTATATAAGAGCAAAGCAAGTGCCACTGGACACTGGTCTAAGTATTGATTCTCCCTCAAAGAATGTCGCCAGTGACGGTAAAGGGCTGAACAGCTGTCTTTAATATTTACAGAATCTTTTGAATCGAAATGTCTCAATCTAATACAATTCTTCTGTCGCCAACAATATTACTTAAGTACGTATTCGGAAAGCTTCCTATTGTATCGATTAGAATCAACGAGGTAGTTCAATTTATGAATCATTTTTACAAACTCTTTCTAAGTTCTCGAATTCGCAATAGCTTCTTTGTAGTCTTAGCCGTGCTTTTTGTTTCTTTTGGCTTTCAAAACTGCGGACAATTGGGTGCGGGTTGACCCTTTGATATGGAATATTACCTCGACGGCTTGGCCTCAGCTGCTTTGGCTGAGCCATTTGAAGCCTTAAAGTCCACTTACAATTCTTTACTTATGCAGTGCGCCTCCAAAACTAAGCAGGTACATTTAGGCGGATGCTTCTGGTGGGGGCCGCAAACCTTTCTTTTTGATTTTTTCAACCAAGGTGGTGCGATTGAGCTTCAAAAGAGTGGCAGCTTGGTTGCGATTCCAGCCGGTGCGTTCGAGTGCTTGCATAATCAAAGCATTTTCGTAGGCATCGACAGCAGAATTGAAATCCATTCCCAATTCGGGCAGAGCGAGACCGAGATTCATACCCGAATTTAATTCGTCTGAAATTTTATATTGTTCTGGTAGATCAATCACATCAATTTGACCTTCGCCTTTTAAAATTGCCAAACGCTCAACCAAATTTTCAAGTTCGCGAATATTTCCTGGCCAGGCATATTCAAACAAAGCTTTGAGAGCTTCGGTTGTAATGCCGGTGATATTTCGATTTTTAGTTTTATTAAAGTGACTAATAAAATGTTGAAGCAAGATTGGAATATCTGAGCGCCTCTGCTTCAAAGCCGGAATTTGTATTGGGATCACATTTAAACGGTAAAACAAATCTTCGCGAAATTGCCCCTTGGCCACTGCCTTCTCTAGATTGACATTGGTAGCGGCGATGACACGAACTTCGGCGTTTTGAGTTTTCGCGCTGCCGACGGGTTCAAATTTTCGCTCTTGCAATACCCGCAACAATTTCACTTGTAGAGAAAGGCTGAGTTCGCCAATTTCATCTAAAAAAATTGTTCCACCACTAGCGAGCTCAAAGCGCCCGATTCGATTGGCCACAGCGCCAGTGAAAGCTCCCTTGATATGGCCAAACAATTCACTTTCAAGCAATTCACTTGGAATGGCTCCGCAGTTAATTGGCACAAAGGCTTTATTGGCGCGATTCGAATTGTAGTGAATGGCTTTGGCTACAAGTTCTTTTCCGGTTCCACTTTCGCCGGCGATTAAAACGGTCGAATCGGAATCTGCCACGCGCTCAACCATTTGCAGAACTCTGCGGATCTCATCACTTTGCCCGATGATATTATCAAAACGATATTTTTTAGAAAGTGCAGAGCGCAACTGTAGATTTTCCTGCTGAAGATTTTTATGGGCTAGAGCTCTGCCTACCAAACTATTGAGTTCTTCCATATTGAATGGCTTGGGCACAAAGTGAAAGGCTCCACATTGGGTGGCCCGCACCGCAGTTTCAATGGTTCCAAAGCCCGTCAAAATAATGACTTGGATATTGGGATGAATGGCTTTCAAGGTTTGCATCAATTCAATGCCGTCACCATCTGGTAACTTCAAATCTATGAGTGCAAGATCTATTGCCAATTCGCTTTGTGATAGCTGCTCCGCCTCTTTACGATTGGTCGCGGTAATAACTTGATAGCCTTGGCGATCCAAAATTCTAAAAAGTGCAGTTCGCAGCGAAGACTCATCATCTACAACTAGTATTCTTTGCAGCTTCATCAAAGCGTCCCTTCCTGGGGTTCAGGACTTCCATCAAAGAAATCCTCTTAAGTACCTTTTTATAGTAATTGATTTTTTGGCGCCGTCAAAGTGGGCCGTCAAAAAATTGGTCCTAGAGCGGGTTTCAGGCCATCTAGTTTTCGGCTTCGAAAGAGCTCAGAAAAAAATAAACTCACTGAAAAACGATGACAAGTGCCTAAGATCGCAGAGTTTCAGCGGCGTCTGGGGCTTTTTTGGGCAGGGAAATCTTTGCCAGGATCTGATGATCGTCGGGGGTCAAAAATTCAAGCTCGCCGCCATTTTCGCGGATTACATCGAAAGCCATCCCCAGACCTGTGTCGTCTTTGGTCTCAATACTTGGGTTCGGGCTTTTAGCAGGCAGAAATGTTTTTTTATTTATAAACTGAATTTCAATAATATATTTGTGAATATCTGAAAGAAGCTTAAGAGTAATCTCGCCTTTGAAGAGGGCGGCGCCATTTTCTTCTGATTTAAAGGTGTTCATGCCTTGATTCATAATTTCTTGCAGAGCTTGAGACAAAAACGTACTCCGCCCATAAATGATTGTCTCCTCATCCAGCATTTCGGTATGTATAACCAAGCCTTGAGATCTTGTTTGAATCTCAATTATCTTGAGCACTTGAAAGATCATCTTCTTGAGATCAATTTTACCGTAGTCTTCAAGACCGGATTTGCGAGTAAAGCCAAGCAAATTCTGAATAATATCCTTACAGCGAATCGCACCCTTTTCCATTTCGACAATATCAGAATAAAAACTCTCATCCCCTTTCAGATCCATTTTTATAAGTTGCAGAAAGGAAATGATCCCGCCGATGGGGTTGTTGAGTTCGTGAGCGATGCTACTACCAATGATTCCGAGCTCGGCTATTTTTGCACTTTCGACGATTTGTCTTTCAAATCTTAGTCTTGTGCTTATGTCTTTGTATATATTGACATAAACTGATTTGGTTTGATTCGGCAAGTTTACATTTTGACTAAAAACCTCAAATACAGAATTTTGCCCGCCTTGAGTTCTCAAAGGATCCAGCCGGAAACTATTTCCGAGTCTACAGTTTCGGCAAGGCCGCTTTTTACCTAAGAAAATCTCATAGCATTTTCGACCGATAATTTCATTGGGTTCGGAATTACTTTGATCGGCAAAAGTCTTGTTCACTCGCAAAACTTTATAGTTTTCATCAATTAGGCTGACGGGTTGCAAAATGGCATCGAAGGTTGCATCCCACTCTTGCTTAAAAATTTCAGATTGCTCTAATTTCGTCAGCCTATCGATGGCAAGTGAAACGGCCTTGATAACCTTTCCTAAAAATGAAATCTCATCACGTTGAAAGGGTAGGTTGAGGTCACGAATGAAATAAATGAATCCAAAAATTTGCTGTTCACTCATGATGGGAGCTTTATGCAAAGAAAACTGAGTGAATTGTTGCTCGTGAATATTGGCAAAATTTTTGAAAAAAATGCGAGTTGAAATAAGCGAGAGTGTTTCTTTCAAAGCTTCATTCAAAAGACTTTCTAGCTCTGCAATAGAGTTGGCACGGTGAACGGCAAAAAGACAAAGATGCAAAGATTGTTGGCGCTTATTTGTAAGCAGTAGCTTGCGCCTGCTCTCTTCGAGAAGTTGTTGTCGCTTTTCGACGCGGATCTCGAGTTCTTGTGATATCTTTTTTAAATTTTCATTTTGTTCATTTACTAACTCAACCAACTTAAGGTTTTGTTGATCCAAATCATATTCAGCAAGTGCTCCTTGAACACTCAATTCAAATTCTTCAGGTAAAAAGTCCGGCAAAATTCTAAAAAGATTCCTTTGATTGATAATAGTCGCTAAAATTTTACTCGACTCAAGAGTGCTCCAATCATGAATGAGAATTTTCTGACTATTTTTCAATTTTTCTTCAATGATCAAGAGATACTTTAGATTTTCACTCTTTTTAAAAATATGTGTGGGATAAATTACGACACGGTAATGGTGCGTCTCTAAACTTTTTTGTAGTTCCGAAAGATCTTCAAGAAACTCTGCGCCGAATTGCACTTGGCTGGGCTCCGGATGCGAAATAATCAATACGCTTGGTTTTAAAGTCGACATACGGACTCAATCTCTGTGACTTGTTTCACTTTAAAGTCGGGCTCCTCAAGAGAGTTCAATGGTTTGAGACGAGCATACTCGCCCTTTGCCACTAAGCAAGCCTTCATCCCGAGAGCTTTAGCGCCGGCGATGTCCGTATCGATACGATCTCCAATGCTTAATATACTTGAATTCGAAACCTGACTCAAATTTGAGACTTCACGAAATGCCTGCTCTTTGGTTTCACCTTTTGAAAGCTCAACATAAAAAAGCTTTCTAAAATAACTTTCGATTTTTAATATTTCGACTTTCTGCTTCTGGGTTGAAGCAGATCCCGCAGTTACTAGATAAAGTTCGTATTTGGCTTTTAGTCGCTCAAGTAAATTTAGAACCTCAGATTCGAGCCTTATCGAACTTTCAACTTTGCGCTCATAAAAAGCCCGATGGCCGGCCGCCGATACCGCTTTGGGATCGGCTTGTCCCCGTGTTCCCAATTCACGAACGATCCACTCAAAGGCTTGCGTCCGCAAATTCCGCGCGATCAACTCTTTTCTCTTTGCTAAACAAGTCTCGAGATCCGAATTGAGTCCTGCTTGAATCATTGCAAGACAGGATTCTCTTTCAGCTTGTGGAACTAAAAGTCGGCTCGTATCGAGTAGCGTATCATCTAAATCAAATATCAGTGCACCAAGCATGGTTTTCCTAAGGAATTATACGTTCGGATCGATCGCTAAAAATTTCTTTCATTGCGGTTTCAAAGCGCGGCCAAATCTGAGAAAAATCTTTGAGATTTTCTTGCTCTTCAATACAGATAATCGGAACGCCAGCGTCGAACCAGCCATATTGTCCCAAGCTTCCTGGAGTTTTATAACCAATATCAGGACGTGATACATAGCCCGAACTACGGGTCAGCCGCTCACTATCTCGTCTCCCACGCTCCCCGGTATAGACGATGCAGGGTTCCCAAGAGTGACAGTGAATGAGCAATCTCGGCTGAAGATCCTTTATGAGTTGAACAAGCGCATAAACCTCTGGCTCTGAGTTTGGGCGCTGACCAGGATAATAACGCTCTTTTTGAAATTCGGCGGACCAATCGCTTGAAGGAAAATTTCGATTGAGATCTACGCCATTCGCATTGACTCTCTGCTTTTTATTGAATCCATCGATATTCAAACAGGGAATGACCACCCAATCTACAAGTTGAGATTGATCTGAAACTTTGAGCCACTCGAGGCACTGCTTTGCCAGGTACACACCCTCAGGCTCATCACCATGTACGCCGCCTACTAAAATGATGGGATTCTTAAGCCGAGCAAACTCCGACTGTGCACATATAGATACACAAGTTCCTATTGAGGTTTTTATCCAACAATCTAATGAGAAAATCATTGTTTTCAAGTTACTCGAATCTTGACCTAGTTGTCGAGTTGCGATTAGGCTTGGCCAATGGCAAAAAAAGAATTTTCAGTTATTATTTTGGCTGCTGGTAAGGGCACGAGAATGAAGTCCCCCTTGCCCAAAGTCCTGCATCCGGTGGCTGGCACACCCATGATTAAAAAGGTGATCGACGCTGCAAAAGCCGCGGGCGCACACGAAATTCGCATTGTCTTAGGTCATGGGGAAAGTTTGGTTCGAAAAGTAGTCGAACCAATGGGCGTCACTTGTTTTACTCAGGCGAAGCAACTTGGCACTGCCGATGCTGTAAAGTCTGCTGAACCCAAAAGCCTTCAGGGAACTGTCCTCATATTAAATGGCGATCACCCTTTGATTTTAGCAAATGACATTGAAAAAATTCTCACTGAATTTCATGAAAATTCTTGTGCCCTGGCCGTGGTGACAGCAGAACTGAAGAACCCCGGAAGCCTCGGTCGAATTGTGAGACATCAAGGCGATCTGCATTCAATTGTTGAAGCCGGCGATGCCTCGAGCGATACATTAAAAATTCGCGAAGTGAACAGCGGGATTTATGTCACCAAATCGCAAGTGCTGGTCGAATATCTTCCGATGATTAAAAATCTAAATTCAAAGCAGGAATTTTACCTTACGGATTTGCTCGAGGTTTGCAAAACCGAAGGTGAAAAGATCATTGCAATAAAGACTTTGCCACAAGTGGCCTTTGGCGTGAATAACCAAAAAGAATTGGCTCAAGCCACAGGAGTATTGTTTAAACGCAAACGTGAACAATTGATGAGTGAAGGCGTATTATTTATTGATCCGAAAACGACTTATGTTGAAGAGGAATGCTTTGTTGGTCCTGGTAGCGTTCTTTACCCAAGCGTCTATTTGCGTGGCCGCACTCAAATCGGTGCCTACTGTGTCCTTGAACCAAACTGTTACTTGGCTCATTCAAAAGTCGACGATGGTGTACATATCAAAGCAGGATCTTATATTGAACAAGCCGTCATCTCAGCGCGGGCTTCGATAGGTCCTTATGCCCACCTCCGCCCAGGAACTGAAATCGGCGTTGAGGCTCATATCGGAAATTTCGTTGAATTGAAGAAAACTAAGTTTGGAGCGAGATCCAAAGCCGGGCACCTCTCCTATTTGGGCGATGCCAGCGTTGGCGAGGACGTCAATATCGGTTGTGGGACGATCACTTGTAATTATGCTCCAGATAAAAAGAAATATCGCACTAAAATTGGCGATCGCGTTTTTGTCGGGAGCGATACCCAATTCGTAGCGCCTGTTGAAATTGGCAATGATTCTTTAATTGCCAGTGGTTCAACGATTACCAAAGATGTTCCTGAGAAATCTTTTGCAATTGCGCGTGGTCGGCAAGAAAATAAAGTTGGCACTGCCGCGAAATACTTAAAAAAAGATGAAGAGGAAATTTCGAAGTCCAATTCTCCCGATATCGCAGATCGATAAAAGAGGCAATAATGTGTGGAATCGTTGGGTACTTTGGCCCTCACAATCCTAAAGATGTCATTATCAACGGACTTAAAAAATTAGAGTATCGGGGCTATGATTCGGCTGGTGTTGCCATTTTAGATCATGGCAATTTTAAAATAGTGCGCGCCTCTGGCAAACTCTCTGAACTCCAAAAAAAACTTGAAACCGAAAGTTTTGATGGTCACATCGGCATAGGACATACGCGCTGGGCAACCCACGGCGTCCCAAGTGAACGCAATGCCCATCCTCACTCAGTTGATGGCGTTAGTCTTGTACACAATGGCATTATTGAAAACTATCAAGAGATTAAAATTCAATTGGCAAAAGAAGGCGTCAAATTTTCTTCGGATACGGACTCTGAATTGGTGGCCCACCTCATTGCACGAGATATTTCTAAAACTCAAAATCTATTAAAATCAGTTCACAATATTTTGCCCAAACTGCGCGGAGCTTATTCGATTGTTGTGGTATGGAAGAATCAGCCCGACACTTTAGTAGCTTTTAAAAATGGTCCACCACTTATTTTGGGTATCGGAGAAAAGGACGTTGTCCTAGCTAGCGATGTTCAAGCCATAGTTGAGTATACAAAAAATATTTTGTATCTAGAGGATTTTGAAAGCGTTGAAGTACGAGGAACTTCTTTTCAGGTCTTCAACGGACAATTCAAGCCTATAACCAAAAAACCCCATGTGATTGAGTGGAATTCTAAGGTCATTGAAAAGGCCGGTTTTGATAGCTTTATGTTAAAAGAAATCTTTGAGGAACCCCGTGCCGTTGCAAGTGCTATGGCCCCGCATATCAACCTCGAAAAAATGCATGTGCAATTGAGCGGCTTAGGCTTTTCAGTCGACAGTTTTGAAAAGCTTTCGAAATTAGATTTGAAACTTGATCATCTCAAAACCTTAGAGGTTTTTCGCGAGATCGATCGTATCTTTATCATTGCCTGTGGCACGAGCTTTTATGCAGGCCAAGTCGGCGAATATTTGATTGAGAATTTTGCAAAAGTGCCGGTTGAAGTCGATATTGCCAGTGAGTTTCGCTACCGTGATCCGGTCATTCCTAAAAATTCAATGGTGATCGTAGTTTCTCAAAGTGGAGAAACCGCAGATACACTCGCAGCCCTTCGCCTTGCGCGGCAAGCGGGCGCACGCACCCTCAGCATCACCAATGTCAAACACTCAAGTATTGACCGCGAAGCTCAGGGACATCTCTATCTCAATGCAGGCACTGAAGTCGGAGTCGCCAGCACCAAGGCTTTCGTTGCCACTCTCGCGATATTCAATCTCCTTGCTTTGCAAATCGCCAAAGCAAGAGAGCAGCTAACTGAGCAGCAAGAAAATCACAATTTACATGCCTTGTTGGCCGCACCCTCACAGATGGAGGGCGTTCTTTCCTATGATAAATTTTTTAATGAAGCGGCCAAGCATTTTAAATCCTTTAAGGGTCTGCTTTATATGGGGAGAGGAATTAGCTTTCCACTCGCAATGGAAGGCGCCCTTAAGCTCAAAGAGCTTGCCTATATGCACGCAGAAGGCTACGCCGCAGGTGAAATGAAACACGGGCCCTTGGCGTTGATTGACGAGCGCATGCTGATTGTAATGGTTGCTCCACGGGACAAGCACTTCGAGAAAACCTTAAGCAATTTACAAGAAGCCAAAGCCCGAGGCGGTAAAATTATCTCGATTGGAACTGGCGAGTGTCGTGAGCTAAAAGACTTGAGTGAATACTATTTATCACTTCCCCAGGCCGACTGGTTCATAAACCCATTACTTGAGGTTATTCCACTCCAGCTCTTGGCTTATCATGTTGCCCGCGCTCTCAACTACGATGTTGATCAGCCACGCAATTTAGCGAAATCTGTAACTGTTGAATAAAATTTGAATTGCCTAGCGTGTTCCGAGTGATTTTTGAGTAAAAAGCACATTTTTCTCGAATTTCTTTGCTTCATAAAATAATCTGCATTAACTCCTCCTTCACAAATAAATTTGTCTCAATCATTTGGGGAAACGAACTTGGAAAAAGTAGTCTATATTTTTGCAGCCGCCTTGCTCATAAAGCTTCTTGCGGGTGTCTTAGTTTTGTTCTAATCCTTTCGAGAATTAAAGCTTATCACTTTTTAACTTTAGCAATTTGTGGCCCGAGCCTTGCTATCAGATTTGTAAATGCGACCAAAGCCATTGCTTTGAGTTCAACTAGTAAAATTTACCAGGCCCAAGTAAAAATTGGCTATAGAAATTAAAAAGCCTAGCGTTTTCAAAGCCTCAAGAAAGAAAGTAAGTAGCGAAATGTCTTTTAATTTTCAAAGTATCGGGACTGTCGAATCCTCCTATAAAGAGCGTTTCGGAACGCCAAGACAGCCTGGCCTCGTACCTCTATCGCGGGCTAAAATTCTCATTCGGCCTGAGTTTCAAGGGGCCCTCGAGGGACTCGAAAGCTTTTCGCATCTCTGGATCATTTTTGTCTTTCATCAAAATACCAATAAAAGTATTAAAAACAAAATTCATCCTCCTCGGATGAACGGAGAGAAAATCGGCGTATTTGCTTCAAGATCCCCGCATCGCCCCAATCCCATTGGTTTATCTGGGGTTAAACTTTTGAAAATAACGGACAATGAACTTCTCGTTGGAGGAGTCGATTTTATCGAAGGGACTCCCATTCTCGATATCAAGCCTTATGTTCCGAGCTTTGATGCCATTAGCGAGGCCAACGAAGGCTGGCTCGAAACCAAACCGCTTCAGCGAATTTCTGTTGAGTTTGAAGAACTCGCACTTTCTAAAATTGCGAACTATGCAGAAAGATCAAAGTATCATTCATCTGATGCCTTAAAAGAGCTAATTCAAACCAGTCTTGAGTTAGACCCTCGTCCGAATTTTTACAAAGGAAGCCTAGCGAATCCGGACCCTTACATGAGCGAGTATGGTTTTTGTTTGGAAGATTTTAATGTGGTTTTTCAAATGCGAAACGGAATTGCGTTCGTAACTGATCTGGTTTTGGATTTTCGAAAATAAAACTGCTTGATTAAGGGTCATTGCGTCCAGTAAAAGTGTTTGGACCGACCGTCGGTTGCATAGTCTTTTAATCTTGAGGGGGATTTATGGAATCAATGTTAAACACGACCATCGCTAAAAACCAATCTGCCAGTACGCTTCGAAAGGTTCCCGAACTCAGTTTGAATAGTTATTTATTAGGCGGCGCAACCGATCGCGCACGCTTTATTGAGCAGTTCTTTTATGGACTCAAAGACTACGGCTTCATCGTATTGAAAGATCACAATGTTGAAGTGAGTTTACTCAAGCATGCGTACGAACTTATGCATAAGCTCTTTGATCTGCCCGTTGAGACTAAAAATAAATATGCGCTTTTTGATCATGGTTTTCAACGTGGCTATACTCCTTTCGGAACCGAGCATGCTAAGAACAATCCAATTTCAGATTTAAAAGAATTTTGGCATATCGGTCGCGAAATCACGAAGGGTCATCGCTACGAAAAGTTTTATTTCGAAAATGTTTGGCCAACTGAAATCGCAGAATTCAAAGCAGTATTCTCAAAGATCTATAAAGCCTTAGATGAGACTGGCCTGGCTTTACTTGAAACCCTCGCTGGCCCTTTAGATGTCCCGAATGGTTTCTTAAGCTCCATGGCCAATGATGGAAATTCTATTTTGCGTTTACTACACTATCCGCCAATTCCTGAAGGCGCTGATCCTCGCAGCATCCGAGCCGCCGCTCATGAAGATATTAATTTTATCACGATCTTGGTAAGCGCCACCGCGAGTGGCCTGCAACTCAAGGATCATGACGGAACTTGGCTCGACATTGAATCAGATCCGAATTCATTAATCGTCGACGCTGGCGATATGCTATCACGCCTCACCAATGACGTAATTCCATCGACCACTCATCGCGTGGTGAACCCGGTTGATTCAAAAACCAGTCGCTACTCGATGCCGTTTTTCATTCACCCTAATCCGGATGCGATGCTGAGTTGTTTGCCTTCATGCAAGGGTAGTGGCGCCAAATACGAAGACATCACTTCACAAGACTATCTTATGCAGCGCCTGCGCGAGATCGGCCTCTTGAAATAAGGCGCCTGCTAGCATTGCGATGGCTACTCAGACGTTATTGCAGTCGACTCAACGAATCTTGCAGTTTCAAAACTTGAGCTTTGAATTGCTCAATTAAAACTTTATCTGCTGCCACAATATCCTCGGGCGCATTTTTAATATAGTTTTCATTAGCAAGTTTGCCAGCGATGCTTGCAATATCTTTTTGAATTTTCTCAACACTTTTGTAGATGCGCTTCACTTCTTCTTCAATATCGACAACGCCCTCGAGCGGCACGATGACATCCACGCCAGCACCCTGCATGCGTACTGGAGTCAAAGCACATTTTTGCAAATTACCGGCAGCAGAAATTTCGCAGTCACTCACGCGCGCGAGCCTCATTATGACAACTTTATTATGTCCTAGAACTTTTTGCACACGATCATCTAATGGCGCCAGCCGTACTTTGAGCTGGACTCCAGGTTTTATCTGATTCTCACCACGAATATTTCGGATCGCAGTGATAACCTCTTTTACTAATTCCATTTCAAAGGCAGCTTCTTTGCTACCCACCGCATACCAGGCTTTGTCATTTCTCAAAGTCGGAAACTGATCGACTATCAAAGCTTCACTCTTAATGGGGAGCTTTTGATAAATCTCTTCGGTGATAAATGGCAAAAACGGATGCAAGAATCTCATAATACGATTCAGTGTTTGCGCAAGAACCAATTGCGTGGCCGTACGTTCACTAGATGCTTCTCCGTAAATAATTGGCTTAACCAATTCGAGATACCAATCGCAAAAGTCATTCCACACAAAAGCATAGAGAGCATTGGCCGCATCGGCAAAACGATATTCCTCTAAGGCGGATTCAACCACTCTGGATACTTGAGATTGTCGAAAGATGATCCATTTATCGGGAATCGAAAGATCGACTTCAATTGGCAAAGCCTTTACACCTTCTGTTGGAACTTTAAAATCAGCAAGAGCCGTTAATGAAAAGCGCGTCGCATTCCAAATCTTATTCATGAAATTGCGATAACCCTCCAAACGTGATTCAGAAAATTTGAGATCACGTCCTCCTGAAACTTGAGCCATGAGAGTGAATCGCAAAGCATCGGCTCCGTATTCATTGATGAGTTCGACTGGATCAAGTGAATTGCCCGATGACTTCGACATCTTTTTGCCTTCAGCATCCCGAATCAGTCCGTGAACATAGACCTTTCGAAATGGAACATCTTTTTTAAACTCAAGGCCCATCATAATCATGCGAGCGACCCAAAAGAAAATAATGTCATGACCAGTGACTAGAACATTAGTCGGATAAAAAGTTTTTTGAGTCTCGGTGTCTTGTGGCCATCCCATTGTACTAAAAGGCCAAAGTGCAGAACTAAACCAAGTATCGAGCACATCTTCATCTTGAACAAGTTTAGCGCTTGTACAATGAAGACACTTGGTTGGAGCATTTTCACTCACTGTTAAATGCTGATTTTCACAAGTCCAAGCCGGAATTCGATGTCCCCACCATAATTGCCGAGAGATACACCAATCTTCAATGATGCTCATCCAATGCAAATATATTTTCATATAGGATTCAGGTTCAAATTGAATGGTCCCGGTTTCGACTACACTTCGGGCGGCGGTTGCCAATGCCGAAACTCTCACAAACCACTGTTCACTCAAAAAAGGCTCAACCACCGCACCCGAACGAGAGCAGTATCCAATTGAATGTTTATGTACTTCTTCTTTTTGAAGAAGCCCGAGTTCTTTCAAATCAGCAATGACCTTCTTGCGCGCTTCTTGTACTTTGAGGCCCTTGTAAGCACCGGCGTTTTCATTGAGGGTGCCATTCTTATTAAGCAAATTAATTACTTGAAGCTTATGTCTGACTCCAACATTGTAATCATTGAAATCGTGCGCTGGCGTAATTTTTACGACACCAGTCCCGAACTCTCTTTCGACATATTCGTCCGCAATAATCGGGATTTTTCGCTTTGTTAATGGCAGCAATACATTTTTGCCAATTAATTTTTTATAACGCTCATCTTCAGGATGAACCGCCACTGCCGTATCGCCCAGCATGGTTTCGGGCCTAGTGGTCGCAACCGTTAATATTTCTCCGGTATGCTCAACAGGATAATCAATGTGAAAAAGCGTTCCCTTGGTTTCTTTGTGTTCGACCTCAAGATCACTAATCGCAGTCTCAAGTGGCCACGACCAATTGATGAGCTTGGTTCCCTTATAAATAAGACCACGCTTATGTAAGTCGACAAAAACCTTTCGCACCGAACGACTCACACTTTCATCGAGAGTAAAAACCTGACGATCCCAGTCGCACGAATCTCCAAGTCGTTTCATTTGATCATAAATGCGGGTTCCGTATTGGTGCTTCCACTCCCAAACTTTTTCAAGAAATTTTTCTCGGCCCATTTCTTTGCGATTGAGATTTTCTTTTTTGAGTTCACGTTCGACCACGGATTGAGTGGCGATCCCCGCGTGATCCGTCCCGGGAATCCACACTGCATTGAAGCCCATCATGCGCTTAAAGCGAATGAGCACATCTTGTATTGTGTGATCAAGCGCATGTCCGAGATGCAAATGTCCGGTTACATTTGGCGGCGGCAAAATAATACTGTAAGGCGGCTTGGTCGACTGATCTGCGCCTTTAAAATATCCGCCGGACTCCCAAAATTTATAGATACGCGCCTCGACTTCAGTCGGTGCATATCGATCGGTCAACGAATTTGGATTGTTCTCGCTCATGAACCTCGACCCCCAGTTTGGATTTAGAGTTTAACACTTTAAGCCGCGGGGAGACAACTTCATTCCGGAAGTTCTTCGCTTCTATTGATCTCGTAAAATTTAAAGTTGTGTTCATTTATTTCTTGGACTTGGTCGAGACTTTCGAGTTCGAGCCCCGCGTCAGGTCTAAAGGGATCCGAATCATTCAGCCACGTGGCCCTTGCCCGCGCTTGCGAATTGAGATTTGAAACTTGTAGAAAGAGCGTTGCAACCAATACCGCGAAAAACAAGAGCGCGGCTGTACTCATTTTATATAGTTTATTTTCTTTCAAAGCAGGGCTCCAGGTGACGTTCCATTTATTATTCTCTGACCTATTATCACGTAGCGAAGCTCGTGCCAGCGTCTCTGCTTCTAAAAAGCTCCTCAAGCCATCAGCACGATTGAAAATTAGACAAATTTGCAATTTGGGTCACTGACTCTTTATCTGTTTAAAATGCGAGGGCATGAAGTCGCAGGCTTATTCGAACCAATATATCTTAAACTCACCAGAATGAGGTCCGTTGGATCTTTGCTCATATTATTGTAAGTTAGATTCGCCTGAAAAATTCCTGCAAGATAAACCATATCCTCAGGAAGAGAAGGACCAGACTTCATAAGAGTCTTTGAAACCACGGCGCCATTCATTTTACTTACGAGATAGATATTGCGAAGGCCTGGCCCTTGTTCAATTTCAACATCGTATTTCAATGGCTCTGCGACTTGAGTTTGTTTAGGTAACTTACTGCAATCAAAATCATTCACAATCGTATGCGCTTGACTTGAAAGACTCATAAAAAGAGCCGCTACACTCGCCAGAAAAGCTTGTGCTTTCATATAATCTCCTTGTTTTGTTTGAATTTCATTCTTTGCAGGAGCTATGAGCAAATGCCGATCCGTTTTTTTTGAGTTCTGTATAGGTTTTAATGATTTTAACAGAGTAGGAGCTGTTCAACTTATGATGATGAGTGACAATATTTGTAAAATACTTGGTGATCGTTGGCATTAGTTTCAAATCAGTTTTATGGCAGCGGCGGCAGTCAACTGCGTTTCAGTTTCTGTGTTCAGTTTCTGTCAACCGACACTTCAATCAAGTGGCTCGAATCTTTGCTCGTCTTTGTACAACTCTGGATTGATGTTATTTTTTTCGGGCTCAAAATCATTCAAGTCTTTTTGGCCTTTGCGACGGGCTGATGATTTGCTCTGTCGAAATTGCGCAAAGCCTTCGTCATCTGCACGCGGATCAAAGTTTAGCGAAAAGCTTAAAAAGAAAGATTGCCCGTACGACGCATTGGTTCCCAAAAAGCTTTGAGCATATCCCAATTTAAATTGCCAACCTGGTTCAGGCTTATAGCCAGCCCAAATACGAGCATCAATAAAAGAAGGATTATAGGCAGCAAAATAGTGACTCCCGCCCATCACTTGATCCGTGAGTGCACTTCGATAAATTGAAGAATTTGTATCCGAGAGAAAACTCAATTCGCCCTCAAAACCAGTTCCGATAAGAAAACTTTTCCCGAGAGGTTTCTCAAAACCTCCTCCATATAAAATCAGCTGTGAATAGCCCTGATCGCGATATTGAGCGCCGAGATGTACAAATGGATTTCCGAAACTGTAGGGCCGAAAAAAATAAAACTGCGCTCGAATTGAATTGGCTCCGTCACTCAAAAGCGCATCGTTTGCGGTCGCACTATAGGGAGTTGCGGCATAGTCGGCTTCGAGCTCTCCGACCAGTCTTGAGAATTGACCCGACAGAATATAGTTCATACCTACAAAGGCTTCGCCCAGTCCTGAATTATTGCGCTGAACCGAACCGGTTACAGAACTCGTATTGACTATATTCCCGCCAAAATACAGTGATGATTTTTCTGAAAAATTATATCTGAGCTTGGGGCGAACTGCATAAACTTGAACTTTATTTCCTGGAGGTAAGGTACTAAATGTACGCGTTCCGCTTGAACTTAAATTTGAATTGGATGAATAATAATCCGTA
This sequence comes from Bdellovibrionales bacterium, assembly GCA_043739185.1. Classification (GTDB taxonomy): domain Bacteria; phylum Bdellovibrionota; class Bdellovibrionia; order Bdellovibrionales; family JAMPXM01; genus JAYTQQ01. The sequence continues at coordinate 39,331 of JAYUEN010000286.1, forward strand.
AAGACACTCATGCGCCAAAAATCGCCGCGCCAACTCCCAGGCGGAGTTTCACTTGGAGCTACTGCGTTTGCAGAAAGAGCAACGCCGACCCCAAAGAGAAAAACGCTTATAGTTTTATAGATTATCAAGAATGATTTGAGAATTCCTTTGATCATCTTTACAATTTAAGGGTCCTATGATCTCTTGTCATTGATTTCCTCAATCAAAGTTTGGTGCAAAGCAATGAATCAAAAAAAATCCCCCTTGATAATAATTTTCATGACAGTTTTTATTGACCTCGTAGGATTTGGAATCATTATTCCGCTCAGTCCATACCTCGCGCGACAATTCAATGCTTCTGCTGTTGAAATTGGCTGGTTGATGGCGATCTATTCTTTAATGCAATTTTTATTTTCACCTTTTTGGGGTGGCTTGAGTGATCGCATCGGAAGACGTCCTGTGATTCTCATTTCATTAGCTGGCAGCTTTTTGTCTTATCTGTTATTTGCGTTTTCAACAAATCTGCCAGCCCTCTTCATTGCGCGTGCTCTTGCCGGCGGTTTTGGAGGCAATATCTCAACGACACATGCTTATATCGCAGATATTACGACAAAAGAAAATCGCTCTAAAGGCATGGGAATGTTGGGCGCTGCTTTCGGACTCGGATTTATCTTTGGCCCTTTGATGGGAGGTTTTCTTTCAATTATAGGAGAACATCTTGGTCAACTACCACCCTTCGGAAAAAGCTTTTCATCTGTTGGAGCAGCCGTCTTGTGTTTCGCCAATCTCATATTTGCTTTCTTCAAATTGCCCGAGAGTCGAAACACTTTACATCCTTCGACTTCAGCTGAACACAATCCAAAAGTAAATCGCCTGAAAAAAATCTTTCAAGAGGTCTTACGTCCGCTGACCGGTCCCTTGATGATTATTTTCTTTTTAACCGGCTTGGCAATGGCGCAAATGGAGTCGATGCTTTTTCCTTATATGAATGATCGTTTTGGCTGGGATATGAAAATGTCGAGCTATGGTTTTGCCTATGTCGGAGTCCTGATGGTTTTAACTCAGGGTTATTTTGTAAGAAAGTGGATGCCACGTTTCGGAGAAGTTCGAACTCTGATGATTGGCTTGGTTTTATTTTCAATTTCACTCGCAGGGATCTCAATGAGCGCAAACATCCTCGCCATGGGTATAGTGATGACTCTTCTCGCATTAGGAACGGGTTTGATGAGACCGCCTAACTTGGGATTGATCAGTCAATTGACATCTCCTGAGGAGCAAGGTCTGGTTTTGGGAGTTACCAATTCACTGTCTTCACTTGGACGAATTATTGGGCCGCTCATTGGTGGCTTTTTTTATCAACAGATTGCAAAGAACTCACCATTTTGGCTCGCCTCTATCGTTGTAATAGCCGCGATTTTTTTACTTGTTTTCGTCAACAAAAAATTAAGTCATAGGTTAAAAAATTAAATTGGAGAAAATTATGTCACTCAGCTGCTTTCATCTGGTTTTGCCCATCATTATATTTACCTCAATCGCTCATGCCAAAATCGTTCATAAAAAAATCGAGTACAAAGAGGGCTCGACCACCTTAGAAGGAGTCTTGGTTTTTGATGATGCAAAAACCGGCGCTCGTCCGGGAGTATTAATTGCCCACAATTGGATGGGAATTTCAGATGAAACCGAACGCAAAGCAGATATGATAGCTGAACTCGGCTATATTGCTTTTGCTGCTGATTTATACGGTAAAGGCGTTCGACCCAAGGATTCATCTGAAGCCGGAAAATTTGCCGGCGGATTGAAAGCAGATCGTAAAACTTTGCGGGCACGAATGAATGCAGGGCTCAATGAATTAAAGGACAGCAAACTTGTTAATAAAGACAAACTTGCAGCAATCGGTTACTGTTTCGGCGGAACTTCGGCAATTGAACTCGCGCGTTCGGGTGCGGAAATTCAAGGCGTGGTCAGTTTTCATGGCGGATTAGATAGTCCCGCTCCACGCGACGGAAAAAATATTAAGGCAAAAATATTAGCCTTGCACGGAGCCGACGACCCTTTTGAAAAAGCTGAAGATTTGCTCGCTTTTGAGAGTGAAATGCGAACAAATAAAGTAGATTGGCAACTTATAAAGTACGGCGGAGCTGTACATAGCTTTACCGAAAAAGCTGCGGGCAATGACAACTCGAAAGGCGCCGCCTATAATGAGCGCGCCGATCGGAGATCCGTTCATGATATGAAAGAATTCTTTTCAGAAATCTTTTAAATTGTCGTAGTCGGTCTACCTGAAGTCGCTCGCTGAGGGGCTTCAGAATTTGTTCTTGCCGAAGTGGTGGCTGCTTGGTTCGCCTGAGCCTTTTGAGCTCCGGTCGCATTATTGTTTACAGGATATCCCGCACTTATGATTTGAGTGTTAGTTTGTGCTCCAAAATTATGGGTGTGCGTCTGATTTGACTTTTGCTGAGGCTGCATAGTTGTACTTTGTGGCGCCATATTTTGCTGAGCAGAATGCGAATTATTCATGTTTTGGTTTGCCATTTGGCTTTGCATATTTTGGTTGTAATTGTTTTGCTGTGCCTGAGGTTGAGACATCCCCCAATTCATATTTTGATTTTGATAGTCTGGCATAATCTGGTGGCTTTGATCTAACATTGCTAAATGTGCCTGCGCAATTGAGCGCAAATTGGCCTCAAATTGAATTCGAGCCCGCTTCATTTCACCCACTTCTTGATAAATTCTTTTCAGCGAATCTCTGGCATCTTTGACAATCATTTCGGCTTTCTGATTGGCATCATGCATGATGAGCTTGGCTTCACGTTCAGCGTCGACTCGAATTTGTTCTGCCATGCGAGTTGCAGTGGTAATCGTGGTTTTAAGAGTCTCGTCGCGCTCACGATATTCTAATATATTGAGTTCTTTTTCTCTCAAAGTTTCTTTGAGTGAATTTCGCTCTCGAATGAGTTCTTCCATTTGGTCGGCCATTTCACGCAGAAATTCGATTACTTCTTCGGAATCAAAACCCATGAATTTTTTCGAAAAGTTTTTGTGGGCTATATCGATTGGCGCGATTCTCATTTTTCCTCCTGGTATAAGGTACCCACTTCCTTTATCGGATGCGTCGCGCCGTTTGAATCATCATTTGAAAATTAAAAAGGCGCTTAGCATCCGATCAAGGAAGCGGATACTTTTTCAGGCTAACCGACTTTTTGACAGTATAGTAGAATAGCTTCAAAGGGCTGGGAATTCTGGACCAAAGACCGGCGGTCTGGACCACTATTGCTTCTCAGTAGTTCGCGAAATTTCTTGATCGCGCAGTACGGCTTTTTCAAAACTATATCTTAAAGCGCGCTCAATTTCGAGTTCACGCATTGATTGCAATCCTGCGAAGGTGACTCCTTTTTTCGAAACAACTTTCTCTTGTAAATCAACCAAGCTCGTCTCAGGAGTTTTTTCTGCCAACATTGCTGCTCCTAAAAAAGTCTGTACCACCATTTCACGTGCGAGTTTCGAGTCAAAATTATGTTCCTCAAGCCACTCTTGCCAATACTCCATTAACTCTAAAACAAAGCCAGTACCGCTGCCACAAGAAACTGTCAGCGCTTCAAAAGCTTCGCCTTCAGGTACCGGAACCAATAAGCCTAAGGGTTGAAAAATCTCAATGACTTGTACTTCGTATGAGGAAGCTTTTGGTCCCAGACAATATCCAACAACAGCTTTGCGTATTGTCGATGGCGTATTGGGCATCACGCGCACCAGACCCGAAACCTCCGGCAATAATTTTTGCAAGGACTTTATCGAAAAACCAGCCGCCAGTGAAATAACAAGATGTCCACTCGAAAATGTGGTGGCGATGGGTTCGAGCACCAATGCGAGATCTTGAGGTTTAACGGCCAAAACCACAGTTTCGCATTTCTCAACTAACTCTTCATTGGTCTTACAAATCTGAATTCCAAACTGCTCATTCATTTTTAGCAGTTTTCCGGGAGAGCGATTGGTCGCAAATATTTGAGCGGCTTCGTAAGTTTTACTTTCAAGTAACGCACGTACAATGGCCTGACCGAGATTTCCGATTCCGATAAAACCAATTTTTTTATTTTTTATCACTGATTTTCCCTTTGCCCAAAGATAGCCGTGCCAATGCGAACATGAGTGGCGCCTTCGAAAATCGCAGACTCAAAATCATGGGTCGTCCCCATTGATAAGATCTTAAAATTTGATTTTTGGCTATCAGATAATTTTGGCTTTTGATCTTCCATAAAACTTCGCAAAGTTTGAAAATACTCTCGTTGCGCGGCCGGAGTGTCTACTAAAGGTGGTAAACACATTAGTCCACAAAGCTTCAGATTTTCAAAATCAAGAATTTGCCTGAACAGAGTTTCGGCCTCTTCAAATCGAACGCCAGATTTTGAATCTTCGTCACCGACATTGATTTGCAGCAAAATGCTTTGAACAATATTTTTCTTTTTTGCTTCCTGATTGAGAACTTTCGCCAATGATATTCGGTCAACAGAATGGATCAAGTGAAATGCACCTACGACCTGATGAGCTTTATTACTCTGAAGATGGCCAATAAAATGCCAGATTGGCGGACTTTCGAGCTTTGAAAAATTTGAAATTTTTTGCAGAGCTTCTTGAACATAGTTTTCGCCAAAGTGTTTTTGACCTGCTGATATCGCCTCTGTAATTTGCTCTAATGGTTTGGTTTTAGAAACCGCAATCAGCGTGCAAGAGTCAGCTTCACGACCAGCTTTTTGGCAATTAATTGAGATTTGCAATTTTAGATTTTTAAGATTTTCTGCGATCGACATGCCAATTATTTTCTCTCAAAATTTGCTCAACTAGACCAATTGAAAGCCCCATTACATTGTCAATATTTCCTTCTATTCGATCGATAAATCCCTCTTCGAGAGTTTGAATCCCATAAGCACCTGCTTTGTCTAAGCCATCCCCGCTCGCCACATAACTAGTAATCTGTTTATTCGTGAGCTCTCGAAAGTGCACATATGACTCTTCGTGAACACAAATTTCACGGTTTCTTTCGGGTTCTAAAACGCAGATGGCTGTGATGACACTGTGCTTTCGTCCTGAAAGTTTCACTAAATACTCTCTCGACTGTTCAAGGTCTTTAGGCTTGCCTAGAACTTCGCCATCTAGGACCACTAAGGTGTCTGCGGAGAGCACCAAATTATGTGGGGACTTCGGGTACTTATCCGACTCGACCAAAGCATAGGCTTTTTGTCTGGCGAGATCCTCAATTTGTAAGGCCAAGCTTAGGTTTTTGTTTGGAATTTCCGATATTTGAATAGAGTGAACTGAAAATAAAAAACCAGCTCTTTCGAGGAGCTCTCTTCTGCGCGGAGACCCGGAAGCTAAAATGAGCGTGTGCATACATTCAGTTACACCACAGAAAGGCTGTTAATGGGAAGCAATATCAAACTCTATGTCGGAATTTTAGTATTTGGATTTGCGGTCTTTCGTTTTCTCTCCGCACTCTTTGCAAAAAACGAAGAAGCGAAGTCTTTGCAATGGGCCTCGGCAAGTGCTCCCGTTAAATCAAAATCTAATATCATCGAGTTCTCACGGCAACTGGCTCACCAATTCACTTTGTCACATGCTATTCGCATGAAAAACCCAAGTTACCGAAAGAAGATCGAACATCTCATCATCACTTCGGGGCTATCGGCCGAATTGAATGTTGACGAGTTCATCGCACTTCAGCTCCTTTGGGGAATTATGTTTCCCATTTTGTGTTTGATTTTAAATTTCTCTTTGCAACTAGGTTACCCCTATTTCATTTTCCTTGCGATGATTCCCTTTGGTTACAATGTTCCCCGCTTTCACGCAAATGCACAGAGAACTTCGCGCCAACGATCGATTCTCATGGACCTCCCGTTCTTCGTTGATTTGATGTCGCTCGCTGCGGAAGCCGGCCTCGATCTACAAGGTTCGATGAAAAAAATTGTAGAAAAATCGAGTGAGGACAGCGTACTCGCCGACGAATTCAATCGCGTTCTCGAAGACATCGCGATCGGAAGTTCTCGCATTGACGCCCTTAAGACTCTCGCAAAACGCATCGACTTGAATGAAGTAAATTCTCTAGTCAACGTCATCGTTGATTCAGAAAGCACCGGCGCCAGTGTGGTCAAAGTACTAAAAGAACAATCCATTCAAATGCGTCTCGAACGTTTTGTTCGCGCCGAGAAAGCTGGCGCCAAAGCTTCGCAAGCCATACTAGTTCCGATGATTTTATTTATTATGCCTGCAGTTTTCATAATGGTGTTCGCTCCTGTGGCTCTTAACATGATGTTTGGAAAATAAAATGAAACGGCTCTTGAATAAATCAAAATCAAATTCGCAAATCGCAGGCTCACTGCGCATTGCCGATTCTTTTTATTTAAGACTCAAAGGCTTAATGTTTGACCGCAATATGGCTCCGGGATCCGCTCTGTTTTTTCAGGACTGCCGTTGCATTCACACCTGTTTCATGAATTTTGCAATTGATACAATTTTCGTTGATCAAAATTTTGTCGCTAAAAAAACTTTTGAAAATATTAAACCCTGGAGATTTTCGCAAATCGTTTGGCAAGCTAGTTCAGTCATTGAACTACCTGCCGGAACTTTAAAAGCAACACCCGTCGACATCGGAGATGTACTTTATGTGGGCGATTAGAATTTTGAGTGGAGCACAAGCGGGCCAGATTTATCCTTTGAAAATGGGAAAAAATGCAATTGGTCGCGCCCCTCAATGTGAAATTAAAATTCAAGCTCAAGGCGTTTCAAAAGAACATGCGCAAATCTTTTTAACGGATGACAAAATTATTTTAAGCGATCTCAATTCACGAAACGGCACCTTTGTTAATGGTGTCAAAATACAAAATCAACGAGTGAATGTAGGCGATAAAATTGCACTTAAGGATATTATCTTTGATATTTTGAAATTGCCAGATGTTGCCCTCTTGTCGCAACATCAAAAGGCCAATCGTCCGCCAGGACTAAACACTGGTGTGGGATCGCCGCAAAGCCATCCCCAAAGCTGGAATTCAAATGCCGCGCCTCAAATGGGCCATCACCTCAATCCTTTTATGGAAGCAAATGATTTTGCTCATCCTCACGGCCATAGTCAATTTCAGCCCGAAATGCATCACTCGGACCCGGATCAACTAAGTCTCGAAAAGGGAAGCTTTTTTCAGAACCTTAAAAATCTGTTGGACAATTATTTCGAAACCGTTGCCATGCCAGGCATCTACTCCTTTGCCCAGTCCCTAGAATATCGATGGGTGATAGGAACTTTTGTTGGCATTTTCATTTTCTTGGTGACTGCACTTTCAACCGTGCCCATGACGACAACCATCTCTCATACTATAGAGGCCGAAAGTATGCGACGTGCTGTTACGATTGCTCGCGGTCTTGCGCAATCAAATAGACAAGCCGTATTAGATAATCTTGAGGTTTCAGTGAGCACTCGCACCGCTGAAATTGAAGATGGCGTTTCGGTGGCCGCAATCATTTCTGGTAAGGATGGCCATGTGATTGCACCGGCAAATTTGAGACAGCAAGAAGTTGAAAATACCTTTTTCAGAGAAGCTCGACGTGAAGGCAAAGAATTTCATAAGGCCCTTGGCCGCTCGCTTGTAGGCGCCAGCACGCCCATCATTTCTTACGACGCCCAAAGAGGCGAACAAACGCCGGTTGCTTACGCGATCGTGATTTATGATCTCTCCGCTGTTGGCATTCGCACCGAACAGACTTTTAGTTTGTTCGTCGAAACTTTTGCAATCTCGCTTTTCTTTGGATTTTTGCTTTTCTTCATCCTTATGAAAATTATTGAGCATCCCATCGTGAATCTGAATGAACAACTCGACAGCGCCTTGCGAGATGGGCGCGACGACATCAGCACAGACTATAACTTTCCTCTTCTGAAGAACTTGGTAACCAATATCGGGAGTACCCTAACCAGACTTGCGAGCTCCGGAGGAGCCGATGCTCCTCAAGTCAATTTCCAACAGCGCCACGACGAAGCGGTTCATCTCATCTCGCTTATCGACAATCCCGCCATTGCGATTTCTGCAGTGGACTCCAAGATTATATCGGCCAATTTGGCATTTGAAAATCTTCTGGGATCGCAGCTCTCAATCGCCGGACTTTCAATAACCGAATTGTCCGATCCGGCATTGAGACAAAACATAGTTCAGATGATTCATTCTTTACGGGGTCAACCGGATGAAAAAGTCTTAAGTCATATTCCTTTTGATGGCATTGATCATACTCTTTCTGGTCGCGCAATCTTTGCAGTCAATGAACCCGTCTATTATGTTATTTCGATTCACAAAGAACAGGGGGGCCATTAATAAGTGTCAGCTCCAGCTGTTAATTTGCAAGCTAGTAAAGTAAGACTCACTCTTACTATTACCGAAGGCCTAGACAAAGGTTCTTCGTTTCAAATCATTCCACCAAAGGTGCTGATTGGGCGAGATCCAAATTGCCATATAGTCTTGCAAGATTCAAAGTGCAGTCGCCAACAAGTTGCCATTCATGTACTCCCCGATCGAATTTCTATTGAGGACCTGAGCTCAAAGAAAACCACATTAGTGAATTCGTTTCAAATTAGTTCCGTCGACCTCAAACATGGTGACTCAATTGAAATTGGCGACACCGTACTTATTTTTAAAGCTGAAATTGTTCAGAAACAAAAGGGACAACAAGAGCTTCAATTGGTTTCTCAAAATCCCGCAGCGGCTCAGAATGGATCCCGGCTACCCCAGTCAAGACAACAGGCATCGCCTGGTGTTCAAGGACTGCCGGGACGCTCAAAATCCTCGCGTCGTTCTCAACCCCAAAGCGGAAGTGGTGGCATTACATTTTATATTATAGCGGCTATATTATTGGGTGGACTGGTTTATCTTTTGTCGAGTTCACACGGTCCAAAGGTTATCGAGGCCACCACACGAAATCAGGACAAAGTAGACGCCGAAATAAAACGCGCGGAAGCTCAATCCGCAGAAGATTTAGCACTAAAAAAATTAGATTCCGCGGATGCAAAAGCTCACTATGAGCAAGGTAGTCGAAAATTCATGAACGGAAATGAGAAGTTTGCAAAGTCGGACTTTCTGGGTGCAACGAAAGATTTCGAAGATGCGATCGGTCTCTTTACTGAATTTTTTGGTGCCCGAAAATTTTCAACAGCTGAAGAGCATACCAAATATGTCGAGGCCAATAAACACTACCTAGAAGGATTCAGAGATTACAGCAAGGGGCAGTACTCGCGTGCCATTCGCTCCTTTGAAACCGCATTGGCCATTGATCCCTCCCATAAACTTGCCGGAAGATATCGCGAATATGCATTTCGATCACGTGAGGAATTCATCGCCACCGCTCTCGAATTTGGCAAGCAATACCACGAAAAACAAATGTATACGCGCTGCTCTGCCTCTCTTGAAAAAGTCCTAGTCGAAATTAAAAATGAAAGTGATTTACGATATAAAGAAGCCGTGTCTTTAAAGCGGGTTTGCGATTCCTACCTCAGAAAGGATGATTAGCTCTCATGTTGAAGTTTAAGGTACGAAAACATGGTAGCGACTTCAAAGAGCTCATGCTAGAGCCAGGGCAGGAGTATGTGGTGGGCCGCGCTCCAAATTGTGATATTGTTCTTGACGATCTTCCCGGCATTTCGCGCCAACATTTTCGAATTAAGTTTGCAGAAGAAACATGGCAAGTTCAAGTTCTCTCGAAGTTTGGAAACTTAACCAAAGAAGGTGAACCCACCAATCATTTCAATTTGGGGCCGCAAGACTCATTTAAGATTTCACCATATGATTTCATCGCCCTAAATGAAGATGAACCCACACCTGAAGTGCCCGCACAGGAAGAGCCGCAAACCACATCAAAGGCGCTGGCCTTAATTGAACCAAGCTCGCCTCCAGAAGTTTATGACGAAAATTTTCAAGGTGATAATGAAATCACTTCAGTAGGCTCTTTTATTGGAATTCCTTATTTGCGAATTACGGGACCACATCAAAAAGAGGATGAAGTTTTACGCCTTGAAGGCAAATCATGGATTGCCGGTCGCGATGAAAATTGCTCTATTATTTTGAACGACGCCACCGCCAGTCGCAAACAGTTTCGAATTGATTTAAATGAAGAAGAATATTTCATCACCGACGTCGGAAGCTCCAATGGCACTCTCATCAACGGCGCGAGAGTAACTACGAAGACGCCTTTAAAGAGCGGTGATATTATTTCCGTTCAGTCCTTGACCATTCATTTTGAATTGAGAGATCCAAACTTTAAAGAAAAAATTCAAGGGATATCAGAAAATTTTGTAAATACCCCCGCATTGATAATTGAAAAGGAACCGGTCTATCAGCACCCCAGCTTTTTACCCGCTTCTTATGAGGGCGATGGCGGTGCTATTCCTCTTCATTATTCGCCACCACCCAGATCACATTCGCGTGCAAAACCTAAAAGCGGAGGCAAATTATTTTTCTATATGATCTTTGCCGGCGTGATTGTTTTGGGACTATTTTTGTTTTCTGAAAATCCTAAAAAGGGTGAAAATTCAAATCCAAATCAAAGCATTTCTAATAGTAAATTTGATCATCTTTCAATTCCCCAAAAACAATTGGTGGTTGACTCTTATAATTTAGCTAACAATTTTCTCTTGCAAGGAAAATACTCAAATGCCCAAGCGCAATTGTTGAAAATCGCAGAAATGCTCGGCGACGAAGCCTATCAAGATTCGCGTAATTTAATGGCTCAATGTCAAACCGCTTTAGACAATGAAGGTAAGATTGCACGCATTGAAATCGAAAGAAAACGCGCGGAGGCTGTGAGCAAACGGCTAAGTGAAATTCTTTACCGGTGCAATATTGTGTCGCAAACTGCAACTTCTGAGCAGGTCATTGACCAATGTCTTGAAGAAGCACTCAATTTAGATCCTGGCAATGATGAAATTCACATTCAAAAGGAACGCGTTCACAAGCGCATTTCAGATGCCAATGAACTTGCTAGTCAGCGTGCCGATTATAAGGCGCGAGTCGAACGCGCCAAGGAAATGTACAATCATGCGCGCAGCCTTGAGTCCAAAGGCGAATTGCTTCAAGCCATTGAGGCCTACGAGAGACTTGCAAAAACAAATTTGCCAGATCCTGAGGACCGAAAAAAGGAAGCTCAAAGAAAGATTGCCTCGATTAAACAGAGCCTATCTCAAAAGGCCGAAGAATATATTCATTCTAGTCAGCGGCTTGCCGAACAAAATAATTTAAAAGGAGCGCTTACAGAACTCATCAAAGCGCAGAAAATTGACGCCAACAATTCGCACGTTAACTCTTTGATTAAAAAATATCGTGGAGATCTCGACAATCAACTGCAAGATCTTTATGGCGAAGCCACCATCTATGAGGGAAACTCACGCCTCGAACGAGCAATGGAAATTTGGAAGAAGATTGTCGATTTGGATCGCCCCGACGGCGACTACTATCGAAAGGCCAAAAGCAAGTTGCACACTTACGGAAGTCGCCAATGATTTTCAATTTTTCTTACCGCCCCTACAGCGGAAAGCAATTTCGCCCAGTTCCTGAAATTCACTCAGATGAAAAGACATTGGTAGTCGCCACACCTTGGGGCAATCGCGATTCTGCCAAAAAAGCAATTGACCGGATACTCGAATATTTGATTCTTTGTAATGAAGATCGAGAAGCAACAACTCCTTTTCAAAGGTTATCGTGTCTTTCGGTTGGCGCCAATAATTTGCGAATTGCGGCCTTACTTGCAAATGAAAGTATTTTCAGAGAAGACAACCATACAGAATATCGAAACGGCACTGAATTGTTCGCAATGTCACTTTCTGAAGGAGAGCTGGTTTGGGTTCAAATCGGCCAGCCGCAAATATTACTGGTTCGTAAAATGAGGCAGGTGGTGACACTTGCTGGAGCCATGGATTTGTCCTTTGATATGAGTGACGGCGAAGAACTTCTACCCAGTCTTCCCAATCAACTCCTAGGCTTAGACTCTAGCTTGAATTTGACCATCAATAGTTTTCGCCCTCAGGATCTTGATCAGCTCATTTTGCTCAGTCACTCCCAGCTTCCTCGCGACCTTTATCAACTAAATTCAAATGAATTTGAACTCGATAAAATAAGTCAAAGATTAGCTAAGTTAAGTCCCCAACTGGCCTTTTGGCTTGGATTGATCAAATTTTCAAAGACTTAAAGTTATATTGATCTATTTAGAAACTGAAAAAAGACCGATAGGAAGATATGTCAGAGGCTTTTGATTTTAAAAATGAATATGGACACTTATCAGTTACCGACCCCAAACAGATGGGTATTTGCTATGGTCCCATCAAGCTCTTTGGCTTCAACTCTTCTCTCGGAATTAATTTACTAGGGCAAGGCAATAAAATTTGCTCCTTCGATTGCCCCTATTGTGATCTTGGTCGCACGAAGATGCGCCTCAATAGAGTTAAGAAAGATGGGCCTTACTCCAATTTAGAGGGACTTGAATTTCAATTGGATAAAGAATTCGCGGCCTACTCTGAAAAGAAAATTCAAATAGATGCCATTCATATTTCAGGAAATGGTGAGCCTACACTTTATCCCCACTTGAGCGAGGCCATCGATATAATACTCAAACTTCGCGGAAAATATTTTTCGCAATCAAAGACTCTTTTACTTACTAATGGCGCACATTTGGATCAAAGAAAAGCCTTTGAAGCTGCCAGCAAACTAGACTCCATTGTTTTTAAATTAGATGTGGGCAATGATCGCTTACTAAAAGAAATCAATGCGCCGCTGGTGCGCTCGACAGTTTCGCACCTTATTTCAATTTCGCAGTCAGTAAAAAATTTGAGCCTTCAATGTTTTTTCGTTCAAGGCAGTATCGACAATACCAAACCGGCTGACATCGAAGAGTGGATTGAAGTTATTGGACTCATTAAACCGCGAAGAATTTTTATTAATACTTTAAGTCATGTGCCTTCAAGTAGTGGGCTCATTGCTTGCGATGAAGATACTTTGTATACGATTGCTTCAAAGCTCGAACGCAAAACCGGCATTAAAGCTGAAGTCTATTAAAGCGAAAGCTCACTCAAGCGCCGGTTTAATACTTGGCGGTACTTTCTATTTTCTGGCAAAGCCAATACCAAATCGGAAATCGAAGGTTCTTTAGGGAAAGATAAACTAACATCCCAACTCATTGCCGTTAGATAATTGATTTCCGCTATACGATCCACCAGTATTTTATCAGTGTGAAGACGTAAAAAACTTTCCATCGCTTTCTGCCGCATAGACAAAGTCTGAGTCTCGTCTAACCAAGTGAGTAAATCCGAAAAGTCATCGGCATGACAATCTCTCAAGTTCGCAACGCCTTTTCCTAGCGAGTACTCTTTGACTAAATTCAAACAAGGATCAATTGGAATTTCTGATTTCTCTTTGAGATTGCGATTGGCTACGAATCTCCAAATAGGATTGGACGCTTTAATACCTGAAGAGCGAAGCTGCTTCCAGCGATCTAGACGCAAGTCCCATATGGCTTTCCAATAGAGCAGTTGAGTATCCGTCGGATTTTTTTCGGCTAGATCAGACAAGCGGGTCAACAATTCATTGCTTGGCCGAATGCCTCGCCACAACTCTTGAGCAATTAAAAATTTTGTCCGTTGCTCGCGCTTGAGGGGTTCGAAATGAGCGAGTTGGTGGCTTGCAAAGAAATTTCGAATACTCGATAAGGCATTGTGGTGAAAACTACCGTTCCCGAGGTTTAATAGTTCTGCGCTATCATCTAAGGTATCAAAAACTCTTTGCGACTTATCATTGATGACAAGAAGATTGTTTGATCGAACAGCGAAACGAATCTCGCCCAGATTTCTCCATTTGGACCAAGCCGACTCTGAAATAATGAGTCGTTTGACTGGATCTAAATTTACTCTGTCTTTCAGTTGCTCTTTAAACGAGATGCCTTTCAAATTTGGATCATCTGATGGCAGAGTGGTGATGCCCAACCAATCGAATAGCGTCACTCCCAAATCAACTAGACTCACATCTGCATCAAAATTTTTTAATAACTTCTTCTCTTCTCCTGCTGGCTTGATAAAGAGCCCGACATGAGTACTTTCACTATACAAATTCAATGCCCTAATTTCCTCGTGTTCTTCAACGGCATGGCCATTGAGTCCCACGACTACAATATAGGTTGAGTCCCAGATCTTTTTCTTTTTCATTTCTTGAAATAAAACTCCTAGTGATTCATCAACATATTCCATTTGACTCGAAAAAGATGCCTCTCGAACTTCTCCAAGAGAATTGGTGGTAGCGACGTCTTCAAACTGTAAATCCGCAAGATAAATTGTCGAAAAAAAAGAACGCCTTGAAGATTCTTGATCTTGCCAATTAAAAAAGGCGCGAATGCTTTCTCCCGCTGGACGATAAAAACGCTTCATATTGACTTGAATATTGTCTTCAAAAACTTCAAAGCCCTGGCCCAAGCCTGATTTACGAAAAACAGGTGGGCCACCAGAATAAAACGTAGTTCTGTAGTTTTTGGTAATTGCAACATCGGCCACGGTTTTGTACTTTGCACTTAAAAACTGATTCCCGTTATGACGAAGTCCATGCTCAAGCGGATATTTTGCTGTAAGGATAGAGGCAATGGCGCTCATACTCATCGTTGAAGGCGTATAAGCGTGCGTGAAACGTACCGATTCATTGCATAGAATTTGAAATCCCGAAAGTCCTTGCCAAGGATTATTTTTTGAACTTTCAGAAGAATTGTCGCCGCAAGAAACATTATGAAAACCCAACTGGTCAATCATGATTATCAAAATAGATGGCGGCCGGCTCACCTGAAGAGAACAAGATGATAGGCAAAGAATCATGGCACCCAACCAAGACCAAAGACTAATATTTTTTGTAGTCATAACTTTCATGCTCTCTTCAATCATACCTTGACCCTATATTTACACTCTAGAGATAATCGAGTGAAGGCAATTCTATAACGAAGCTAATTTAATTACGAGGAGAGTCCATGCTCACAGAAAAACTTTTCAATATTGCACAAGGGGGCGCGGAAGCTATATTGTGGGTCATGGTGGCCATGAGCGTCCTCAGTATCGCCACGATCCTTGAGCGCCTTTTTTCATTGAGACAAGCAGCCTCGGCAAGTAAAAAAATTAAGTTGCGACTCAAAGAAGTTTTGCAATCTAATAACCTTTCAGAGCTTGAGGACCTCAGTAAAGATCGCGATTCTTTAGAGGGCCGTGGTCTCTCTTATGGTTTAAGACATGTAAAAGAAAATGGTGTTAATGGCCTCGCCGAAATATTTAACTCCTTTGCGCTTATCGAAAAACCTGCACTTGAGCGTTCACTCAATTTTCTGGCTACAGTGGGCTCCAATGCTCCATTTTTAGGTTTGTTGGGAACTGTTCTCGGAATCATGAAAGCTTTCAAAGATCTTTCGGCCAATGTGACCGCCGGAAATGAAGCGGTGATGTTAGGCATTGCCGAAGCTCTTATTTCAACTGCAATTGGTCTTGTCGTTGCGATTCCTGCCGTCATCGCCTTTAACTATTTTCAAAAACAAGTAAAAGGCCATATGCAAAGTTTAGAAAGCGTAAAAGAACTTTGCATTGCCTATGCTAAAAACAAAGGAAAGGCCTAATCATGGCTGGTCAACTAGGCGGAAGTGATGACGATCCAATTTCAGCAATCAATGTAGTTCCTCTGGTAGATGTGATCTTGGTGGTTCTCATTATTTTCATGGTCACGGCACCTCTGGTTCTAAAGCCAAGCATCGATATCAATCTGCCAAAAGCGGCAAGTGGAGATACGACTCCCACCACGCCTTTAAATATTACAATTGGCCGAGACGGCTCAATTGCATTCAATGGCAAAGCCACTACATTAGAGCAAGTCACATCCTTTATTTCTCAAGTTATCAAAAGCAAACCAGATACAGCGGCGATTCTTGCGGCTGACAAAGCGGTAACACTTGAAAAGTTGACTGAGATTATTGATGTCATCAAATCAGCCGGTGTGAAAAAAGTTGCTTTCTCAATAGAGAAAAAATGAGCTCTCCGCAGCCGTGCTGAGATTCTTTAAGAGGTTCAAGGCGAGTCTTTTTTCAATCTCTAATCGATTTACTTTGGCCCCCAATATTTCTTGTATCGAAATCATGGTTTCAGATTTAAATCCACATGGTTTTAGCCCTTGAAAGGCTTCGGCATCGCAATCAAGGTTGAGCGCCAAACCATGATAACTTATCCATTTGCGAACTCCGATTCCAATGGATGCAATTTTTCGCGAACCAACCCAAACACCGGTTGCCTCGATCTCAAGATCGTCTTGCTTTTGCAAACTACGTCCAGCGGCTTGAATGCCGAACTCAGATAAAGTTTCAATAATTGAAATTTCAATTTGTCTAAAAAAGCGATGCAGGTCCCGCCCCCTCAAATTCAAATCTAAAATAGGATAAACAATGATTTGGCTCGGACCATGATAGGTCGCGCGCCCACCGCGACTGACTTCAATTGTGGGCCCCATCCATGAGGTGACATCGCCACTTTGAGTGCCTCGCCCTAGAGTGACCACCGCAGGATGTGAGCAAAAAATCAAAGTTTCTCGCGCAAGCTCTTGCCTGACCAAGCCCACCAGCTCAGTCTGTCTTCGAAGAGACTCTTCGTAATCGATGAGTCCCCAGTTTTGAATTGCCATATCACCTTCACGAAGATCCCGTGAAATCTCTAATTCCATAATACTCTATACCTGCGCTCGGACGCCGGTCGTTTCCTTCTTAAGGCCTAAAGGCTTTTGAATAATATGGATGGCGTGACCGAGGCTAGCTTCTGCAGCCTCCATCATAGTCTCACCAAGAGTCGGGTGCGGATGAATCGTCAATGCGATGTCTTCTAATCGTGCTCCCATTTCGATTGCGAGGGCTGCTTCTGAAATCAAATTGCTCGCTTCAGGACCAACAATATGAACACCCAAAACAATATGGGTCTTAGCATCGGCAATTATTTTTACAAAACCATCGGTCTCCATCAAAGAGACGGCTTTGCCATTGGCCGCGAAAGGAAATTTTCCTATCTTTAAATCCGTATGTCCTTTCGCTTTACATTCTTCTTCTGTCCATCCGGCAGATGCGATTTCAGGATCAACGAAAATCACAGCGGGTACTGTTTTCGCATCATAAGCCCGATTATGGCCCGCACAGATTTCAGCCACCATCACGCCCTCATGACTTGCTTTGTGAGCAAGCATTGGCTGGCCGGCAATATCACCAATGGCAAAAATATTTGCTAAGTTGGTTTTTCTCTGCGCATTTACTTTTACAAAACCACGCTCATCAAGCTGAATGCCAATTTGTTTGAGATTCATTTGATCTGAATTGGGTTTACGGCCAATCGTTAACAATATTTTATCAGCTTTGATTTTCTCTTCTTTACCTGCACGATCAATGGTGAGCTCGACGCCATCTGCGGTTTTCTTAAAAGATTTTGCTTTGGCTTCAAACATCACTTCAATGCCATTCTTTTTCAGCTTTCGCGCAACCACTTGAACACAATCTGGATCTGCTAAACCAACCAATAAGCCTTTTTGCGCTTCAACGACTGTTACTTGAGAGCCAAGCTTAGACATATACGAGCCAATTTCGAGACCGATGTAGCCACCTCCGATGACAACTAAGCGCTTTGGAACTTCACTTAAAGCCAATGCGCCCGTTGAAGAAAGTACGTTTTTTTCATCGATATCAAATCCCGGAATTTGAATGGGACGAGAACCCGTTGCGATTACAAAGTTTTTACTTTGAATTGTTTCCGTAGCGTTAGCAGTCTTCACCGTCAATTCGGTTGAGGTTTTGAAATTTGCTTCGCCGCGAATGATAGTGACGTTATTTCCCTTGAGAAGTTGTTCGACTCCGCCAGCCATGCGATCGCAAACGGATTGCTTCCAGCTTACTAACTTTTTCATATCTATTTTAACTTCGCCCTTTACCACAATTCCCATTTCGGGGGCGTCGTGCTCAATTCGGTGAAGAAAATGGGCAGCACTGATCATGGCCTTTGATGGGATACATCCGACATTCAAGCAAACTCCGCCTAAGTATTCCCGCTCGATAATACAAGTGCTGAGCCCAAGTTGAGCTGAACGAATGGCAGCTACATATCCGCCTGGGCCAGCGCCAATTACTGTTACATCAAATTTTTGTGCCATAAATAAATCCTTTACATCATATCGAGCATCAACGCGCCCGGGTTTTCAATTCGCTGAATAAATGCCTTTAAGAAATGGGCGGCAACTGCACCATCAATCAAGCGATGGTCTGCGGTAATCGTAAAATTCATTACTTTGATCACATCAAGCTTGCCATCTTTAACAATGGGCTTTTCAGTAATCTTATACATTCCTAGTATAGCCACCTCTGGATGATTGATGATCGGGGTCGCATAAGTCCCGCCAACACTGCCGATATTTGTTATTGTAATCGTTGCATGTTTCATTTCTTCAAGTGCTAATTTGCCATCACGAGCTTTTTTCGAAAGCTCAATGATCTCGCGACTGAGGTGAAGAATACTTTTGTGATCGGCATCCTTTATGACGGGCACCAACAAGCCATTTGGTGTATCTGCTGCAAATCCTAAATTAAAATATTTTTTATAAACAATCTCACTAGAGGCATCGTCTATGCTCGCATTGAATTGTGGGAACTCACGAATCGTTGCAATCATTGCCTTCATTACAAATGGTAAATAGGTTACTTTTACATTTTGTTTTTCAGCAATGGCCTTAAGCTCCTCTCGCATTTTAAAAAGTGCTGTGACATTGGCTTCATCCATCAAGGTAAAGTGCGGGATGATGTGTTTTGCCATTTGCAAATTTTCAGCAATCTTCTTGCGAATTCCGCGAAGTGGAATGCGTTCTTCAAGTTGTGCCTGGTTACTTGTATAAGCAGGCTTCATCATAGGAGTTCCTGCAGAGGTTGCACCAGATCCCTTGGTACTCAAAACATCTTCTCGCGTGACTCGGCCTGCGATACCGGAACCGCGCAGAGAATTGATATCCACTTCCATTTCGCGCGCCAGTCTTCGCGTTGCTGGCGTCGCAAGAATATTTGAACTCGCTGCTGGAGGATAAACATCCATGCCTGTTGTCGTTTGAGCAGGGGTAGTTGCCGACTGCGCTTTAGCCGGAGCCGCAGCCATAACCGGAGCCTGCGCAGTTGGTGGCGCCTTAGCGACCGGCACGGAGGCCGCTTTCGAAGCCCCTGCTTCTAAATCCAAAACCATCATGGTGATTCCGACTTTAGCAACATCGCCCTCTTTTAATTTGAATTCTTTGACAATACCGGCAACCGGCGTTGGCACTTCAACACTGGCTTTGTCAGTCATAATTTCGGCGATTGCTTGATCTGCCGCAACCTTGTCGCCAATCTTTACCAGCCACTTGATCATTTCACCTTCGGTGACGCCTTCTCCGAGCTCAGGAAGTTGAATTTCTTTGAGTGCCATATTTTCTCCTCTAAAAATGACTAATTTGCTTATCTTCTTTATTTGAATCTAATTCTTGTTTTTCAATTACGCCCTTCATAAAAAACTCTCCCGCACGATATGAGCTTCGCACCAGTGGGCCACTGGCTACATACAAAAAGCCTAAAGATTCAGCTGTCTTTTGCCAATTTACAAACTCCTCGGGTGCTATATATCGCTTGAGTTTAATGTGCCGCTTTGTTGGTTGCAAATATTGACCAAAGGTAACGATATCACAACCAGCAGATCGCAAATCTTTTAGAGTCTGAAGTACTTCGTCGGGCTGTTCGCCCAATCCGAGCATAATTGATGATTTGGTGTATTTTTTTGGATCTATTTTTTTTACAAAAGACAATACCTTCATCGTTTGTTGGTATGTGGCCCGTGGATCTCGCACCGCTGGCGTTAGTCGCTCAATAGTTTCAACATTGTGTGCAAAGACATGTGGGCCCGAGCGAACTACAAGCTCAATGCAAGCTTCATCCCCTCTGAAATCGGGGGTCAAAATTTCAACAATTAATTTTTTATCATTGGCGCGAATGCTGCGAATTGTACGAGCAAAATGTTCCGCTCCCTGATCTAAAAGATCATCTCGATTGACCGAAGTGATCACGACATACTCTAAACCCATTTGAGCGATGGCATAGCCCACTTTTTCAGGCTCATCATTGTCGATGGCACCTTTGGGATTGCCGGTTTTGACATTGCAAAATCGACAGCCACGAGTACAAACTTCGCCCATGAGCATAAAAGTTGCGGTTCCACCGCTCCAACATTCAGCTATATTGGGGCAACGTGCTTCCTGGCAAACCGTAGCAAGTTTGAGCTGGCCAAGCATATCTTTTATTCGCAGATAATTTTCGCCGCTCGGCGCTTTTACCTTTAGCCATTCAGGTTTAATTAATTTTTCTTCAGTTGCCATAATGACAGAATTCTAGACCCTTTTTAGCACTTCGTCACGAGGAGAAATTCGCTATCGAAAGACTGAAATACAAAGTGCTCACTCTAAACATAAAAAAAGGGACCAAAAGGTCCCTTATAAAAACAGAATTTAGGTGTTTTCGTAGACTATGAGCCCTTCAATTGGCGCTCAATAATTTTTTTGAATTCATCAATTGGGTAAGCACCCTTTAAGGAAATTCCGTTAACAAGGTAGCCTGGAGTTCCGCTGAATCCAAACTTTTCGAATTCCTTTTGATCTTCATCGATACGCTTTTTTACTTCGTCACTTTGAACATCTTTATCGGTGATTTTAAGACCCAATTTTTTAACTGCGGCTTTCAGAAAAGCTTCGCCTTTTTCAGTAAGCTCTTGCTGATGTTCAAAAATATAATCGTGTAGCTCATTTGCCTTGCCAGGTTGCTTAATGGCTACTGCTTCATAATATTGAGAAGCAATCATGGCATTTGGATGAATGCGAACGATCGGCGCATCTTTAAAAATAACTTTCACTTTATCAGGATATTCTTCTATCACTTTTTTCATTGTAGCATATCCACGGCTGCAATAAGGACACTGAAAGTCAGAGTATTCTATGATTGTAATGGTAGCGGCCTTATTACCTTTAATCGCGCGATTTTCACCAATAACTGGCTTCTTCGGATTTTTGTACTCTTCTTCTCGAGCCTTAATTTCTTCTTCTTGATATCTTTGCTCTTCAACTTGACGGGCCTTTTGAGCTGCCTCATTGACCACTTTCATGAACTTATCTGGATTCTTTTCGATCACACTAAACATGATGTCTGGGTTATCTTCCATCACTTTTTTTAATTGGGTAGCAGACGGTGCACAGGCAGATAATGCCAAGGCAACCAAAGTAAATCCGAGCGGTAAACTAAACTTTTTCAAGCGATCCTCCAGGTTCAAAACTTTTGTTTCGTAATAACTTCAGAAGCTTGATACTGCCATAGGACTTGCTTTCTGCTAAATAAAAAACGCGCCTAACCCATCGCATCCTCTAGAGCTTTTGTTGCAGGAGCCAAAGCTCATTGCTAGAGTTTTGTCATGAAACAAAAAAAGCTTTCGATCTTCTTCATATTAAGTTTACTTTTCGTATTGCTTTCAGGCCCTATCGCGCATGCACGGCTCGAAATTACAGCTTCTGATTTGCTGCTTAAGAATTCCGAGCAGTTTAGCGACATAGTTCGAAGAAAAATTAAGAAAGCTCAAGACATACAGGCCAAGCAAGAAATTGAAGTTAATGACAAAGGCGAGATTTTTGCTGAACCTGAAGCCGTATCTTCGCTTCGAGATGCAATGCGAATAATCTTGTCTCGACCCGATCAAGATGGCGCCAGGTCTAAATTGTTCAATAAAGTACGTCAGGAACTAAATGATCTACACTCCTTCGATCAAGCCTTAGTTGATATTATTAATGAGTCCTGTGCTGGACTTAAATCGCAGAGCATCAACATTAAATTTGAAGAAACTTATCTGGTGATCGTCGATAATTTTTTAAGCGAAGTTCGGCCAGAAGTGGGAAATAATGCCAACTTTAAGACTTTGGTCGAAAAGATTCGTGATTCAGATATACATGCTTCAGAAAAAATGAAGGGCCCAAATCGCAGTATTTCAATCAATGCCAATCCTTCAAAATCAGCCGCCGAGATTTTAGGCTCCAAAAAGAAGTAAAGACGCAAACCTAGACCTTAGCCTAAACCTCGGGTCGGGGCACCGCCCTAAATAGACTCTCCCAATGCCCTTGTATCGCCGATAAGAGAGCAACGCAGTTTGGTTCGTATTTCTCTTTTGAAAAGCAGAAATAGACGAACCAGCAAACACCCTTTACGGAGAGCTTTTAGGTTGAGCGAACTCACTCAAAGAAAAATTATCGGCTGGACGCTTGCCTTAGTCCTCGCCCTTGGCGGTATTGAGATTCGATTATTTCTCATGCCCCCCTCTACCGTTGCAAAGGCTCTTGCAATGGCTCATAAATCTCGGTTGCCTGCAGGCGTTTCAAAAGGAAGTTTAAGTGAACGCGTTTTGGTCGATGTCGCCGACGAAATTTTAGATTTCAAATTGAGTTGCAATCGTAAATTAACCCAAATTAATGCCGGAGACGCCAGACAGATAAGAGTGCATTACGAGGCCTGTACAAAAGAAGATGACGGCTATAGACTTTCAAGTATTGTGAATGAGACCAATCACTATCAAGCAACCATTTTTGATTTAGACAGCAGCAAACAAACTTCAGACTTCATCCCATTAAAAGAGGGCAGCAATCATATTAAAATGAAGCTTACCAATGGCGAAAAACAAACCAGCGAACAAGAATATGTTTTCAATCGATCAATGGCTAAAAGCCCGGTGCATTGAGTTCTTAAGTTTCATTCAAAGACTCAAGCTCGATTTCATCGCGGAGGAAGTTCACTTACCGCTTTTTGTCCTCCTTTTTGTTTTTCTAGACCCCTCGAAAACTTCCTCATTCCACCCGAAGTTTCTATGCCAAAACAGGCCATTCATCTGGCTTCAATCTTACGCCTTTTCTGATAAAATTAAGCTTATGAAACTCAGCTTTCTTTTGATGCTTTTATTTTTTTCCGCACTTTGCAGAGCCTTCGAACTAGAAATTGTCAGTAGCGTTTCTCTTCGAAAGAGCCCAAATTTTATCGGTTATTCTAATTTGGCCGGACAAATACAAAAGGGCTCGATTGCGGAAGTTGTAAATGAGAGACTTCTGCCGAGCGGAAACAAGGCGTATGAAATCAGTCTCGATAGCATCAAACCAAAATCTGGTTTTCAATCCTCA
This sequence comes from Bdellovibrionales bacterium, assembly GCA_043739185.1. GTDB lineage: Bacteria > Bdellovibrionota > Bdellovibrionia > Bdellovibrionales > JAMPXM01 > JAYTQQ01. Next base: position 62,568 of record JAYUEN010000286.1, read on the forward strand.
TTGAGTGCGAAAACTCTTTGGCTTTACGGAAGTCAAAAATTCGTAAAAGAAAATAGTAACAGGTTGCTTGAGGCAAGAGCGGCCTGTACAAATTGCGCGAAATCTCAACCAGCATCTACACGGGCATTGGCGGACGTGACTGCAAGTTTAGAAAATAAGTTCAACTCACCTCAGCTTTCTATTGATGCGCAAACCCTAGTTAAAGCCCTGTCTAAACAGGGAATAGAATGCGATTTGAATGAGGACAGTTTACAAATTCGTGGCATTCAATGCAAAGGACGAATGAGCTCATATCCAGAGCCAGTTCGATTTTATATTCCAACGAATTTTGTTAAAAATGGTGAAAATACCTTAAATTTTTTCTTTCATGGATATGAAACAAAGGCCGACGTCTATCGTATCAATACAAACGACACAAACGGAGGCGGCGACTTTGGAGCCCGATTGGCAGAGGCGAAGGTAAATAACCAAATCATCGTTGTCCCAGAAAGCCGCGGTCGAGGGGTAACTTATGAGAAGTTCAGTGACGGAACTGGTAAGTTCTTTGAAAATTTTAAAGATCAAATCGTTAATATCACAGACACTCCATTTTCGAAAATGACTTTTGCTGCTCATAGCGGGGGTTATTTGCCTGTAACTGCTCTACTTGGTTATCCAAAAATAGCGGATACTGTTAAAAAAATTGCTATGTTTGATTCAACCTATTTGGGCTCTTTGCCCATTACGAGTTGGATAAATAAATACCCTGATACACATGCGCAAGTTTCATGGACTACCACCGGCGAGGTCGTTGCGAAAACCAAGATTTTTGTGTCTAAAGTTGAACGAAAGGGCCAATTACAGTTGGTTGCTTCGAGTGGTACTCATATGGGCGATATTAAAGACGGTGGATATTCAGATTTTTTGAAAGACTAAAAAATAAGTTTTCATCTTTCAAAACGCAAGACTCATTCCTGCCAAATAAAGTGTTTCACGTACGGAAGCACCCGTATCGCCCGTACAGCCCGAGACCGTATAACTTGTTACCAAAGACCGAGTTAGTCTTTTTGTAACAATTCCGGCAATCTTTTGATCTAACGCCAAGTAGCGCGCCTCAAGTCCGACCGTAGGACTCTGAGTTCTGGTAATTGAAAACAATCTTTCATTCTGAGAAAAGGTAATTTTAGTATTGAACCATGGTGCTCTCGCCATCACATCTATCAGATTGCCAGGGAGAGAATATTTGATATCAAATTTAACTTCCTGAACTTCAACTTTCACATTACTCAAGCGCTCTTTCGCTTCATAAACGGGGCGCATTTGAGGATCACTCTTTAAATAATTATCGGCATGATATTCAACGAGTCTTGCCATCATATAGTTTCCAAATTCACGCTTTTGATCATCAACCTGCGCGGGAGTTCCCTGTAAAGTATAAAGATCGTCGTAATAAGTTTGTTTGTTCGGCGAGTTGTAAACTCGTTCGGCCTGAGTTCGGCCAAACTTATCCTCGTAGCGATCTTTAAATTCTTTTGAGATTTCTGAATTGAATATTTTTTCTTTCAATGGGATGGCCGTTATCGCCGGCTTGCCGATAAATGGAATTTCAATTCCTTCGTCATCTATTTCGTTTGTTACACTCGAAAGATAACCCGAGTGCTCTTCGTAATTGCGAATAAATTCAGTCGCCAGAGTTTGGTTTCCAAAAAAAATGACGAACCCGATAAGTGGCCACTTCCACAGACTGAGTTTCAGTTTTGTGCTGAATTCTAGCATGCACTCTCCCAAAACTATTCAGTGCAAAAACCAAGCACAAAACACCAAGTTTTCGCAGTATTTTGGTGCTTTACAGGGCCTTTCCGCCCTTTGCCGCTTTGCCACTTGATCTGCCGCCAACACTCCCTTAGGATATATTATTTTTAGTAGTTAATTCAGGCATTTGCCCTGTATAGAAAGATACTCGTAAGTTGCCGTTTTTGGCCTAAGGATTGGCCGTAGGATTGTGCTGATGACTGAGAAAGAGAGCCAAACTCTGCAATTTCACGCCATGCATTTGCGGGGGCGCGAAGAGTTGCATTTGCCGCGAAAAATCTGGCATATCTGCGGGGTTTCGCTGATGGCATTGATTTATACTTATTTTGGCAAGCAAACCTCTATACACATTTTGCTTCCGCTTATTGCGATTGTTTTACCCCTTGATATTCTGCGCTTAAAATCGCGACGCCTCAATTCATTTGTCTTGAGATCCCTCGGCTGGCTAATGAGAAAAAATGAATATCGTGCGCTTTCAGGAACTTCCTACCTTTTTGTGGGCGGCTTCGTCTTGTTGTTTTTTTCCCCTCATATTGTGATTCTCAGCTTGCTGTTTTTGGCCTTTGCGGACCCTCTGGCAAGTTATTTTGGAATTCGCTTTGGTAAAGATCGCATCATCCGCAAAAAAACATTGCAGGGAACTTCTGCCGCTTTTTTCGTTTGCTGTATCATTTCTGCGATTTATTATTACCAAAATAATATTATGATCGAACGCCTGTTTATTGTTAGTCCGCTCTCAGGGGTGATCGGCGCAATGAGCGAATTGATACCGATCGGAACACTTGATGATAATTTTACATTCCCCATACTTTGTGCTCTATTCTTGACTGTGCTATTTTATCTTTTTGGTGGATTCGGAATTTAACTAGCAATTGAGGAATTTTATGGTTGGCGAAAAAAGAATTGAGGCCGTTCGAAATCGAACAAGACGACTCAGGCAGCGCGTGAGCATGCACATTTATGTATTGCCAAATCTCCTGACCACCGGAAATATGTTTTTTGGATTTGTCGCAATTGTCATGTCTATTCAGCAAAACTTTACTCATGCTGCCTATGCAATTGTGGGTGCAGCGATTTTTGATTTATTAGATGGGCGTGTCGCCCGCATCACACATTCAACCAGTCAATTTGGTGCCGAATATGATTCTTTATGTGATCTCGTCAGCTTCGGAGTTGCACCTGGCATTTTACTCTACCTTTGGGCGCTGCAACCTTTCGGACGTATCGGCTGGCTCGCAAGCTTTCTCTTTGCGTGTTGTGGAGCGCTGAGACTGGCGCGCTTCAATGTTCAAGCAAATGTAATTGAAAAAAACTATTTTCAAGGATTGCCAATTCCGATGGCCGCGGGAATTGTTGCTAGCTCTGTACTTGCATTTACTGAGCTTGAGTTTGAAGCCAGCCATTCATACTATCTGCTTGCAATGACCATTTTACTGGCTTTTGTAATGGTTAGTAATTTTCGCTATCGCAGTTTCAAAGACATTGATTTGAAGGGAAGAAAGCCTTTTTGGTATTTGGTCATTGGTGTGGCTTTGGTATTTGTAATCGCGACAAAGCCAGAAGTGATGCTCTTTATTTTGTTTATGAGCTATGCGCTTATGGGCGCTATTTTTGGAGTTCTCAAAATCGGCAAACACCCACAAGCCAAACCCGCCGTTACGGCAAGTATCGAGGACGATTTGCATGAAGAGATTTCAGATGAAAGCGAAAGCAATCATGATGAATCTCATTCGAACGAGGGACATGAATGATCTCGAATTCTAAAAAGCTCAAAGTTGGAGTGGTGGGCGCCACAGGCGTTGTCGGTGAAACTTTTATTGAACTCTTACAGGAACGACAATTTCCGGTGGCGGATTTGAAATTGTTTGCAAGCGATGCATCCCTTGGTATGACCCGAAAACTCAATGCAAAAGATTACCCAATTGCGACGCTCAGCGATCAGTGTTTTAAAGATCTTGATATTGTGTTTTTCTCTGCCGGCGAGGGCATTAGTAAAAAGTGGGCGCCACTGGCCGTTGCAAGTGGTGCGTATGCCATCGATAATTCTTCAGCCTTTCGTATGGACGAAGACATTGATCTTGTCGTCCCCGAGGTCAACGGAGATTTGCTTTCCAAAAAAAATCCCGCCATTATTGCCAATCCCAATTGTTCGACCATTCAACTCGTTGTCGCCTTAAGCCCCCTGCAAAAGAAATTCGGAATTGAAAGTGTTCGCGTAGCAAGCTATCAATCCGTCAGCGGAGCCGGTCGAGACGGCATGAGCGAACTGATCGAAAGCACCAGCCATGAACTCGCTCGCTTGAAAGCAAGCGCCACAGGTGTTCATCCCGCAAAGATCTTTCCAAAAAATATTGCCTTCAACTCTATACCTCAAATTGGCGACTTCGATGACAGCGGTTTTTGCGGAGAAGAGAAAAAAATAATTTTTGAAACAAAAAAAATTCTAAGGCAATCCGATTTGAGGGTTTCAGCATTTACCGTTCGAGTTCCTACACTGAATTCTCATGCCGAAGCCGTCTGGGTCACACTTAAGAAAAAAGATGTCTTACAAAAAGAATTTGAATCTTGCTTGAGTCAAAGTGATGGTCTTGAACTTATGGCACTTACTTCACATGAAAAATATCCAACGCAGAGTTTTACATCGGGAAAAGATCCGGTCTTTGTCGGGCGCATTCACCCTGAAATGGATTCTCAAGATACATGGATGATGTGGGTGGTAGCCGATAATTTGCGAAAAGGTGCTGCTCTCAATGGCATTCAAATCGCGGAGAAGATTTTTAACATCTCTCGCTAGGTTTTTTGACATCCGGACTTTTAGATGATCCAATTGTGCCATGAGAAAGATTTCGGCCAAAGTTCTCTGTTTTAGCATCTTTGTTTTGTGTTCTCATGATGCTTTTGCAGCCATTCATATCAAGGCACCCACTGGGGTTTCAAAACAAACTGGCTTTACCGGCGTCGCCACGACACCAACAACTACCGCCCCTGGTGCGACACCGGCACCGCCAACAACTACGGGCGGTACCTTTATCATTTATGGCGGAGCCGCTGGCGACCCAACCAATTGCACTACTGCGAACGGGATCACAGATGGCACTTGTGATACTTGCAAATTTGCAAATATTCCTCAGGGCACAACGGGCGATGCCGGACTCGTGGCATGCAACGAAACTCAAGTTCTTCTCAATACTCTCATAACTTTCGAATTCTACTCTGATTCAGCAAAAGGCGTTGGCATGCTGACCGATGCCACCGGCGCCACCGCTTTTCCTGCAAATTTTATTTCTTCGAATTCAGCGATCACAGCAATGCCTGCGGGAACAGTTGTTAAGATTACTCTGACTTGGGACAATTTGGTGCAAGCTCTTCATGGCTCGGCGGGTTTTCAAGACCCAATGCCAGGCGCTACGAATGGCGGCTTTAGCATTACCATGCGACTTGGAATATCTGCATCCGGAAATGGTCTTGGCGTTGCAACGTCAACTCCAACGACTGGCGCCGGGACTGACGATTTCATAACAATCACCGTGATCATGCAAAAAACCTATGGCAATACCGCCCCTGCCTATCAAAGCCTAAACAATGGCTGCAATGGCGTGACCAACCAACCTCTATGTTATTTTGATGTCAGCTCAGGGGATCAGAGCGCAAAACTTGAGGTTGTCGATGCCGCCGCCGGCTTTCCCGCTTTCGATAAAACTACCTTTCAGGCAATTCGGTTGTATTATTCAAAAGTTGGATTTGCAGCAATAAATCCCAAAGATTCTGCCGCAAATTTTCAGCGTATTTTGACTTCAATTCCGACGGCAACAGGTTCAATTGCTGGGATTAATTTTGACACCCGTCTCATTCAGAATCTTGAAAACACCAAGCTTTATTACATAAAAATGGCCGCTGAAGATCAGGCCGGCAATATCGGCTTTTGGACCCAAGCTTCGCAAGATTTTGCCAATTGTAGAATGGCCACAGGCCGCACAACTCCCTATGGAATTCGCAATCAGCCAGGAATTCCCGATAGTGAAACTTGCCACATTGTTAAGCCCGATGAAATTCAAGCCATCTTGTCGGCAAATCTGAATTGTTTTATTGCAACCGCCGCTTATGGCTCGCCCATGGCAAATGAAGTTCAGAGCTTTCGTAATTTTCGAGATGTATTCTTGCTAAAACATCATTGGGGAAGAAGTTTTGTTCAATACTATTATAGATTCTCACCACAATTCGCTCACTTTATCGCTGGTCACGAGGGCTTAAGGACTGCGACTCGCATGGCGCTTTGGCCGGCTTTGGCTTTCGCTTCCCTTTCATTGAAAATTGGCGCCTTTAATACTTCATTGTTGTTTACTAGCTTTCTACTTTTATTGCTCATCTCAATTCGAATGCTGAAACCTACTCTGTCGACATTAAAGTCTAAAAAGCGTGGCATCGAATGAAGATATTTAACTTCATTTATCGCGGCCTCTTCTTTGCCTCTCTTCTTTGCGCTTCAAACTTCGGAATGAGTCAGGAGGTAGACGCTGAACATATGGCGAAAGATTCCCAAGCCTCTCCTGAAACAGACATAAAGCCCGAAGAAGAAACGCCACCAGCAGAAGCCCCTTATCCAAACGCTAAAACAGATGAAAGCCCGGCTCCAACTCCGACCCCTGCAAAAAAGCTCGAGGCCCCGCCCGTAAGCCGGCCTACTGTTCAAAAGAAACTTGGCAAGCCTGTAAAGCCGCCGGCTAGTACCCAAGCTCCATTGAAGCTCGAGCGACCAAAATCCGTCGACGATGACGGCAACTACTTTTACGAGAGAAATAACCAAAGTGACGAGGTAGATGTTAGCAAACAAGCTTCGCCTCCTTCAAAGTTCGGCAAAGAAGGCCGACTCAAAATCACGCCCCCTATTGAATTGAAAAAAAACGGCGATTACTTTTACGGCTATGAAAAATCTCCGCACAATTATTCGGCCTCAATCAGATTTGGACTTTATCCGGCCCCGGATTTAACCAATCCAAAAAGTGGAGCTGGCTTCAAACAGCTTTATTCGGCAGTTCCTGTGGGCGTTTTTTTGTTTGATTATGAAAAGCTTTTTCATCGCAGTATCGGAGATCTCGGAATTCGCTTCGGTTCAGGAATTTTCTTTTCGAATGGTTCAGGCCGATTTGTAAATCAAGCTGATCCTGATCGGGATCCCGCCACTATTCCAGATGTAAGTTTCAACTTTGCAATGCTCCCAAACACCATTACGGCTCTGTACCATATGCGCTATTGGGAAAATCAAATTTTCACTCCCTACTTTGGGGGCGGTGCCGGCTATTTCGTATTCACTGAAATTCGCGACGACAATCGAGATCCTAAATTTGCGGGCGCTGGCGTTGGCGTTGGCGTGGCAGGCCTCAATGTTATGATTGATGGCATTGATGCTTCAGCTGCGCGAGAACTCGAAGCCAATTACGGAATCAGTCACGTTTCACTTAGTTTTGAATTCACTCAGATCCTGGGAATTAATAAACAGTATGATTTCACTGCTTCTGTCTTAAACGGCGGCTTCAATATGGAGTTTTAGTAAGAAGTTTCATTTGAAGCAGACTCATTGCTTTGAAGACACTCATCTGCTAATAAGTTTGGCATGCTTGAAGGCCCTCCATTAGCTGCCCCTGAAGAATCAGCCCATACTCCTTTTCGCCAAGCTGCGCCGGGTATGTTTCGTACAAAATTGATTGTTTCTTATGACGGAGCTGACTTCTGCGGATGGCAACGCCAAACAAAACATAAATCGGTGCAGGGGACTCTTGAGGCAGCACTGAGTAAAATCTACTCGCGACCTATTACTTTATTAGGTGCGAGCCGAACCGATAGTGGAGTACATGCGACTGGTCAAGTTGCTCACTTTGATGCCCCTAAAGACCCAAGCCTTTTTGATCTTCGCTATGCCCTGATTCGCCTGACTCCCCCCTCAATTGTGGTTCGAGATGTATTTGAGGCACCGCCCTACTTTCATTCTATCGCAAATTCAGTCAAAAAAACTTACCGATATATGGTTTTAAACAGAGTTACCCCCAGTGCTTTGAGGTACCGATATACTCATTGGGTGAGATTTCCTCTCGACATTAATTTCTTAAACGAAACGTCTAAATATCTGATAGGACGACAAGATTTCAAAAGCTTTCAAACCTCGGGTGGTGACGTCAGAACCACTACGCGAGAAATTTATCAGGCCGAATGGATCCAAAAAGACCACGATACCCTCGAGTTTGTCATTCAAGGAAACGGCTTTTTAAAGCAAATGGTCCGCAATATCGTTGGCACCTTAATCGATATGAATCAAAATGCTGATTCTCCAGAAAAACTGAAAGAAATCATCGCGGCCCTTGATAGACGCAAGGCAGGGGCGACAGCACCCCCTCAAGGATTGTATCTTTCTCAGGTTTATTATCCATCAGAACTTGACAGGAAGTGCCGTAAACTCTAGAAAGGTGTACTCGTTTTAAAAATAAGTGGAGATCTGTAATGAAAACCTGGAATGCAAAAGAAAATGAAGTTGAGCGCAAATGGTGGATCGTTGATGCGACCGGCCTCACTCTCGGAAGAATGGCGAGCGAAATTGCTCAAGTCATTCGCGGAAAAAATAAAGCTGAATTTACACCTCATATGGACACTGGTGATTTCGTTGTCGTTATCAACTCAGAAAAAGTTGAGATGGGCGGAACCAAGTGGACTGAAAAAGAATACTATCGTCATTCACGATTTTTTGGTTCTTTGAAATCACGATCGGCTCAAGAAGTTCGTGAGTTTGATCCTGCTTTCATCATTGAGCAAGCGGTTCAAGGCATGCTTCCAAAAAACAAATTAGCTCGTCACTTGCTATTGAAACTCAAAGCTTACAAAGGTGCAGCTCATCCTCATGCAGCTCAAAAACCTGTACCTTTGGTTCTTAAAGCAAAAAACGTTCGTGCGAAATAATTAGGAGATATTCATGGCAGCGACTAAATTCTTTTATGCAACTGGTAGACGTAAAACAAGTACAGCTCGTATTTTCTTAAAACCAGGTTCTGGCAAAATTATGATCAATGGTAAAACTCCTGAGAAGTATCTCAGTAAGGGTACTTCTCGCATGGTCATCAATCAGCCCTTTTTGGCGACTTCTAACCAAAGTAAATTTGATGTTTTCATCACTGTTACTGGTGGTGGTGAAACTGGCCAATCGGGAGCGATTCGTCACGGTATTTCACGTGCCTTGGTTTCTTTTGATGAAACTCTACGTCCAACCTTGAAGGCGGCTGGCTTCTTAACTCGTGATCCAAGAATGGTTGAGCGTAAAAAATACGGTAAACCAGGCGCACGTAAGAGCTTCCAGTTCTCTAAGCGTTAGTATTTTTTGCTTCATTGCAAAATCGAAAAAGCGGGCCTTTACGGTTCGCTTTTTTATTTTGTGACTGATAGAATTTTTTCATGACCTATGAAATCTTGACCGGCAGAACAGAATCTCATCTTTGCCACTTCGCAAAAACAAATTTCTTGATTCATCGAGAGGTGGCACCGCCCCTAGAAAATCTATTTCTCACTGCCCGGGCGGTGCGTGGCTTTGATTTCAGAATCGCAAGCGCATTTAGAAGCTTTGAATCACAAAAACAAATTTGGAATCAAAAGGCTCAAGGCAAAAGACCCATTCTAGATTTCTCAGGTAGTCCTCTCGACATCAAAACCATGAATCCTTCAGAAATCTTATTTGCCATTTTGCGCTGGACCGCCCTTCCCGGGGCCAGTCGTCACCACTGGGGCACTGATTTTGACTATTTCGATTCCTCTGCAGTTCCCGAAAATTACCAACTTAAACTTGTATCCTCTGAATACGCTCCGCGCGGCGTTTTTGCTGACGCTGACATTTGGATGCGCGCAAATGATTCAGAGTTGGGATTTTTTCAGCCTTACCTAAATGATCGAGGCGGCACTGCCCCCGAGGCTTGGCACCTCAGCCACAAAGCCATTGCTAGCAAATATTTGGAGCAATACACCTTTGCCGTTTTCGAACAAAATTTATCAGAATCTGACTTTGAGTTAATTGATGTAGTTCGCGCCCATGCAAAAGATATTTACCAACGCTTTGTAACGAATATTTGAAGGAACCGCTGGCTTTGTCCCATTGATCAAAAGAAAAAAGCCTGGCTAAATGCTTTTGGCCATCCAATTGCCTTGCGCGTTTCGATAAACGTGAAAGGGTATACAGTTTTCAATTTTGTTGGCAGAAGTGCCCAAAAATTTTTGCAGGGCAAGGCCCACGCCACCGTGACTTACCATTAATACTGGACCCGGGTAATACAGGCATTTGTTAAATCCCAATTGAACTCTTGCTTGAAAATCTTTGCGCGTTTCACCGGTACCCGGAGGCTCGCCGTCACCAAGAAAATCAGCTTTAATCGATTCAAATGCGACTTTCTCCCAAGCTCCGATGTCCCACTCTTGAATTTCATCAATTTGAATTAAAGGAAGTTGAAATTTTTGAGCAAAAAACTCAGCTGTCTGGCGGGCTCTTATCAATGGGCTAACGCAAATTGAATTGATCGTCTGCACTTTTTTCTTAAAGTTTTCTGCCGCCAGTGCTGCTTGCTCAAGACCTGTCGAATTGAGCTCTAAATCCCATTTTCCACCGCACATTATGCCTTTGAGATTGGCGTCGGTTTGACCGTGTCTTACAAAGTAGAATTCATTCATATGATGATCCTACGCATTTTGTGGTTCAAAAAACAGGGATTCAATTTGCAGGGGCACCGCCCCAAGAATTGCGGGCGGTGCCCGCCCAGAGATCGAACCAGAGATCGAACCAGAGATCAGGCTTATTCGTCGAGTACGTAATTTTGTGGGTCAACGGGAACATTGTTCACTCGGACTTCGTAGTGAACGTGTGGGCCTGTTGAGCGACCCGTGGATCCAACTGCTGCAACGATATCGTGACGATGAATCTTCTGCCCGACTTCAACAAAAATTTGAGAAGTATGGCCGTAGCGAGTGACCACTCCGTAACCATGGTCAATTGAAACTAACTTTCCGTATCCTGCATCAAATCCAGCAAAACTAACGACGCCATCTGCGGGCGCATAAATTGGGGACCCGGGTGAAGCCGCAATGTCCAGACCTTGATGCATCATTGGACGACCCGTGAACGGAGAAATACGATAGCCAAATTTAGAAGTAAACCAGCCGCGAGTTGGTCGAATACTTGGAGTTGCAGAAATCAAGCTTTGTTGTTCTGCAAGAGATTGCCAAAGTTCTAAAATACTTTGCTGGCGAGACACGGTTTCATTGACCGCTTGATCAATTCGTACGGCCAAAGATGCATAGTCTCGTTGGCCTTCTACCGAAAGCTCTCCTTGATTATCGTCTGTCGGAGTTCTTTCAAAAAAGACGCTATCTTTTACTGCATTACTTGGCATAAGAGCCGCAGGTTCACGAAGTTCGCCACCTTCGGCACTTACTTGGCCGACGCGGGGAAGTGGTCCGATAGCCAACTTTAAACTGCGATCTTCTTGCTCTACATTGGTGATCATTTTAAGTTTGGTTACGAATCCTTTAACTCGATCCAGACTACTTTCAAGGGAGTTCAATTTACCTTCTACAACCTGAAACTGTTGTTTAAGAATGAGGTTTTCGGCGCGCAATCTTTTGTTTTCAATCGACTGGGTTAAGAGGCCTAAATAATCTACGGTACAGGCTGCTACTAAAACCAAAGAAATGATAAAAAAACTGATTCCAGCTTTTAACCAAGAGGCAGAAACAACCCACTTTTTGGTTGAACCCTTGGTATTTGTTACCATTAGAAATGTGATAAATTTATTTTCCAAATTCGCTCCACTATAAGCAGGCTTTTGAGCCAATAATGACTAAAAAAACTGCGTAATCATCACTGACAATCTTTTCGGCTAAATTTTCGAATCTATTAAGTTAATTTTAAACATTTGTCTCAAAATGGGTCAATCTACAGATACGGAACTCAGGACTATTGGGGCCGCGCGTAAATTGCCAATGCCGTGATATTATCATCGCCGCCATTATTTCTGGCCTCTCTGATACATTCCTCGACTACTTTGTCTGGTCTAAAGCTCTGACATATTTCAGCAATTCTAGAGTCTGTAACCATTCCTGATAGGCCGTCCGAACACAAAATTATAAGATCTTCTGGTTCAACCAAACGCTCTAAAATGTCGCAAACCACTTCTCTCTCAAAGCCCACGCTTCGAGTAATGACGTTTTTTTGCAAAAAATTATCTGCATCTTGTTCATTCAAAAGCCCGAATTTGATGTGTTCGTTTAATAGAGAGTGATCTTCTGTTAACTGCCAAATTTGTCGGGATCGATACAAATACGCCCTCGAATCACCAACGTTCGCAATGAACAAAGTATTGTCAAAATATAAGGCGGAAACCAGAGTTGTTCCCATACCTGCTAATTCAGTGGCCTCTATTCGAGATTTATCAAAAATTTTAATGCTTGCAGATTTATAAGCCTCTGAGAGTAAAAGGCGTGGTTGCATTTTTCGCGTGTCTTTTTGATTTTGCTTTATACATTCTTCAAGAGTCTGAATGGCCATTGAGGACGCGACTTCTCCTCCACGATGTCCACCCATTCCATCTGCGACCGCAAAAATGCCGAGCTCTTTGTTGATTAGAAATGAATCTTCGTTGCTCTCTCTTTTTAGGCCAACGTCGGTTTCACACCATGCTTCTATGATCATGCTTAATTTTATTCGCGTTTTTACAGATGACCAAGCATTATTTCGAAATTCGCTCACAATTATATTAAGCCGAAAAATAGGACTAAGGACTATATATCAAGCAGGCCCCTATTTGCGCCATCTGCTAATCATTCGCCATTTTAAAATAGACTCAACCCTGAACCTAAAAGAACCGATATAAAATACAGTAATATGATTAAAAAACACCGCCTCAAAATTGCAATTGCACTCTCGGTCATTCTTCATTTTTTAAGTGTCGGTGTGATTTCTTTTCGCGATGCCAAACCCGTTGATAAACATAATTATGTTGATATCGAAATGATTGAAAAGCAAATTAAGAAATCGGCAAACTCTGATAAACTAATGGGCCAAATCGTCGAACAAAACCAAAAAGCGATCAATGATGAAGTCCCTGACGACGCCAAATTTTTAAGTAAAAACAATCAAAAAGTTGAAAAGCAAACCAAGGCCGAAAATTCTGGTAAATTTAAAAATGCTGCCGGATTTGCAAAACCAACTGAAGAAGTAGTTCAAAATCCCGAAAGTAAAATGGCCCAAGCAAAGGAAAAATCACTTGAAAAACCAGATCAAGAAAAATCAATAGTTAAAAAAATGGCTAAGGCTTCTGGTCAAAAACTTTTGACTACAAAATTCGGCGAACAAGCCTTACCAAAATTGTCAGATTTGAAACCTGAATTTAAACCAAACCCAAATGCATTTGTGGGCGGAGATCTTCAAGGAGCTGATGCGAGCGCATCCGATGATCACATCAAAGACATTCAATCCGGAATGCAAACCTTATTGAGTACTCGAGAATTCGTTTACTATACATACTACAACCGAATTAAGGCGCGACTCAGGCAATATTGGGAACCTAAAATTAAAGAGAAGGTGAGTAGTATTTTACGTCAAGGCCGAACTATTGCCTCGACGTCGGAGAAGACAACTAAGATTGTTATTATTTTAAATGAGCTCGGAACCCTTGAAAAAATTCAGGTGATCGGCCCGAGTGGCATGACGGATTTGGATGATGCTGCTGTCGAGGCGTTTCGAGCCGCCGCACCATTTCCTAATCCACCAAAGGGCATCATCGAAGAAGATGGTAAAATACGCATCCGATGGGACTTCATCTTAGAGGCAATGGGCGAACCAGCACTTGAAGTGGACAGCGTCTAGTGTAATTGCTTTACCCCAAGACATACCTCTGATACCAATGTCCCATCGAAAATCAAAATTAGAAATTGCACCAGGAGCTATGGACTTGAAAAAAAATTTTAAAAAAGAAACTTTAGACGCCGTCTGTTCACGCGTTCACTATTTAACTACGCAAATGATCAATCTTGCGAATCATCGAGCGGACAAAGAAAAAGGTGATCCAAAAGTTGGTGGCCACCCAGCCGCTTGCGCGAGTGCTTTGCACATCATGGGAGCCCTTCATCTGGTTGTGAAAACGGGATTTGATTATATTGCAAACAAACCTCATGCCGCGCCTGTGGACCATGCTTACAATTATGTTTTAAATTTGTTTCTCAAGCCTGATCTTTCACAACTCACACTAGAAGAAGCCAATCAAGCCATGCACGGACTTCGCGCCTTTTCGAAAGGCGGAGAATATGTTTTTCAATCCTATCACTCGGCATATGATTGTGACCATCATGGATATTTACCTTCAGGAACAGTTGGTATCCCACCAGTCAATGCTGGTTATTTAGCTCACGCTTATACGTTTTGCCGCGATCATGGATACGAAGTGCCAGACGCACATTTCTGGTCGATTCTCGGAGATTCTGAATTTCGTGAAGGTTCAGTATTTGAATGCACGCCTGAATTTGCCGAAAGAGAAATCGGAAATTTAACTTGGATCGTGGATTACAATCGTCAAAGTCTCGACGGCCATCGGATTACCAATAAAAACATAATGAACGGAACCGACGATCAGAGGATCGAACGCACCATGCTCGCCAATGGCTGGGACGTGATTCAGCTACAACATGGCAAAAAACGCGAAGCCATATTTGCCAAGCCTGGCGGCGAAGTATTCAAAAAATTTCTTAGTGAAGATTTGCAGGATTACGAATTGCAGGCTCTGCTTATGCTTGAGAGTCCCGAGCAACTGAAAAAATTTGTGATTCAAGAACATCCGCAAATTAAAAAATTCGTAGAAAGCATTGCACCCCAAGTTTTTTTCGAAGCGCTTCATGATTTCGGCGGTCACGATATTTTGGCCTTAATTGAAGCCATGGAAAAAAGTAAGGTAAACAAACGAAAGCCCACCATTATCATCGCTCACACTTTAAAAGGCTGGGGCTTGAAATCGGCGGCCTCTCCCGGCAATCACTCATCTCTTCCCGATCAAGATGAGATTCTTGAACTTCAGAAGAAACAGGGCCTCAAAGAAGAAGTTTTGTTTGCGCGCTTTGATGCTAAAACCAATGAAGCAAAATTTTGCGCGGATCGAGGGGAAGAACTCTTAATTGACATACGTGCAGAAGCCAAATTGAGAGATAAAAACCGCGCCTACTTTGAAAAGCGCTTTCAAGAGTTTGGCGAACTGCCCCCATCCTTTGGAATCAATCTCAAAATGGCGAGTTTTCCCCACACCCAATGGATGCTTGGCCAGTGCACTGCCAAATTAACTCGAATTGCCAATACCAATGAGAAAATCAAAGCACTGCCCGCAGATGAAAAGCCCTGGAAATTACCGGGTGAGCTTATGGTATCAATGGCTCCTGATGTTGGCACCAGCACTAACCTCAATCCCGCGATGGATGGTAAGATTTTTGGCGCTTTCACGATTCAAGATTATGAAACTGATTTTGGCGTCAAAGATAAAAAACTTCCTGATTTAATTCCTGGTGAAGAAGCTTCGGATCGCTTTATTCGATTTGAAATTGCCGAAGGCAATGTCACTTCTTGTGTCGGCTCTTACGGCCAAATGAGACGCATGCTCGGAATTCCGATTATTCCCCTCATGACCGTTTATGATTTCTTTGTGAAACGCGCGCACGATCAGTTTTTTTACAACCTCTATTGGCAATCTAGCTTTATTTTGATTGGTACCCCGTCGGGCGTAACGCTATCGCCAGAAGGAGCGCAACATGGCTGGAAATCAGATTTTCAAATTCCTAATCAGATCACCTGGGAGCCTTTGTTTTGTATTGAACTCGAGTGGATTTTGGCTGATGCAATGAAAAGACATTTGACCTACGACAATGATGGCCGCTCAGGCGTTTTCATTCGTGGAGTCACACGCGGTATTGATCAAAAGCTCATGACGAATCTATTAAAAAAGCAGAAGCGCTTCAAGCAGGGGATCGGCCCAGACGTACTCTTGTCTGCAAAAACCCAAGCCATTCAAGGCGCCACCGATGAATCGACTCTTGAAACTGTTTCGGAAACTGAGATGCTCGAACAGATTCGCAGTGAAGTTTTAGGTGGTGGTTATTATCTGATCGATTATCGCTCTTACGCTGGCTATGAACCTGGGGACAATGTTGTCAATATTCTCGCTATGGGTTCGGTTGCAACCGAAGCCGTTCGTGCTTCCGACATTTTACTTGAAAGAGGCATTTACGCAAATGTGGTTGTGGTAACGAGTTCGGATCTGCTCACGGGCAATTTGGCCGCTCAATCTAATTTTGATTACTTAAAGAAGCAGTTGGGAATTGATGGCTCTCTTTACTTGAATCCGATCCCAAATGGTGGATCTATTGGAGCTGAAATCATGACCTTAGCTGGGAGACGAGTCCCGATAGTAAGTGTTCACGATGGTGAGCCCGGACTCTTAGATAATTTGGGTTCAATAGTTGGAGTACGACATGAATGCTTGGCTGTTCGAAAACATTCTAAATGTGGTCGCCCCGAAGAAATCTATCGCTATCATCATCTCGACGCAGATTCGATTGTAGAGGCCACCGGCAAAGTCTTATCTGAAACTGCGCTTGAGCAGATTAAGTTGGGTACCAATGTTTTGCGCGAGGTCGCAGGTCTTGCTCAGACAACTCCCGCACAAACCTGGAAGGAATTGTGGCCGCAACTAACAATCGGCACCGCAGGTCATGTCCGCGATGACCACTGATCTTCCCTATGAGGGCGAATGGAGTTTTGCTTCCAAGAGAAAATTCGATGCCACGGTGATTTTCGTTCATCATTTTGGAGGATCGAAGCGCAGCCTCTTAAGACATGCGCGTTTGCTCAATGAGTTGGGCTTTGATTGTGTGCGATTTAATTTGAAATACAATATGACTCAAGCACCGAAAAGCCTTTCTCTTTTGGGAGATTTCAAGCTTGGCCTTCGTCGAATTTGGGCCGACCAGATTCAAGACATTTTGAATTTAGTTCCGGGACCAAAGATTCTTTTTAGTTTTTCAATGCCCGGGGCTGCCGCTGTTGAAGCCATTGCAAGAAGAAATGCCCATCAAATTATGGGATTCATTTGTGACAGCGGTCCGTTTTTGCAAATCACCGAAGCCACCTGGAAGCTTTATAAATTTGCCTACAAAATTGAAAATCCTTTGCTCAGGGCTTTTTATACTGCATTGTCATTTTCAATGTGGGGAATCAATTTCAAATCTGAAATTAAATCTTACTTCAAATCATTTCCCAAGCAGTTTCGAATTCTTTCAATCCGAAGTGGCGCCGATCGCTTGGTCGCGCTTTCAGCTATTGATGCGTTTTTTGCTTTAGCCAACAACTGCAATATCGAAGTCCTTAATATCGCAAACGCCGATCATTTAGAGGGCCTAAAAAATTACTCTCAAGTTTACGTTTCAAATCTCAATGTCTTTCTCGAAAGCCTGTTTCTTAAAGCTTAAAAATACACTTCGTATTCGAGGCGTACATTTGCAATGCGTTTTTCAGTTTTGTCATTCAGACCAAATCCCAGCCCTAAATCCAATTTTAAGTTATTGATCAATAAAACTTGGCAAGCCGGCATCAGCAGGGCGTCTTGATCTGTAAACCCCTCGAATAAATCAAGGTGGGGCTTGAAACTTTCGTTTAAGCGATAAGCAATACTGGTCGAAAGGCCAAAAACTATTTGCCAAGTCTTCGCTGTTGCATTGGGATCTTTCTCATCCAACTGGTGTTCGAATTCGATTTGTGGATTCAGGCTGAGCGTCCACTTTGAAAAATCTTTTTCAAGAATGGGTTTCAATTCGAAAGCCATATCTTTGTTATCCGAATCTTTTGGTAGTTCGACTTCAATATAAGCTCCGAAATCAACCGGAAGCTCTCCTTTTTCATAAAAATAAGTCCGCGCATGAAAGCGAAAGTCTTTGTATTGCATTCTCTCATCCGGAAGACGCTGATAATCTACATAAGCTGCCAGTTCGATCCGATCGCTGATTCCATAATTGATTTCAAATGCCGAACGCAAAATGCGGCTCTGCACCCCTGGCTGATCATCACTACTGGCCGAAGTTGAATTTTCAATTTCTAATTCGTGCAAGCTCGCCGTTTTATAGGGATAGACTCCGAGCTCATTGTATTCGATGGCTCGCGCTTGGTTGATTCCACAAAACAACAATAGGATGAGTATTAAGTTGCCCTTCAAGCGAATTGCCCTTTCATAAAATTCTTGATTTTCAATTTTCCAAATAAAAATACCAATGCCCAAAAGCCCAGATAAAATAGCACTTCAGATAAAGTCGGTCTTGGATTGTAGCCACAGATTGCTTTGAAAATTCCGACGATGAAGCCCTCGGAATCGAACCACTTAGTAATGTCCCAAACGGGCTCGATCAAACCAGAGATTAAATTCTCAGCTACTAATTTACCGATCGCACTCGCGCCAAGGCCTGCGGCCGACAGCAGCAGCAAAACACTTGTTAGATTAAAAAACAGCTGCGTCTTAAGATGTCTCAATCCCTTTGATAGAAAATAAAACATGAAACTAGCGAGCACAAAGCCAAGCGATACACTCAAAACCATAGCTGCAAAACTTGCACTTTTTTCGAGTGCTAACCCGTAAATATATATGACTGCTTCGGATCCTTCGCGACCAACGGCGAGCGCGGCTACCGAAGCAATGCCTAAAAAGCGTGGCTTCGCGAGGGCCTGCTGCAGATTTTGTTCAACTTCACGCTTTAAAGATTTGGCGTGCTTTCGCATCCAAAAAACCATCTGGGTCATAAGCCCACAACTTAAAAATAATATGCAGACTTGAAAATAAATTTGGGCCTCACCTGAAAACCACTTTGCCGCACTCAAAATTGAAAGTGCAATAAGGAAGCTCAACAAGATCCCTGCGCCCACTCCCTTCCACATTGCCGGTAAGGCTTTGGAATTTGTTTTAAGCAGAAATGAATTAAGTATTGCAATTATTAAAATGGCTTCTAAAGCTTCTCGCCAAACTACGAAAACGGCCTGCCACTGTATAAATTGATTCATATCTCCCCATTTACTTTACTATGATTTTGCCACGCGCGCTGTCTTTGTGAAAATCCCCAAAAAACTTATATTCTCCCTTAGACAGCGGCCCAATATAAAGAATGATGGTGGCACCAGGAGGAAGCACTTTTTCTCGATTGAGCTCAACACTTTCAAATTCTTCAGCTGTGCTTCCTGAGTTTTGCACTTCTAATTTGATTTTCTCTTCTGCAGGAATTTCAATAGTGATGGGACT
Organism: Bdellovibrionales bacterium; assembly: GCA_043739185.1. Classification (GTDB taxonomy): domain Bacteria; phylum Bdellovibrionota; class Bdellovibrionia; order Bdellovibrionales; family JAMPXM01; genus JAYTQQ01. The sequence goes on from JAYUEN010000286.1 coordinate 81,695, forward strand.
GAATACGCCATCTTTAACTGTAAGATGAAAACTCTTAAGCTCACCAGACTGCACCCAACTGAGTGGGGCAAAGCTCAATACTATAGAAAAAAGGCTTAATTTTAAGTTTGAGATTTTCAAGTAACTGGACCTCTTTGGTTATGAGAATCACTCTCATATAGCTACCTGAATGAGCCGAAGTCAAATTCTGCCGTCCGATTTTACAAGAGTGAAAATGGATTAAAAACCAATTGAACGCCAATTGATTTTCCCTAGCCGTCAGCCTATTAGTTTGAGTTTCAAAATTCTTTGACTGCGATACTCAAGCCTTCGCTCGTTGGAACCAAAATTGAAGTGTATTTTTCGACATCACTTAAGCGCAGATTGAAGTCACGCATCACTTCAAGCTGTTTTTTTGAAGCACGATTAACTGCGCCGCCTGCTACCTCACCCCAAAGTAAAGTATTGTCCGCGATGATAAGACCGCCCTTTCGAATGTTTTTTTCAGCCCATTCGAGCACTGAAATATAGCCGGCTTTATTGTGATCAATAAATACCGCATCAAAAGGTGAATCTTGAGAAAGCTTTTTAAGCTGATCATCTACTTCTCCAGCTAAAAGACTAATCTGAGTGCTCACTTTTAATTCTTGAAAACTAAGCAATGCCTCTTTGGCAGCTACCAAATCTCGCTCGATGGTAAAAATATGGGCATCTTTGGGGAGGGCTTTGAGCATTTGAATGGCTGAGTATCCAAAAAGTGTTCCACACTCAACAATCTTTTTTGGTTGGTACAGTCGAAAAAGGATCTTGATCAATTGCACTTCGACGACTCCAACATTGATTCCGAGACGCCCACTAGACTCTAATCGCTCGAGTACAGAGCCTAAGCCTTGATCTTGCGATTCATAGAGCTGCTGAATGTATTTATAAATTGGGTCGGGAGTTTGCGATCTCATAATTTGATTTGATCCTATCTTGCTGGGGTTTGACAATTTCAAAGCTTCCAAATAGAAATCAAGCTGGTATCTAGGTCACAATTCGTGACTTGAAATTTGGGAGATTGAAACAATGTCAAAATGGATTCTCGGCTTAATCAGCTTTAGTTTAATATTAACATCTTGTACGAAAAAGTCAGATGAAAATGACAACGGAATTTATATTCCGGTACGTGCCGCCGTAAAGGGTTTCGACCCCGTTCATGGGAGCGATATTTATTCTTCTACGGTAATCGCCCAGGTATATGAGGGCCTACTTCGTTATCATTATTTAAAGCGTCCATATGAAGTCATTCCTTCTTTGGCTGATGGTATGCCGAGCATCACCGACAATGGCCTTACCTATACCTTTAAGATTCGAAAAGGCATCAAATACCATGATGACCCTGCTTTTCCTGGCGGAAAGGGGCGCGATCTAGTTGCGCAAGATTTTATTTACTCCTTTCGAAGATTGGCTGACCCTGCGACTTTAAATGACGGTTTTTGGATTCTCGACGGAAAAATTAAGGGCTTGAACGAATGGGTTGCCCAATTGAAAGATAAAAAGGCTGATTATTCTACTCCAATTGAAGGCTTGCAAGCACCGGATGCCAATACTTTGATAATCAAATTGAATCAGCCATACTATCAATTACTTTATGTTTTGACTCTTCCCTATACCTTCGCTGTCCCCAAAGAAGTGGTTGATAAATACGGAAATGAATTTCTCAATCACCCGGTGGGCACCGGCCCATATATGTTTGATTCATGGGTACGAAATTCAAAAATCGTATTGAAACGTTTTGCCGGTTACCATGCAGAGACCTATCCAGCAGAAGGCGCGCCTGGCGATAAAGAAGCGGGCCTTTTGGGCGACGCTGGTAAGCCTATCCCATTTGCAGATAAATTGGTTTTTGTCGAAATGCCCGAAGATGCTCCGAGATGGCAAAACTTTATGAAGGGAAATTTCGATTTTGGAGAACTCCCTCCTGACAACTACGATGCCATGATTCTCGATAAAAAGGTGCGCCCTGAAAACGCCGCCAAAGGAATGAAACTAAGTATCACCTCTGGCGATGATTATACCTATGTATCGATGAATATGAAGGATCCGATCTTAGGGAAAAATCGTGATCTCAGACGCGCCATGAGCTTGGCCCATGATTCACAAGGTGTAGCAACAAAGTTTCAAAATGGTCATGCCATTCCTGCGCATGGTCCTATTCCTCCGGATGTTCCCGGTTATGAATCGAACTTTGTAAATCCTTATCAAAAACTCGATCTTGAAGAGGCTAAAAAGCTAATGGCAAAAGCGGGCTATCCTGGAGGCAAGGGACTACCTGAACTCACTTTCGAATCTATTTCAGACTCAAAAAATCGCCAGCAAGCAGAGTATTTTCAACAAAATATGGCGGCAATCGGAATTAAAGTTGTGATCAATTCAAATACTTGGCCGCAATTTCAAGACAAAATCAAAAATATGAAAGCACAAATTTTTGGAATTTCTTGGACAGCTGATTATCCAGATGGCCAGGATTTCTTGCAACTTTTCTACTCTAAGAATATCAGCCCTGGTCCAAATGATTCGAACTTTTCTAATCCAGAATTCGATAAGTTGTATGAGAAGTCGCTGCTCTTGCCACCAGGAAATGAACGCGATCAGCTTTACCACAAAATGCGAGATATCGTGGCTGAAGAGGTCCCCCAGATATTAGAACTGCATCGACAATTTTATATTATTCGTCAAGGCTGGCTCGATAACTTTAAATTTTCATATATGATTTTAGATTTTCCAAAATATATGAAAGTGGATGCTAAAAAGCGCGCAGAACTTAAAGCTAAATTGTAAAGGGACATTTGTATTTTTATCTATAGCCTACGCAGAACAATTTATATGATTCCGATCCTTTTCGGAATCACACTGCTGACATTTTGCCTATTCAATGTTTTTGGCGGCGATCCGGCCTTGAGATTTGCTGGCCGACATGCGACCCCTGAAATCATTGAAACCCTAAGAGCTGAGCTTGGCTTGAATCGCAGCATGCCCGAACAATATTTATTTTTTGTAAAACAGATTGTGACTTTTGACTACGGTCGAAGCTGGGCGACGAAACAAACCATCGCCACTATGATTGGTGATGGCATTGGGGCTTCTTTATGTTTGACGATTCCTGTCGAAATTTTTTCGATTTTGTTTTGTATTGGACTCGCACTACTTGCAGTCTACAATCGCGCCAAGCTATTTGATAAAGCGACCATGGTCATTTGTTTGGGACTACTCAGCATTAGCTCTTTGGTATACATCATCGTACTGCAGTATGGTCTGGCTTATAAATTTGGAATATTTCCGATTTCTGGTTGGGATCCTGATTGGATTGGGCGCTGGCAGTTTTTATTACTTCCTTGGCTGATTTTATTTACTCTTAATGTTGGCCCAAGTATTTTAATTTATCGAAGTGTCATAACAGATGAGCTTTTTCAGGATTATGTACGCACCGCAAGAGCAAAAGGCGTTAGCCAGCATCTTGTATTTACCAAACATATTTTGAAAAATGCTATGATCCCAATTATCACTATTATTGTAATTGAATTACCCTTTATCATTACCGGAACTTTTTTGGTTGAACATTTTTTCAGTATCCCAGGACTTGGCGGCCTATTGATCAAAGCCTTTCAAGATTCTGACTTTCCGGTCATTAAGGCCATGACTGTTATTGTTTCGATTCTTTATATGTTGCTGAGTTTATTTGCTGATATTATTTATGCGGCCGTTGATCCGCGAATTAAGTTGAGTTGATTATGTTAAGTGAAGCCGCAGAAAGTTCTGCTTTGATATCTGACAATAATCGAAATTCAAACGCCCGAAATTCTTTATGGTGGGATGCCTATCGAAGACTTAAACGCGATAAAGTTGCTGTCATTAGTTTTTATGTGATTTTGCTTTATTGCCTACTTGCGCTGGCAGCGAAATTGGGCCTTATTTTTCCGAATTACGCTTTACCAAACCAAGGTGCTCCGTATGGAGATGCTAGCCTGACTCATCCATTTGGTTTTGATCTATTCGGCCGCGATATTTTATCGCGCGCGGTTCATGGTATTGCGACTGCCATGAGCGTCGGGCTCGTATCTTCAACAATTTCCCTCTTTATTGGTATGAGTCTCGGTGCGCTCGCCGGCTACTTTGGTGGCAAGGTCGACGCCCTTGTGACTTGGTTGTATACCACTGTCGATTCGGTGCCTTATATCTTATTGGTGCCTTCTCTGTCCTTCGTTATGGGTCGCGGACTGACGACAGTATTTATTGCGGTTGGACTCACTTCTTGGGTAACCCTTTGCCGACTGGTGCGTGCAGAATTTCTAAAGCACAAAGAAAAAGAATATGTCGTTGCGGCCAATGCTCTTGGAGCAAGCCACTTTCGACGGATTTTCAATCACATTTTCCCGAATGTGACCCATATTGCCTTTGTGCAATTTGGTCTAGGATTTGTTTCTGCTATTAAATTCGAAGTGATTTTAAGTTATATTGGGCTTGGAGTCGATCCGAGTGTGCCCTCTTGGGGAATCATGATCGAAGATGCAGCACTTGAAATGGCACGCCCATTTTTTGGAAATTTATTTGCAGGTACCATTTTTATGTTCGGTCTGATTCTTTCGTTTAATTTATTCAATGATGCCCTAAGAGAAGCTCTCGATCCGAAACTTAAAAATAGATAGTGCGAGGTAAGTGAAGTGTCCCTACTTGAAGTTAAAAATTTGAAAACTCAATTTCGTACCGACGACGGAAGTTTTCTTGCCGTTGACGATATTTCATTCTCGCTTGAAAAAGGCAAAACCCTAGGGATCGTAGGCGAAAGTGGCTGCGGTAAATCTGTGACTTCACTGTCTATCATGCGCCTCATCCCCAATCCCCCCGGAAATATTGTGGGTGGAGAAATTCTTTTTAACGGAAAGAATCTTTTAAAACTATCAGAAGAAGAAATGCGAAAAATCCGCGGCAATGAAATTGCTATGATTTTTCAAGAGCCCATGACCTCGCTCAATCCGGTTTTTACTTGCGGCTATCAAATTGCAGAAGCCATTGCTCTTCACCAAAAGGGCATGAATTCGAAACAAGTCAGAGAAAAAACCATAGATATGCTGAAACTCGTTGGCATTCCCGAACCAGATAAGAGAGTTGATGAATATCCCCATCAACTCTCAGGTGGAATGCGCCAAAGAGTCATGATCGCAATGGCGCTTTCGTGCAACCCCAGCCTGCTGATTGCCGATGAACCAACGACGGCTCTGGATGTGACTATTCAAGCTCAAATTTTAGAACTCATTCGAAAATTGCAGCGCGAATTCAATGCCTCAATGATTCTCATTACTCATGATCTGGGAGTGGTGGCAGAGACCTGCGATTATGTGGCCGTGATGTATGCCGGGCGCATTGTTGAATATGGAACGGCTGAAGATATTTTTTATCGCCCTCGACATCGCTATACAAAGGGTCTTCTCGATTCAATTCCACATTTTGAAACTGGTCATCGCAGAGAGCGCCTTGAAACTATAAAAGGTTTGGTACCCAGTCTTTTGAATATTCCAAAGGGTTGTCGCTTCAATGATCGCTGCAATTTCGCGCAAGAGGATTGTAAGTCTAAGGATCCAGAATTGAAAACGATTGAAGGAATGCATTTGGCTGCTTGTTTTCATCCCGTGCCAAGCACTGCAGATAAAAACAGATAAGGTATATATGGAAAAAGCATTTTTAAAAGTAGAAGATCTTACCAAAAATTTTCCCATCAAAGGTGGATTCTTTTCTCGCGAAGTTGCAAGCGTTAAGGCTGTTCAGGGAGTCAATCTTGAAATCAAAAGAGGTGAGACGCTTGGGCTAGTCGGCGAAAGCGGCTGCGGAAAATCGACCCTTGGTCGCTGTATCATTCGCCTCATTGAGTCTTCCTCAGGAAAAATATTTCTCGAAGGCCAAGACATTACAACTTTGAAGGGCGAGGAGCTCCGAACTTTGCGCCGAAAAATGCAAATTATTTTTCAAGATCCGTATGCCAGTTTAAATCCGCGCATGACGGTTGGCTCGATCATCGGTGAACCACTCATCATACATAATCTTTTTAATTCAAAAGGCGACCGCCAAAATCGCGTCAAAGAACTTTTGCAAACCGTAGGCCTGCGTCCTGAACACATCAATCGTTATCCGCATGAGTTTTCAGGAGGGCAAAGACAGCGTATCGGTATTGCGAGGGCCCTTGCTGTTGAACCGCAATTTATTGTCTGCGATGAGCCCGTATCGGCTCTGGATGTTTCGATTCAAGCGCAAGTTATTAATTTGCTCATGGATCTTCAACAAAAGTTGGGACTGACTTATTTGTTTATTGCCCATGATTTGAAAGTGGTTGAGCATATTTCAAATCGCGTAGCAGTTATGTATCTTGGTAAAGTAGTTGAGCTCGCCGATGCTGAAGAGCTTTATCGTCATCCACAACATCCTTATACAAAAGCATTGTTATCTGCTATTCCGGTACCTGATCCACATAAGAAAGACCAAAGAATTATTTTAACTGGCGATGTTCCAAGCCCAATTAATCCTCCAAGCGGTTGCCATTTTCATCCTCGTTGTCCGTCAGCGGTAGCTGACTGTAAGGTGAGTCGACCATTTCTTAAAGAGACTCGTAAAGAACACGAGACATCATGTTTGTTGGTTCCTGCGATGACAGACTCACCAGGCAAAGCTCTGCATCCTTAGTATGGGCTTATTCGTTGAGCTTTAAGAGTGTGGCGACGGTTTTTTTGATCTTTTCCATATCAATTGGTTTTTTAATGTAGTCGTCAGCACCTGCTTCAAAGCCACGCTTCACATCTAAATCCCCAACCTTAGCACTTACGAAAATCAAAGGGATATTCTTGAGATATTCATGCTCTTTCAAGAGCTTTGCCAATTCAATTCCGTTGATCCACGGGAGGCCGATATCCAAGACAATTAAATCGATTGGAGAATCGTCAAGAACTGTCGAGAGCTGAGTACCATCCGCCGCAGTTTTAACGCGATAATTTTCAGTTTCGAAAATTCTCTTAAATGCAGCTCTCATGGTCTCATCATCTTCAATTACCAAAATGCATTTTTGATTATGCTTTTGCTTTAGATCACGAAAATCTTTAAGTGGAACAATGTCCTCTTTTCGCATTTTCTCTTTTGCGAGTCTTTCAATTTTGGCAACCAGATCTCTGGTATTTAATTTCGACATATGTCTCCTCTATTCGCCATGAGCTTCTAGCCAACGTTCTGCATCGATTGCAGCCATACAACCTGATCCTGCTGCGGTAACTGCTTGCCGATAGACATGATCCTTACAATCTCCGCAAGCAAAAATGCCATCGACATTTGTATAACTCGAATCCGGCTTGGTTTTTATGTAGCCGGTTTCATTGGTATGTATAAAATCTTTGAAAATTTCGGTATTGGGTTTGTGTCCTATGGCTATAAAAATTCCGCCCATTGGCTTTACAAACTCTTTGCCGGTTTTAATATTTTTAATTCGTAGACTTTCGACAAATTGATTGCCGATTACTTCGGTCACTTCAGAGTCCCACATCGGTTCAATTTTGGGATTTTTGAGTGTTCGCTCCACCATAATTTTAGAGGCTCGAAATGCATCGCGACGATGAATGACATATACTTTAGAGGCAAACCTGGTTAAGAAATTGGCTTCTTCCATTGCGGTATCGCCGCCACCAACAATAGCCACCTCTACATTGCGAAAAAATGCGCCGTCGCAAGTCGCACAAGCTGAAACTCCCTTGGACATGAATTTCTTTTCAGACTCTAAACCTAAATATTTTGCACTGGCACCAGTTGAGATAATGACTGTTGCTGCTTGATAAAGATCTTTGCCAACCCAAACCTTAAATGGACGTTTTGTAAAATCAACTTTCGTTACATTTTTGGTGATGAATCTGGTTCCGAAACGCTCCGCTTGAGCTCTAAAATCAGCCATGAGCTCAGGGCCAGTGATTGCTTTCGGAAATCCCGGATAATTTTCGACGTCATTCGTAATCATCAGTTGCCCGCCAGCTTCTTCACCTTCAATCATCAAGGGTTTAAGTAAGGCGCGAGAGCTATAAATCGCAGCTGTAAGACCTGCTGGGCCTGACCCAATAATCAATACTTTTTCAATTTGATCAGAAGTCGACATTTAAAATCCTCTCCAAAACTGAGATTTGTCCTTCAAATATAGTTTACGCAAGCCTCACTTAGAATACAAAAGTTCTATTTTATAAAATTATTTTGTGGCGCGCGGCTTTCGAGTCGAGAACCCATTCACAAAATTGGGTAGCGACTTTGGCAGGGTCTAGCAATGTATTCGACTTTCGAGGCCGGGAGTTCTTCGGAAGCAAACCGGTATCCATATATCCTGGACTAAATAATCTCAGATCGAAATTTTTTGCCTCTGGCTGCAGGTTTTCAACGAGTGCCTTCAAAGCGTGCTTCGCACTCGAATAACTTGCTGCATTTTCGTCTGTTTTGGATTCGGCAATGGCAGAACCTGTCACCACCAATTGCAAAAAGCCGGCGTCCTTCGGCTTCATAAAACTATGAATCAACTTGGCCGGAAATAAAAAGTTAACTTGATAAGCCCATTCATGATCTCGCCAGTTTTTTTCAGCATACAAACCATATGGACCGCCCCCAACAAAATAAAAAATTCGAGTCGGCGAGAACTTCTTTGCCTTTTCAATCGCCAGATCTTGATCGACAGCTCGACTAAGGTCGATATCCAATTTCAATTCCGAGCCTGCTTTTTTTGAAGCGTTTCGAGAAATAAGCAAAACTTCTGCATCTGAAATTTGCGCCGCAACTGCCGACCCGAGACCGCGAGTCGCTCCAAAAATAATGATCCGTTCATTTTGAAAGCTGTATTTCATTTATTCACTTTAGGCTAAAGTAGATGAATGGTCACTATTCACTTTTTAAAACGCGCCAGCATTCAAGTTGAAAAGGGCAGTTTATTAATGAAGGTACTACTTGAAAATGGCATCCCAGTTGCGAGCTCTTGCAATGGTGATGGCGTTTGCCGCAAATGTGTTATTTTGATTGTGAAAGGCTGTGAAAATCTCGCGCCGCCCAATGAGCACGAAGCACACCTAATCGATCGCGATCAGTTGTCACTGAACCAAAGGATTAGCTGTCAGACTATAGTACTTGGGGATATCACAGTCGACGCAGCTTATTGGTAAGGGTGCTCTTACTTCTGAAGACGGCAATAAAAAATTGGCTGTGCTTTGTTGAGAAAAATCTTTTCAAAATGAGTTATAAAATTCTCCGCGGCCCATTCACTTTTATGCAAATCGCGGGTGAGGCGAAGGATTTTATATTGAGACTGTAAAAATTTTTCTTCTGCCCAATCAAAGTACTCTAGCGAGTCTGTTTTAAAATCGACATAACTCCCTGGTTTTTGGAGCGCAAAAAGATCATTTAGAAATTGATCTTGAATGAGCCGATGCTTCCAATCGCGACGCCTTGGCCAAGGATCAGGATGATGAATATAAACATTATCAAGTTCATTTGACGTGAAAAGCTCCTTGAGTAAATTGGCATCAAAACGAGTGATACAAACATTTTGGCAACCCGCGCGCAGGGCTCTTCGGATCGATTGCACAAGTGGTTTGAATTTCAATTCAATGCCGATGAGCAATCGATCGGGATGTTTTTGTGCCAAATGAGAAAAGTGGTTGCCGTTTCCGGTGCCAATTTCAAGGTCTAAAGCATGCGCTTGATGGCCCCCTGAAGAGATTTTTAAGAAAGCTAATTCACGCCACTTTCCCTTAAGGAGTGGCGCTTCAGCCTCGTCAAAAGCGATACCTTTAAACTCTTGATAAAGTTTTTCAACATAAATATTGGGATGACCCTTGGCTTCTTTTTCAAAATTCTTCGACATTCTCGTTCCTAGGTTTAAATCAAATCGCCACTACGTCGAAAAATTTCAGGCTCTTCTGGACTCACCAAATCTTCGAGGGTGGTCTCAAGCTTTTTTTCAAATGCCTCTCTGCGAATTGGACATTCCGCCACATCACAAACGCTGCAGTAGGCACGGCGGCAAGGATCCATATGCAAATGAAGCTCTCCATCATACGGATATTTTGCGATCATACGCATTTCAAATTCTTGAGTTTTGCGATGGGCCTCTAATACATTCCAAAATTCTGGAACGACTGCATGGGCATCAATATGATGATAGCTTCCTGAGCGCATGATGCGACAGTGGTGAACTTGAATGATCCCTGGGTGATCATCTTTCGAAATGATTTCTTTTAAACTTGTAAGAATTTCTTTGTCTTCGGCATCTAACAATCCACTGACCGACTGCCTCACCAAATCGACGCCGGTTTTGGCCAAAAATCCTGCTACAATCAATGCGCAGAGTGGATCAATCCAATTGATTTTAAAAAGTAAAACCAGCCCGATGCTGACAACAACTCCGAGCGTCGTCCAAAAATCTGAAAGTACGTGAAGACCGCTGGCGCGCAGAGTGATCGACTTTGAGCTCTTAGCCACTTTTAGCAAATAAGCTCCTAAGGCCAAATTTGCAAGAGTCGCGACCACCATCAATCCGATCCCTTGATCCAACTGATGAATCTCAGAACCCCTTACAATACTGCGAATGGCTTCTACGCCGACAACGACCGCAGCCACGGAAATCATACCGCCTTCAAAGGCACTCGAAAAATATTCAATTTTGCCATGCCCGTAAGGGTGATCTTGATCTGCCGGTTTTGCAGAAATATGAACCACCCAAATACTGATCATGGCAGTTCCGACATTGATTATACTTTCAACGGCATCTGAAAAAATAGCTTGAGAATGAGTCAAATAGTAAGCCCAAAACTTAACCAACAATACGAAAATGCTCACTATTAAATAATAGTAACTAGCAGTTTTTTGAAAGCTTAAATTGGTTGATTTCGACATGAAGGCACCTTAGCCCTCTTGAAGTTCACTGTCACTCTGCTTTGAAACATCGAAAACTTTTACACAATTTTTACCGCCTCGTTTGGCCGCGTAGAGAGCATGGTCAGCCTTGCGAACAAGATCTTGTGCGGTACACGCCTCGGTAGAGCTGGTGTCGCCGATTGCCACACCGATGCTTGCAGTCAAACGATGTGAATATTCACCATAATTAAAATCAATGCCTTCTATCGACTTACGCAAGCGTTCTGCGAAAATCATCGCTCCTTCGGCCCCGGTTTCAGTCAACACCACTAAGAATTCGTCGCCGCCATACCTTGCTGCAAAATCAATTTGTCTTATATTTTCTCGAATGATTAATCCGACTTGAGAGAGCACTTTGCTTCCAAATAGATGGTCGAATTGGTCGTTTACACATTTAAAATTATCGAGGTCCATCATAACCAGAGCAACTTTTCGCCCATACCTTCGAACTCGCACAAGTTCGGCTTCAATTCGCGAGTAAATACTGCGCATATTATAAAGACCGGTAAGATCATCGACATCAACCAATTCGAGAAGCTTTTTATTGGCGACCGCAAGCTTGTCAGTCAGATCTTTGATACGCAATTGGGCGCGAACCCGCGCCAACATCTCCATGGGTTCAAATGGCTTACAAATATAATCATCTGCGCCAGCATCTAAGCCCGAAATGACATCTGAAGTTTCATTTCTAGCACTTATAAAGATAACGGACACATAGTTCTCTCGGCCGCTCACATTCTTTAAAACCTCAAAGCCGTCGATGCCACTCATATTGATATCAAGAAGAATCAAATCTGGCCATTGCATGGCAATTTTCTTTAGCGCCTCTTCACCGCTCGTAGCAAAATCTACTCGATAGGATTCAAAGCGAAGCAATTGAGTCAGTATTTTAATATTATCTAGATCATCATCGACTACTAGGATTTGGCGTGCACTTGGTGGTATTTCTATCTGCATCTGTTTAGTTTAAGAAACACTTCATATGCTTGTGGAGGCCAGTTTGTGAAAAATGTGAACCAATTGTTCCCCAATAATATTCAGGACCTTGGACCTGCGTCAATGTGATTGCATTCGTGGTTTTACCAGTTAAAATTTGATTTCAGTCCTAGCGTTGGTCGCAGAGTCAGGCATGGTCCAACATTTCAAATATTTGTTAAAATTCAGGAGTTTAAATTGCCTCTCCATACCAAGATGCATAATCACTCGCTCCGCGCGGTCATTGCGGCAATCACCGCCAATTTCTTCGTTACCATCGCAAAGTTTATCGGTTGGTATCTCAGCTTTTCTCCATCTATGCTTGCAGAGGCGATTCATTCACTCGCCGATACTCTAAATCAAATTTTACTATTTGTTGGAATTCAACATGGCTCAGGTAAGCCCACAAGGCGCTATCCTTGGGGAAAGGGTCAAGCCAGATATATTTGGAATTTGGTTTCGGCCATGGGAATATTTTTTGTGGGATTTGGTTTTACCACTTACCATGGCATTCAATCTATCCTCTACCCACAAATTACCAATTCAAATGGTTCTTTTGAAATACCAATTATTATTTTGTGTTTTTCATTAATGGCAGAAGGTTATTCTCTAATGGTGGCTGTGCACTCAATAAATGAAACTCGCGGCGAACAATCATTTACGCAGTTCATTTTTAATGGAGATGACCCAACTTCGGTTGCCATCATGCTTGAAGATTCAATTGCCGTCTTGGGCGTGCTCTTTGCTTTTGTGGGAATTTGGTTTTCACAAAAATATCACACCCATGTGCCCGATGCCATTGCGGCCACAATTATAGGATGTCTTCTTGGGATTATGGCAATAATCTTAGCGGTCGCCAACGGACGAATCTTAATGGGCGTATCTGCCAGCATTGACTGGGAGACCAGTATTCGAGAGTTCGTTGAAAGCTACCCTTCTGTCGAACATGTGGCCAGCCTTAAAACTGCAGTTCTTTCTCCGGGTCGCGTGAGACTTTCAATTGAAGTCGAATTTCACGGGGGTATTTTGATCAATCGCCAACAGATTGAAAAGGATGCCGAGCAAATTCGTCGCGGCGATGATCCCACATATATACTGGTTGAAACTGCCGAGAGAATGGTAAGAACCGTCGGCAGAGAAATCAACAAACTCGAAGCTGATATCCACAAAGAGTTTCCCGAAATCGTGATGATTGATTTAGAAGTGAACTAATGCGCAATTAGATTTGTAAAGTCTGTAATCTGTTGCTTATCAAGTGGATCTGAAAACAGAGTTCTCAAATCAGGTGTCTGAGAAAATCTCGCAAATACTTGCTCCACATAGGCATCCACACTAGGTTGCGATATCGACATGGTCGACAGCGCAAAGTTGCGGGCGACAACTGGAGTCTGACCCACAGGTACGCTCAGTAGGCTTACTGAGCCCGTGAGATTTGGTCCACTTGCATTTGAAAGTGCATTGAGGACTTTAATCATTTGAATGCGATCTTCATCATAAGCCCAATTGTTTTTGAACAACTTCCAAAGAAAGAGTTTTGCCAGACCCATGAAGTCTTTAGTCGGCGCAACGCCCCACTTCATAATATAAGTAAAAATCGACTCATTTAAAGTATCATCATTGATTCCACTTGCAGCCGCTAATGAGCTCTCAATCAAGGGATAAAAATTCATAGATTCGTTCAGGCTAATGGTGCCAGAATTATCAGAATCAAAAAGCACATACATGCTTTCGATATATTCAAATACATTTGAGGCTTTATCTAGATCTGCAGATTCCATTGGTTGATTCGAATTGCCATGCACACGCGCCAAAGTCTCAATGCTAACCATAAAGTCATTCCACTGCGTTTCGGTCCAATTACTTGCGGCTGCGGTCCAATGAGGTAGTTCTTGAAAATAGTATCCAAAATTCAATCTAAAGTTTGAGCGATAGCAGTCCACATCTAACATTGGCAGATTATAAACATCGAGTTGCAAATTCGGACAAATCGCCGCGAGATCATTGTAAGCGCGTCTCGACATTTGGCCGGCCGACATTGAATAAGAAATAATGTCCATACCTTGTTCAAAACTCAAACGAGGGTTCGTATCTCCTGAAAAAAGAAAGAGATGAGCATACAAAAATAAGCTGCTCCAAATATTTGAAACTCTCGGGTCAAGAAAATGCAGGTCGATGCCCAATTGGTTGATGTCATAATAAAATTGATGAAATTGATCCTTGGTCACGCCCGCGAAGTGAAAACTCGGATCATCCGCATAGCCCCGAATGAGTGAAGACACAAAAATGCGGCGCCAATTGATCCCGGTAAACGCGGGCTGATCAAGAGTTCTTCCGGCAATATTTTTTTCGAAAATCAAAGTTCCATTTGAATTAAATTGTTGTGGATTCTTACGTGCAAGAAACTCAGCAATCTCGTCGTACTGCAATTTATGAATTGGCTTTAAATTCTTCCAAAGGCTTTGAATTTGAGTAAGTGAAGGACTGTTTTGCGGGCTTGGCAAATTCATTGTGATCGAATCATACAACTGTTGCATTTCGGCCCAGCCATCAAAGTCATCTTTCATCATGGTAAAAATTCTATGATCCAAACCTGAAGGCACCGCTCTCACTCCAGCGATTTGTGGACTATAGACCTTAAAGAATATCGGCGCCGCTAAATTGAGTAGAGTTTTTTTAATTAATTTTGGATTATTTATGATACCCAGATCAAAAACCGTAGTTAATAAGTTATTAAACGCATCAAAACTTATTTCCTTATTTTCTTTTCGGTTCATCGAGGCTTGCACAATTTCAAATCCCTTATTCATGGTCAAAATAAGTTGCGCCAAACCGTAACCCGTAGTGAGTCGTGGAGTTGGATTCAAAATATAACTGACTCTCATCCAGATGCCATAAAGCTGGGCCGCCGTTGAAAATAAATCAGGCCACTCTTTTGATTCGACATTGTTTGGGTTTGGACTGAGGAAGAAAGCTTTGGCATTTGAAAAGGCGCCAAGTTTCCCAATAATATATTCTGGTCCTGACCAATGATGTCCCAACTGATCATATAACAGAGATAGTTCTGACATCAGAGTTTGAAAATCAGAAACTTTGTATGCGGTTTGTGAGCCATTAAAAAGCTGACCAAGTCGCCGCGCAGACTCGATCAATTGCATTTCAGCAAAATTAACGTCCACTTCATTTGCGGTTATTTGACTTGGATTCATCACATTCGCAAATACCTTCATATGTGGATTAAGTGCTCGTGCCTCTTTCTCCAAAGCATTTAAGAATTTTTCAACCTGCAAAAGATCATTATGACTTATTTGATCCATGGTGCCGCCAATCAGCACCTGTTTGAGTCGCATAACCTCTGAAAGAAGTTGATCACTGATGGTCATTTGCCCCATAAAATACTTCTCAATAAAAGAGCGAAACTCTGCCGGCGTAAAGTCCGCCGAATTTTCTTCACTGCGAACATATTTTTCAAATGTTTGCACGGCCCCGCTCAAACATGACCAAGTCTGAGCTGCCTGATCATCGGTGGTCTGAGCATTGAAAAAATTTTGCAAATTGGGAAGAGCGGTACTGATGCAACCTGCACCGGATCCCGAAAAAGAAATAGTATCGTTTGAGGAACTCGTGGGCCCATGCGATGAGAGATTACAACTGAAGAGTGAGAGAATGAATGAGCTCACTAATACAAATTTAATAATACGGCCCCCGCAAAGTTCAAACACATAAGATGATTGAGCTTTGTCTTTGTCGGAACATCCGACTCATCTTTAGAGTACGTATTCTGTTTTAATAAAACAATTGAACCAATGGCCAGTAATAGGCCTCGAGTAAGACGAGCCTGACTTGGCCATTCAGCTAGAGACCATAGACTCGGCTGTATCAAACTGATACCATTTATTATGAACAAAAAAGTTTTGCTCATACGCACAGATCGCATTGGTGATTTGGTATTGAGTTTACCCGTAGATGAAAGCCTTGCTCGTTTAAGCTATCAAACAGAATGGTGGATAGCGGAGGGTCTAGACTTTATTCCCTCAAATGCACTACCCGTGCGGAAAACATTACAAATCAAAAAGGCCTTCGCTTTCGAAGAATTTAAACGTCTCTATCAACTTTTGCGCGTTTCAAAATATTCAATGGCCATTGTCTTTCATGCCCCCTGGTGGATCGCCCTGTTATTATTTGTTGCCCGTGTTCCGATTCGGGCTGGTCCAAAAAGTCAGTGGTATTCATTTCTTTTTTATCAGCCAGCGATACGGCAAAAACGTTCGGCTTCAAATAAATCTGAGTTAGAATACAACTTTTCGTTGGTCGAAATGGCTTTGGGGCTAGCCGATCAAGAGATCGGGCGCCAAAGCTTAAAGCTCCAATCGCAAAAAAACTATGATCTTAAAAAGTGGAATTTAGAAAGGAAAAAGTATTTTGTCGTCCACCCTGGTATGTCAGGCTCAGCATTGAATTGGCCGATTAGGAACTACATTGATTTGATCGACCAATTGCTGCGCACTCAAATGATTGTGATAACCGGGACAAAGTCCGACGAAAATTTCCTTAACGAAATTCGACAGAATTTTTCAAAGCATCCTCGCGTTTGTTTTTTAGACTCGCAACTTAATGGCAGCGAACTCATCTATGTATTGCAAAATTCGCTGGGTGTTCTAGCTCCCAGCACTGGCGTTTTGCATTTGGCAGCATCCACAGGCGTTCCAACTTTTGGAATTTATAGTCCCGTTCGAGTTCAAAGACCTGAGCGCTGGGGGCCCCAAGGAGCGCAAACCATAGTCTTTACTCCGGAGGTTGATTGCCCTGGCGAATTTCGGTGTTTGAAGCAGGCTTGCCCCAAATATGATTGCATGCCACTGATTCGCGTTCATGACGTACTCTGCGAAATTCAAAAAAGATAAGCGATACCGAAATTAGCAGTGGTCAATCTTTGACTGAGGCTGGTGGCATACTCGCCTCCGGCGCGGTTTCCGACTCCTGAAAAACTGGTTGAAACCAATAAGAAATCTAGTGAACTAACAAACTTAATATTTTCTCGAATTTTCTTTTCAAGAAATAGCGAAAAACTATTCACATTATTAGTCGGCCCACCGCCGGACGCCTCGGGTTGCTCAACCAATTTTGGCAGTAATACCAGATTGAAGGTCGCCCCGATAACCAAATTAGATCGATTATCGATGGGCAATACACCGGTGATTCCCACTAAAATTCCAGAATAATTTACGGTAGTAAAAGATTCTGGCTGTGAGCTATCTACGAACATCCGATACGACATCAATCCGAAATCAAGACGAATCTTCGGACCAAAGAAATCATTACGCAGTAAAAAATTATAGCCGACCGCCAAACTATAGTAACTCAAGGAATCGTTTAAATTACTTGGAGTAGAACCCGCACGCGGATTGCTGGTCGAGATCACTCCCTGCATAATTTCAGCACGCATTTGCCATTTCGGATTGAGCCACAATTCGCCATACAAATCTAAACTCGGATAAAATGGTGACTTGCCATCTTGCCCCCCCGGACTGAGCGAAGCCGTCGTATTGGTCAGATTCATGCTTTCGCCAAAAGTGCCGAGACCCAACTTGATTCCGACCAAACCAAACATCGGCGGTGGCGTGGGAACCCATTCGCTGGGCGCTTTACCAAAACTCACATTTGAATCTTGACGATCATTCAAAGATTCGCTTTTTTGCGAAGGATTGCTCAACTCATCGGGAACAGAATAATTCACAAAATCAATTCCGGAAATTTTGGCGCCCTTTCGAATGGCGCTCTTTTCTTTCTCGGTAATGATTGTGGCAAAGCTCAGATTATCATCTACCTTCAGGATTTTTATTTTTCCGAGAATTTCTTTTTCAGTATTGATAATGAAATTAAATTTAGGATGACGATTGAGTTTAATTATTTGGATCACGCTAAGTATCTGATCCTTATTTATGCCATCTGACTTTCCGATATTGATGGTCACGCGATTTTGTTGGCGGCTCAGGATTTGCCCGCTATAAGGAATTTTAGCAATTAACTTTGCATACAAATTTGCGAGTTGCTCTTTGAGTTCATTGATTTCAAAGCGGGGAAAATCCTTCAATACTTCTTGCGCAAATAATTTATTGTCGCGCTTTAAAAATAAATCGAGACGTATCGAAGTGCCACCCGGTCCTTTATTGATACGACAAACCAAAATAGCATCGGTTTCAAGGCGCGAAGAAAGCTTTGCCATCTCCTTGGGATTTTCTTCTAGGTCTACAATGCTGGGAGTTTCAGATAGATTGTTCTCGACAATATCCCATTGATGATTTTTTTTAACATGATTGATCAGTTCGCTTTCGAGAGGTCTGGCATAGATCCCATCTAGATTATCGGTTACCGGCAAAATAGCGACGCGATTGATACTGACCTGGTCATCTGCTTGACTAACGTATTGAGCGGTAAGTTCCTGCGGGTTGGCTTTGTTCTGCGCAAAAGTCGTTTGATTCAAGCAAAATACAATAAATATAGTGAGTCCGATTCGGGTCATGTACAACAGTGTGCATCGAATCACTGCGCTCGTCAAATTTGCTTCAAGGACTTCTGCATTTTCTCCGATGGAGGTTCTATGAAGTTGTGTTTCTTTATATTCTTTTTACTTTCGCAGAACTCGAATGCGCAGCTTGATCCGTCTTCAGGCTTACTTTTGAATAGCGATGCTAAAGCATCGACTCGAACCAATGGACTAGACTCAGGTCGGTATACCGTCAAACCACACCAAGACACGACGGGAATTGAAAAGAAAAAATTTTCTCAAGCCAAAGCCAATGATAAATTGAACGATAAGAATTCGGACACAAATCATGAAGATTCAGACGGCGATGACGATGCTCCTGTGCCGACGCCTGTTGCTCCGGTGATTGAAAGCAAACAACCTGAAAAGCATATAGTTGAATCCACCGGTCCAGTTACGACTCAGACGGCGGCGACAGAGCTTCCCACACCCAACTTAGCTTCGCCTGTTGACGAAAAGAAATTAAACCTAGTTGAGCTTAGTGTCGCACCTTCTTTTATCTACAACCATTCTAGCTCTGACTTAAGCTTTCGCAATTATTCAACTTCAAATTTGGCCTATTCAGTAGATGTGTCTGCGTGGCTGCAAAAAAACTTCGCGCTTCATGGCCAGCTGATCAATAGTCTCGCGGGTAGCATTAATGATTCCTATGATCACACCCGAAATGCCGGTCTTACCCAACAGTGGATCACAGCGGGTGTTCGCTTTCGAAACTTCAACTCAAACAAGCGCAATGCGAATTCTTTGGTCTTAGGTCTCGACTATGAGGACTATCAATTTCAAGTCGACAGTGATGCTCATATTCGTAATCGCCTTGAAACCTCTGGTGTAAAACTTTCTCTCTTAAGCGAAATTCCGCAATCTACGAAGTACTCATGGGAGCTTGGAGTCTCGTTCATGCCTAAGGCTAAACATCAAGAAACGCCTACAACTGCAAACCTTCAATCAGGCGATAGCCCCGAATCCGACCTCGTTTCCTTGAGTTTGGGCGGGCGAATTTACATCGACTCTTCAAATCAAATGTTTTGGAAGGTCTCAGAAATTTTTGAAAAAAATCAGTATCTAGGTACGACTTCAAAAGCTGATCCAGCAACTAGCCAAAGCCTTAGCAATGTAAGTGTTGCGAATACTTTTACGCTCATTCAAATTGGCTATACATGGGGCAACTAAGGCGAAGTTTTAGATGCGAAACTTCGGATCGCGACGTCGTCTATAAAACATAAACAAAACATATCCTAAAATTAAACTGGTTAGCAAACTGAGTAAGATCCATTGAGCTTCGTGGGCTCGTGTAATTGCAAGATCCCAGTTTTCTCCTGTATAATATCCAAGAAAAACCCATACCGGAACACTGATCAGCGCCGCCAAACCGTCTTGAATAAAAAATACTTTTGGCTTCACTCCCATGCTACCCACCAAGGCAAAAATGCAGGCGCGCAAACCAGGAACAAAGCGACCAATGAAACAGATGAAATGTTGATTGCGAATAATTCTGATCTCGGCCGCCTCAATACGGTGAGGCGGGAATGCCAAACTAAATGGTTTGATCGAAAATAACTTTTTACCGTAGCGCCGACCAAGCGTAAATAAAATGCTATCACCGATGAAAACCCCACAAAATCCGGCAATCAAGGCTCCGCCCAAACTAATTTTATGAGTGGATGCAAGCAAGCCAGCAAATAAAAGCGTGACATCTTCAGGTAGTGGCAGACCAAATCCGCAAAGCGTGAGAACGCCCAAAATGACGGAATAGCCCGCTATGGGCGAAAGTCCAGCAAGTAAAACTACAATTTCTTTGGACGAAGGAATGTGATTCATGGCTTCGTTCATTATCTATTTGGGAGATCGGGCTCGCAAGAATATAATAAAAATATGACGAAACTAATGGTGGTGGATGACGCGCCCTTCATCCTCGAAATAATCAGACATACTTTAAAAAACTCTGCCTATGAAATTATAGGCGAAGCAGTTAGCGGTTCAGAAGCTGTTGAACTGGCTTTGAATATTCGGCCCGAAGTAATTCTTATGGATCTGATCATGCCTCATAAATCAGGCATTGATGCGACCAAAGAAATATTGAAGGCACTTCCTAACACAAAAATAATTGCTTTTTCTACGGCAGACCAAGAAAGCATGGTAATGTTAGCACTTGAGGCAGGATGTTGCGATTATATCGTTAAACCATTCAAAGCAGACCAGCTCCTCAAAACTCTTGATAAGGCATGCGATATGGATATCGCTAAAATAGTTTAAGGAGGATTCATGTCGGAGATGTTTTACGTTATAAAGGTTTTTTTATTTAGCGCGATGATTATTGCGATCCTTCAAATTAAAATTGGCGACCACAATTTAGAGCAACATTCTCAGAATTGGCTTCATTCCTCAAGCCTGGTACATATATTAAATTCCGTTAGTATCAGTGCCAGCCGCGCCATATCCAATGGCTACCACTTTGTTCGAGGAGAAATGGGCGCACGACTTGGATCAAATGATCCAAAAGAAAATAAAAAGACAGCCGCTGCGGCTCACCATGGACTTGATATTCGACATGAAATTCATAAATTGTCTTCGGAAGCGAAGTCGCTATTAGACAAAGAGGCAGCGCAAGACCCGGTAGATTCAAAAAAAGATACAAATTTAAACACCAAAGACATCAAAATGATTGATGAGTCAGAACTCTGATTTCTGCAAAAAAACGCCCCCAAAAAGAAAGGCGTTTTATCAAATTTCAAAATTTGAAACTCTAAACAATTAACCTTGATGATCAGATGTTTTTCCAACCGCCGTCTTATATACTGGCCGCTTTTCAGTCTCCTTAAGCTCAATTGGATCTTCAGTGCGCGCATGCTGATTTCCGGTAACTTGCTGTGCGCATGGCTTCACATAGTCTGGGTTAAATACTGGATCGCTCATATTTACGGATTTAGCGCCCACACTCATTAAAAGAGTCGCCGCCACCAACATTAATTTAGTTATCTTCATAATCTCTCCTTCGTATTTCACTGCTCATCGTGAAAATTAATTTAAGCTCTTACTTAGCTATATAGCCAGAAGTGTGCCACGCCAGATCGAATCTCAACTTCGAACACTCCATTTATTGTAGCTGAGAACTTATATACGACCCCTTCTATCAGCCTGAATTCTCGACGCGCAAATTTGCACCCTTTTGTTACACGAGCGTCTAATCAGTAAACAGCTGGCCTCTACTGAATTGAATTAAAAACAGATTGTCTCAATATGAGACGGCTTTGATTTAAATGGTGGCTGGTGCTGAACAGGCCTTTTATGACAAAAGACACTTTCCTCTTATATATATAGCCCAATCGAGCAGCGGCGTCTGAAAACGCGTGCTAAAAACGGTTCTCGGTAAAGTAGAAGGGTCTGGATTATGCCAAGAGGGGTAGACACCAAAACCAGGACGTTGTGTTAATGTATCTTGAGTTTAAAAATCCACA